>NZ_JBYCCT010000001.1:0-47031 GCF_057473865.1 Coleofasciculus sp. H7-1
GTTGTGGTCTTCCCGGTTCTCACTGCGCTCAAATGTGGTCAGACCACACTCCTCAACTCACGCGCAATTCATCTCAACACTGACCTGAGTACAGGTACAGTGTGAGCCTTCTCGCTGTATAAGGTAAGTTAATCATGAACTATCCCGTCGCTTTGCCCATTTTAGAGTCTAGTCAGGTTGGTGAAGCGCGACGGATAGCGATCGCTCTAGCACATCGTCTCGGCTTCAACGAAACTGAGCGGGGGCAGGTTGGTATTGTCGTCACTGAGATCGCCAATAACCTGGTTCTGCACGCTAAAGACGGTCTGCTGCTGTTACAAGCTTTAACCAAAAATGAGATCGCGGGTATAGAAATCCTAGCCTTGGATAAAGGGCCGGGAATCAGCAATCTCAGCCAGTGTCTGCGCGACGGCTTTTCTACAGCAGGGACTCCTGGAAATGGTTTGGGGGCAGTTAATCGGCTTTCTACTTTTTTCGAGATTCATTCTGTTCCAAAGGTGGGCACAGCTTTATTAAGCCACCTCTGGGCTAGCTCAATACCCGCAAAGCAATCGAACAACAATCTAGAGATTGGCGTAGTGTGCCTGCCGATGACAGGGGAGGAGGTGTCGGGTGATGCGTGGGCAATCGACCAACAGCCCGGTCGCAGTCTGCTATTAGTCGCGGATGGTTTGGGTCACGGCCCTCTAGCCGCCCAAGCGTCCATAGAAGCCGTGAGGATATTTCGAGATAATGTCTACAAAAGTCCCAAAGAGATTATTGAAGCGGCTCACGCGGCTCTCCGGAGTACTCGTGGAGCCGCTTTAGCGATCGCTGAAGTGGACTTTGAACGACTTGTCGTTCGTTTTGCCGGAGTTGGGAATATCGCTGGCTGCGTTTTTTCTCCCGAAGGAAGCTATAGCATGGTTTCCCACAACGGCACTGTCGGACATGAGGTTCGCAAAATTCAGGAATTTGTCTATCAGTGGCCCATCGGAGGGCTTTTGGTAATGCACTCCGATGGGTTAGGTACGCAGTGGCGTTTGGATCGCTATGCTGGTCTTATAACCAGGCATCCCAGCCTGATCGCTGGAGTTTTGTACCGCGATTTCAACCGAGGTCGCGATGACGTAACTGTGCTGGTTACTCGCCAAGAAAGCTGAAAAGCTTCAAGAGCAGAGGCTAATGAACAATAAATTAATTAGCTATTAGCCATTAGCAATTGACTAATGACCAATCTCCTCACCATAGAAATACGATTCGAGCAAGATGTCGTTATGACCCGTCAGCGGGCACGCCAGATTGCTCAAGCTTTGGGGTTTGACTCTCAAGATCGGACGCGCATTGCCACTGCTGTATCTGAAATTGCCCGCAACGCCTTCCTATATGCCAGTGGGGGTAAAGTTGAATTTCGGGTGGAAGGCGAATCGCCTCAGAGCTTGTTGATATGCATTCGTGACCAAGGGTCGGGCATCGCCAATCTGAAGACTATTCTGGATGGACAGTATAAATCAGAAACCGGAATGGGCTTAGGCATCATTGGCACCAAGCGGCTGATGGATCGGTTTCAGATCGAGTCTAAGCCAGGGCAAGGAACAGAAGTGCTGATGGGAAAAACCTTGCCGAAGCTGGCACCGATCTTGACAGCAAAGCGCTTGGGGCAGATTGTTGATGAGTTAGTCATGAGAGCGCCTCAAAATCCATTTGAGGAAATTCAGCAACAGAACCAAGAACTGCTTCGCACTCTAGCGGAACTAGAAAAGCGTCAAGCCGAATTGGCGCAGGTCAATCGCGAACTAGAGGATACCAATCGGGGTGTTGTGGCATTATATGCCGAGTTAGACGAGAAAGCAGTTTCTTTACAGCGAGCCAATGAACTCAAAACTCGCTTCCTCTCCAATATGAGCCATGAGTTTCGCACGCCGCTCAACTCGATTATGTCTCTCTCCAGACTGCTGCTAGATCGGATAGATGGTGAATTGACAGCCGATCAAGAAAAGCAAGTGACGTTTATCCGTCAATCGGCTGAAGGTCTTTCGGAGTTAGTGAACGACCTTTTAGACTTGGCAAAGGTCGAGGCGGGAAAAATTGTCGTTCATCCGAATGAGTTTGAAGTGAGCGAACTATTCGCTACTCTCAGAGGAATGCTGCGACCACTTCTTATTGATAATTCCTCAATTTCTCTGGTTTTTAAAGAACCTGTTGGCTTTCCCACGCTCCGCACTGATGAGGGCAAAGTTGCCCAAATTCTGAGAAATTTTATTTCTAATGCCTTAAAATATACCGAAAAAGGTGAAGTTCTCGTCAGAGCTGAACTAGATAGCAACACCGTCGTCTTCTCTGTGGCTGATACAGGTATCGGAATTGCACCTGAGGATACTGAGCGGATCTTTGAGGAATTTATTCAGGTGAATTCTCACCTTCAAAAGCGGGTTAAAGGAACAGGTTTAGGACTGCCTCTTTCGCGGAAGTTAGCCGAGTTGCTGGGAGGCGGTGTCTTCATCAAAAGCTCACCAGGGCTTGGTTCCACGTTTTTCGCCACCATACCACTCGTTTACAGGGGCGATCTAGAGGAGGCATTTGAAACGGATACTCTGCAGTTAGATGCGACTCGCTATCCGGTATTAGTTGTAGAAGATAACCCAGAGACGCTGTTCATTTACGAGAAGTATTTTGCGGGGTCAAGTTATCAGATTATCCCAGCGCGATCGCTCAAGCAAGTAAAACAAGCATTTCAAATGTTTAAGCCACGAGCTGTGCTATTAGACATCTTGCTTGAGGAGCAAAATACCTGGGATTTACTTTCTGAGATGAAAGCAAACTCTTCGACACGAGATATCCCGATCGTTGTTATCACCGTTGTTGACAACGAGAAGAAAGCTCTCGCCTTAGGCGCAGATGCCTTCTTTGTTAAACCAGTGGAACGATTATCGCTTCTCGAAAAACTCAATACTTTAGTTAAGCGAGAGCATTTGCAAAAAGTTTTGATTGTTGACGATGACCCAGTATCCCAGTATCTACTCAAGCAATATTTAGCCGATTGTACGGGTAGCAGCACCCGGAAAAATTGCTTTGATTTTAAGATAATTGAGGCAACTTTAGGGGGCGAAGGCATCCGTCACGCCCGCTTAGAAAATCCTGCTTGCATTTTTCTCGACCTAGTTATGCCAGATATGAGCGGGTTTGAGGTTTTAAAACAGCTAAAAGCCAATCCAGCTAGTAAAAATATTCCGGTAATTATTAATACTTCAAAGCTTCTTGAACCAGAGGAGCGCTCGGTACTTGTTGAAAGCACAGTAGCGATTCTCTCAAAAGAGAACCCATCGCGTGAAGTAGCGATCGCTCTTGTCCGGGAAGCACTCCTTTTAGCTGGGCTAGTCCTGGAAACTGGAGAGGAAGACCATGTCTGATAGCACCCCGATCACTATCTTGCACGTAGACGACAACGAAGCCAATCGCTATGTCGTCAATCGGATGCTTCGGAAAGCGGGGTTTGAGGTTCAAGAGGCTGCCACCGGCGAAATGGCTCTGCAATTGGTCGCACAGCAACCGCCAGACTTAATTATCCTTGACGTGCAGCTTCCTGATATTAATGGGTTTGAGGTTTGCCACCGGATCAAGGCAAACCCTGCTACTTCCTCTATTCCCGTACTGCATTTGTCTGCTAGTTTTGTCGAGAGTAAGGACAAGGTACAAGGGTTAGAGAGTGGTGCAGATGGTTACCTAGCCCAGCCGGTAGAGCCAATAGAGTTGCTCGCTACTGTGAAAGCTCTGCTCCGCATCCGAGAGGCTGAAGAGTCGGCGCTGGCAATGGCGAAGGAGTGGCAAACGACATTCGATGCCATGAGCGATGGTGTTTGTTTACTAGATCGCTGTGGCAGAATCTTGCGATCTAACAGGGCCATGACAAATCTTCTGAGAAAACCGTTCGGCGAGATCGACGGTTGCTTTTATCAGCAGCTGATGCAAGATACGCTGGGTTGCGTCGAGGTAACTCCCTTGATTCGTGTCCAGGAGACTCGTCGCCGCGAGAACGAGGAGCTACGGTGTGGTGAACGATGGTTGTCTGTAACCACAGATCCCGTGTTCAACGAGAGTGGAGTTTTCACGAGTGCCGTTTACATCGTCGCTGACATCACAGATCGCAAGTGGGGATCGGAAGCGCTGCGGGCAAGCGAAGAGCGGTTCCGCCTGTTGTTGGAGAATGTCAAAGACTACGCAATTTTCTTCCTCGACACAGACGGGCTTTTTATTCGTTGGAGCGTTGGGGCAGAGCGCATTTTAGGTTATCAGGAAGCCGAGATACTGGGTCAATCTGTCTCAATTATCTTTACACCTGAAGACATAGAGTGCGGTGCAGATAAGCAAGAACTGGAAACGGCAGTAACAGAAGGTCGTGCTGAGGATGAACGCTGGCACGTGCGTAAGGACGGCACCCGTTTCTGGGCAAGTGGGATGGTAACGCCCTTACGAGATGAGACTGGGCAGCTACGAGGCTTTGCCAAAATCATGCGCGACTTCACCGAACGCAAGCGAGCTGAAGACGAACGCAACCAGCTACTTGCCTCGGAACAGGAGGCACGCGCCGCTGCGGAGTCAGCGAACCGGATGAAGGACGAGTTTTTGGCAACTCTCTCCCACGAATTGCGATCGCCCCTCAATGCCATGCTGGGGTGGATTCAATTACTCAATACCCGCAAATTTGACGAGGCAACTACCGCGCGGGCGATGGAGACAATTGAGCGCAGTGCTAGGGCACAAGCACAGCTGGTGGAGGATTTGCTGGATGTTTCTCGCGTTATTCAGGGTAAGTTGCGCCTGAATGTCCGCCCGGTTGAGCTGGCTTCAGTCATTGCAGCAGCGCTTGATACCGCCCGTCCAGCGGCTGATGCTAAGGCGATTCAACTGCAAAGCGTACTCGATCCGGCGGCAGGGCCGGTTGCAGGTGACTCAGACCGCTTGCAACAGGTAATCTGGAATCTGTTATCCAATGCGATCAAGTTCACACCTAAAGAAGGACGTGTCCAAGTTCGCCTCGAACGAGTTAACTCCCATATTGAAATAACAGTAATCGATACAGGGGTTGGCATCAGCTCTGAGTTTGTGCCCTATGTTTTCGACCGCTTTCGTCAAGCTGATAGCTCGATTACCCGATCGTACAGCGGACTCGGTCTTGGTCTAGCGATTGTGCGCCACTTGGTGGAACTGCACGGTGGCACAGTTCGTGCAGAAAGTCAAGGTGAAGGGCAGGGAGCGACATTTATTCTCAAGCTTCCACTGATGCCTGTCCGCTTGGAGACAAGCCAGGAGAAACGGGTACACCCAACGGTGGGAAGCAAAGTGTCATTCGACCCACCGTCGCTAGATGGCTTACAGGTACTCGTCGTGGACGATGAAGCTGATTCCCGTGTGTTTATCACCACGGTACTCGAAGAGTGCGGAGCTTCTGTGCGTGCCGTTGCATCGGTTGAATCAGCAATTGAGGTAATCAAACTTCTTAAACCAGATGTTCTATTGAGCGATATTGGGATGCCAGAAGAGGATGGCTACACTTTGATCCGGAAAGTAAGGGCACTGTCGGTAGAGCAAGGAGGAGAGATTCCCGCTATTGCACTAACAGCATACGCTAGGGCTGAGGATAGGATGAGAGCGATCGCTGCCGGATTTCAGATGCACATCCCTAAACCTGTGGAGCCAGCCGAATTAGCGACCGTAGTGGCGAGTCTTGCTGGACGAACAGGAACTCATGAAGTGTGAAGTCAATGGCAGTCAGTTAATCACCTTTAAGTAAGTCCTTTAAGACTCGACTTTCTACATCGCAGCCCTATATTTGTTCCTTTACAGACAGGACTTACGCAAAGCTTATACATATTGCGTTTTTTCGGGTTCAATCTCCCTGTGGTTGCGGTGGCAGATGTGGTGATATTTGCGTAAGTCCTGAGCTAAAACTATTGGCATCGCTTGAGCCTATTGGCTATCTTATACTATAACCTCTAGTAAATTCAGGAGTTTTGTCATTAACCTATTCATGATTTATTAGTAGTCCTCATAGAATGATGTCTAAGAAGAATAATGAAACCCATTACAGAATTTTTATCGGAACTGCGCCGTCTTGAGATTAAGCTATGGATTGATGGAGAGCGTTTGCGGTACAGTGCTACCCCAGGAACTCTGACCCCAGATATGCTGGCGGAAATGCGATCGCGTAAATCAGAGATTTTAGCTTTTCTCCAGCAAGTTAATCCAGACGCCCCCACGTCCATTAAACCTGTTTCCAGAAACCAAGACTTACCTCTATGTTTTGCCCAACAACGAGTGTGGTTTCTCGATCGACTGGAAGGCAAAAGTCCTGCCTACAATATACCAATGGCACTGCGTTTGCAAGGTCAACTAAACGTTACTGCCCTAGAGCAAGCTTTAAAGTCGATCGTTGAGCGTCACGAAGTTTTACGTACTAACTTTTCTCCACGCAATGGAAGCCCTATTGCTATCATTAGAGACGGTGCTAATTTATACTTAAATTCAGTAGATTTACGGAAATATTCAGGAAGCGATCGCGCGATTGAATTACAAAGGTTAATCGACAACGAACGCTTACAATCCTTCGATTTAGAAAAGGATTCATTAATTCGAGTAACTTTACTTTGTTTAGATGAAAAAGAACACATTCTACTGCTGACCCTGCATCACATCATCTCTGATGGTTGGTCGTTAAACTTGCTGTATCGAGAACTTACAATTCTCTATTCAGACTTTTCTAAAGGTAATTCTTTATCATTACCCAATTTACCGATTCAATACATTGATTTTGCTGGCTGGCAACGAGAATGGCAGGCGGGAAAAGCCTTTGAAAAACAACTCTGTTACTGGAAAAAACAACTCGACGGCATACCTCCTTTGTTAGAATTGCCGCTCGATCGCCCAAGACCCACTATTCAAACCTTCGCTGGCGCTAAGCAATCTCAACAGCTCGATCAAACTCTTAGCGAAGCACTCAAAACCTTAAGTCAACGCGAAGGGGTCACGCTTTTTATGACCCTATTAACCGCTTTTAAAGTCTTGCTCTCTCGTTATAGCGGTTCGCAAGATATTGTAGTTGGCACTCCTGTAGCAGGTCGCGACCGTCCCGAACTCGAAGGTTTAATTGGCTTTTTTCTCAATACTGTTGTGCTACGCACTCAGTTAAATGGGAACCCTAGTTATAAAGAACTTTTGGGTCAAGTTAGGGAGGTGACATTAGGGGCATATCAGCATCAGGAAATGCCTTTTGAGAAGTTAGTAGAGGAACTTCAACCAGAACGAAGTTTGAGCTACAATCCCCTATTTCAAGTGTTATTTAATATGGTTAATTTAGAGTTCAAGGCAATGGAAATGCCTGGACTCAAGGTAGAATTTCTTCCTAGTGCGGAAGCTGTATCTAAGTTCGATCTAACTTTATATGTGCGGGAGCAAGCTGAAGGGATAAGACTGGATTGGGTGTACAACGGGGATTTGTTCGAGAAGGAAACGATCGCTCGGATGAGAGAGCATTTTCAAACTTTGCTGGAAGGCATTGCAACCAATCCGAACCAACCCATCTCGGATTTACCCCGTCCGCTATTACCGCTGGGATTTCCCAATCCCGCTGCTGTTTTAGGGCATCCGGAGTATAAATTAGTTACGAATCGATTTGCAAATTGGGTAGAGCAAACGCCAGAACATCCAGCGATCGCTCAAGGCGATCGCAATTGGTCTTATAGAGAATTATCCCAAATCGCTCATTCTTTAACACAAATTTTATTAAGCCAGGGGGTTAAAAAGGGAGAAGTCGTAGCAGTATACGGCATCAGAAGTTTTGGTCTAATTGCCTGTGCGATCGCAGTTTTTCTCAGTGGCGGCGTACTCCTGACACTCGATCCCAACTTGCCTCGACAACGGCAGCAACTAATGCTTGCTGAAGCCAAAGCAAAATGTTTAATCTCCGTTGGCACTCAGCATCCGCCAGCAGATTTAGTAGAGTCTTTACCTTGTATCAGAATTAGTCCAGAGACAGGAGAACTTCTCGATTTAGAACCTTCAACAAATTCAATTAATTTACCTAGTCTATTCCCTGACGATGCTGCTTATATTTTCTTCACTTCCGGGACGACTGGCGTTCCCAAAGGCGTATTAGGTTGTCACAAAGGATTAGCGCATTTTCTCCATTGGCAAAGCGAAAGATTTGCGATCGCATCGACGGATCGAGTCGGTCAATTAACAGGATTATCCTTTGATGTTGTCCTCAGAGATATTTTTCTGCCTTTAATTAGTGGCGCAACGCTTTGTTTACCTCCGGCTCGATCTGACCTGAGTGCTAACTTTATTTTACCTTGGTTGGAGCGAGAGCGAATTTCTTTACTTCACACCGTTCCGACCTTGGCACAATCTTGGTTAATCGATAAACCCGCAGGGGTTTCTTTAAAAGCTTTACGTTGGGTATTCTTTGCCGGAGAACCGCTGACAGAAACCTTGGTAAGCCTTTGGCGAGAAGCTTTTCCGGAATCGGGTAAAATCGTTAATCTTTATGGTCCGACGGAGACAACTTTAGCCAAGTGCTTCTATATCGTGCCTGAAAAAATGTCGGCTGGAATTCAGCCGATAGGTTCGCCGCTCTCGGAAACTCAAGTATTAATTTTGACTGAAAATAACCAATTGTGCAGCATTGGAGAACCGGGAGAAATTGTGCTGCGGACACCATTTCGCAGTTTAGGTTATATTAACGATCCAACAGAAACTCAGACACGATTTGTCAAAAATCCCTATCGCGACGACGAACAAGATTTAGTTTATTATACTGGCGATCGCGGACGCTATCGTCCAGATGGATTGTTGGAAATTTTGGGTCGGATAGACGAGCAAGTGAAGATTCGGGGAATTCGCATCGAACCCCAAGAAATTGCCGCCGTAATTAGCCAACATCCAGCGATCGCACAAACAGCCGTTATTGCCAGAGAAGACCAATTAGGAAACAAATACTTAGTGGGTTATTTAGTTTCCCATTCAGAGCCAAAACCAACAGTCAAGGAATTGCGTAGTTTTGTGCAAGCCAAACTCCCAGAATACGCGATTCCTAGTGCTTTTGTGTTTTTAGATGCCATTCCTTTAACTCCCAATGGCAAAATCGACCGCCGTGCTTTACCCATTCCAAATATTGAAGAGACAGTTTCAACTAACTTTGTTCCACCCCGCAATTTAACGGAAGAAATCTTAGTCAATATTTGGAGTGAATTGTTAGGTGTTCGAGTCGGAATCTACGATAACTTTTTTGAACTGGGGGGACATTCTCTTTTAGCAACTCAAATTATATCTCGCATCCGCCAAGCTTTCGAGGTAGAGTTGCCCCTACGTTCTTTGTTTGAAAAACCAACGGTAGCGGAACTCGCAGAAAATCTCGATTGGGAAGATAAAATACCGCCGGAAGAAACTATTTCATCAATTCCCAGAGATAGAGACATACCCTTATCTTTTGTACAAGTCAGACTGTGGTTGTTAGAGCAAATAGACGGGGCAAGAGCCGCTTACAAAATTTCCAGAGCGCTGCATTTAAAGGGAAGACTTAACATCACGGCTCTAGAGCAAGCATTCCAAGCTATTATTAAGCGTCACGAAACTTTGCGGACTCGTTTTCAGGCAATTGAAGGTTCTGCAATTCAGGTAATCGAACCAGAAATTATTTTAACTTTACCCGTTATCAACTTACAAGAATTAACCACTCAAGAACAATCAACTCAAATCCAAGAGCTAGCCAAGGAAGAAGCACAACGCCCCTTCGATTTAAACACCGCTCCCTTACTGCGAGTTACCCTGCTACGGTTGAGTGAAGAATCTCATGTTTTGCTGTTGACAATACATCATATTATTGCTGATGGTTGGTCAATGGGGATATTCTTTCGAGAAATATCGAGTTTTTATGAAGCCTTCATCAGCGGAAATTCCTGCCAGTTGCCAGAACTACCCGTTCAATATGCTGATTTTGCTGGCTGGCAGCGACAGCAGTTGCAAGGAAAGATACTTGAAACCCAATTAGCTTATTGGAAACAGCAGCTAGGAGGCGCTCCTCCCGTTTTGGAATTACCCTTTGACTATCCCCGTCCTGCCGTTCAAACTTTCCAGGGGGCTAGCGAATCTCAATTGTTACCTAAAACACTCTCGCATCGCCTCAAGGCTTTAAGCCAGCAGGAAAATGCGACGCTGTTTATGACCTTATTAGCGGCTTTTAAAATTCTACTTTACCGCTATACCGGGCAGGAAGATATTGTGGTTGGCAGTCCTGTAGCAGGTCGAAATCGTCGAGATATTGAGGGATTAATCGGATTTTTTATCAATACGATCGTCTTGCGAACTCAGTTAGAAGAAAATTTCAATTTCCGTAATTTACTGAGTCGATTGCGGGAGGTGGCATTAGGAGCTTACGCTCATCAAGATTTACCGTTTGAAAAATTAGTTGAACAACTCCAACCGCAAAGAAGTTTGAGCTATACGCCTATCTTTCAGGTGTGGTTTAATATGCTAAATTTAGGGAATAAAACCCTGGAAATGGCAAACTTAAACCTTGAGGTACTGTCTTTTCCAGAACGCTTAACTAAGTTCGACTTAAGCCTATACGTACAAGAGGATACAGACGGAATTAATATTGAATGGGTGTACAATCGTAACTTATTCAAAGCGGAAGCGATCGCGCTGATGAAAGAGCGTTTTCAAACTTTATTAGAAAGCATTATCACCGCTCCAGAACAACCTATTGGTAATCTGCCTTTATTGAGTCCAATAGAACGGCAAAGACTGCAAGCTGGTAAAAATCTTGTCTGTCCGTCTCAACCCTATACAGAGTTTCCTAAATCTGCCATTGAGCAATCTATCCCCGATCGCTTTGAAGAACAGGTGAGGAAATATCCGCACAATATCGCAGTTTGCACTGAAAAGCATCAGTGGACTTATGACACCTTAAACGATCAAGCGAATGCGATCGCGATAGCGTTGCGGAGCAATATCGCCCAATCTCTCCTCCAACTCTATGGCAGCACTTCCGAAAGAATTGCCCTATTATTAGAACATGATGCTTTGGCGATCGCTGCTATTTTGGGAGTGCTAAAGGCGGGCAAAACTTATGTTCCTCTCGACCCGACTTATCCTAAACTCAGACTGAATTATATCCTGCAAGATTGCCAAGCTACCGCACTTCTAAGCAACAGTAAAAATCTGGCTTTAGCTGAAGAATTAACCCAAGGGAAAATTCCCCTCATCAATCTCGATGAAATTGACTTCAGCCAAACTGGAAACGAAGTGCAAATAACAATTGCACCAGATACCTTAGCTTATATTCTCTACACTTCCGGTTCTACCGGACAACCTAAAGGAGTCGTCCAAAACCATCGCAACGTTCTGCATTTCATCAGAAACTACACGAATAATCTCCACATTGCTCCTAGCGATCGACTCACTCTGCTCTCATCTTACAGCTTTGATGCGGCGATTATGGATATTTTTGGAGCCTTGTTAAATGGCGCGACTCTATATCCGATCGACATCAAAGAAGAAGGTCTAAACGATTTTTCCGAGAGATTGAGGCAACAAGAAATTACCATTTATCACTCAACTCCCACTGTCTATCGATACTTTCTCGCCACCCTACCCGCGCCGCCAGAAGAATCAGCTTTACCGAAGGTTCGTTTAGTAGTTTTAGGGGGAGAAGAAGTCGTTAAACAAGATGTAGCATTATATCAAAAATATTTCTCCCAAAACTGCATCTTCGTTAATGGTTTAGGCCCGACGGAATCGACTGTTACCCTTCAGTATTTTATTAACAAGGAAACTGCCGATCCAGGAAATCTCGTTCCTGTAGGGTATCCAGTAGAAGATACCGAGATTTTATTGCTCGATCGCGCTGGAAATAATGCGGAAATTTATGGGGAAATAGCCATCAGGAGCAAACACATTGCTTTAGGTTACTGGCAAAAATCAGAACTAACGCAAGCAGCATTTTTCCCCGATCTTCAAGGAGAAAACTACCGCATTTATCGCACCGGAGATTTGGGTCGTTTAAGAACAGATGGCAATCTAGAATTTTTGGGCAGGAGAGATTTTCAAGTCAAAATTCGCGGATTCCGCATCGAACTAGGCGAAATTGAAGCGACTCTAGCTCAACATCCATCTGTTAAAGAAACCGTCGTAACGGCCTCAAAAGAGTTCTCTAGCGACAAGCGTCTAATCGCTTATTTAGTTCCTCATCCAGAGTTAGTTCCCGCTGCTGCGGAATTACACACCTTCCTCCAAGATAGATTGCCTAATTATATGGTTCCGGCAGCATTTGTCATGTTAGACGCCTTACCTTTAACTCCTAACGGTAAAATAGACCGGCTCGCCTTACCCGCACCCGATTTAATTGAACAAAAATCGGCAGAAACCTTTGTTGCTCCTAAAAATGATTTAGAGTTGCGGTTAGCAAAAATCTGGGAAAAAGTTTTAGGCGTTCAGCCGATAGGCATTCGCGATAATTTCTTCGAGTTAGGAGGACACTCTCTAGTTGCGGTAGAATTGTTTAGCCAAATCAAGAAAATCATTGGTGCTGATATTCCGATAGCCACTCTTTTTCAAGCCCCAACAGTTGAAAAATTAGCTGATATAATTTCTCAAGAAGGATGGTCAACGCCTTGGTTAAGTTTGGTGCCAATTAAACCAGAAGGTTCTCAACCGCCTTTCTTCTTCCACGGTGGTGCTGCGGAGGCGATGACTTGGGCTGGATTTGGTCGCCAATTGCCGAGCGATCGCCCCTTTTACGGTTTGCAACTTCCGGCACTGAATGGAAAAGCAACTTTCCAAAGTTCTGTTGAAGAAATCGCATCTATCTGCATCAAAGAAATACGCTCTATTCAACCCAATGGCCCTTATTTTATCGGAGGTCACTGTTTTGGCGGTACGATCGCTTTCGAGATAGCCCAACAGCTTAAGGCTCAAGGTGAGGAAGTGTCAATTCTAGCCTTGGTCGATGCTTATGCACCTAAAACAGTGCCCAATAATAAACTATTTTTAGGAATTAGGGCATCTTACCACTACTTGGATTTTTTAATTTACAAAACCTTCTATTATCATGCCGAGCAGCTGAAGCAGAAGAATTTTATTGGTCAATTAACTTATTTGGCGGATTGGTTACAAAAAAAGGTAGGCTCTAAGCTGACTAAATCCAAATCTTCAGCTACTAAAAAACGCAACCATAACAAACCTCAGCCAATTCATCAAAATTCAGCTAATCCCCAAAGTACTGATAAATTTATTCCCTACGAAGTACGCTACTTACAAGCTGAAAAAATGAATCGAGAAGTTAAGGCTAAATATATACCTCAAGTTTACCCAGGCTGCCTGCTTCTTTTCCGAGCGAACAAGCAAAAGTTAGAATGGTATTTTGGTGAAAAGTTAGGTTGGGAAGACCTGGCTGCGGCAGGAGTAGAAATTCATGAGATACCTGGAATCTTTGGTAATTTATTTAATGCAGCATCAATGCCATTTCTAGTTCAAGAAATGAAAAGCGTATTGGATAAAATAGAAAACACAGAAGTGGAAAAATTATGAATTCTTTCCAGCAACAAATTACAGAATCTTCGCCAAATGTGTGCGTTCCCGAACTCATTCGAGTTCAGGCTCAAAAAAATACAGATAGGGTAGCAATTGTTGCACCAAAACGCACTCCCTTAACCTATCGCTGTTTGTACGATCGCATCAACCAAACAGCCGCCACACTCAACAGTCTGGGAATTAGTCCCAACGATCGCGTTGCCGTTGTCCTTCCGAACAGCCCAGAAATGGCAGTTGCCTTTTTAGCGATCGCGGCGACTGCCACTTGTGCGCCGCTCAACCCAGCCTATCGCGAACAAGAATTTGACTTTTATCTCTCGGATCTGAATGCCAAAGCGCTGATAATTCAGCCGGGAGTGGGTAAAGCTGCCAGAATTGTCGCTAAACAACGAGGTATTCTGATTATCGAACTATATCCTTCATTGGAAGCTGAAGCTGGTAGTTTTACCTTAAATTGTCAAACAAAAATTACCCACAATAGAAACTCATCAATCCGAAATATTCAGTCTAATAATACAGCTTTAGTCCTGCATACATCCGGCACAACCTCTCGCCCCAAAATAGTGCCGTTGACTCATTTAAATCTTTGCACTTCAGCAAATAATATTCGCAAAACGCTAAGTTTGTCGGAGGGCGATCGCTGTCTCAATATCATGCCTCTATTCCATATTCATGGAATAGTTGCAGCATTACTTTCATCCCTAAGCGCTGGTGCTAGCATTGTTTGTGTGCCTGGTTTTTATGCCCCGCAATTTTTTAGCTGGATAGAAGAATTTCAGCCCACCTGGTATTCAGCCGTTCCCACCATGCACCAATCAATTTTGTCACAGGCTGAAGCGAATCGCGATATTATCGATCGCAGCAAAATTCGCTTTATTCGCTCATCTTCTGCTTCCTTAGCACCCCAAATCATGACGCAATTAGAAGCTACCTTTAATGTCCCCGTAATTGAAGCCTATGGCATGACAGAAGCCTCCCATCAAATGGCGAGCAATCCCCTACCCCCCAGAGAGCGCAAACCTGGTTCAGTTGGCTTAGCAGCAGGACCAGAAATCGCCATTATGGACGAAGCGGGTCATTTACTTTCAACGGGTGAAATAGGAGAAGTTGTTATTAAGGGAAATAACGTCACTCAAGGCTATGAAAATAATCCTAAAACGAATGCAGAAGCTTGTACCAATGGTTGGTTCCGGACAGGAGATTTAGGCTATTTAGATAGGGATGAATATCTATTTTTAAAGGGTCGAATTAAAGAAATTATTAATCGAGCGGGTGAAAAGATTTCCCCTCGCGAAGTGGATGAAGTTTTACTAGAACATCCGGCTGTCGCACAAGCCGTTACCTTTGCCGCACCCCACACTCTCTTAGGAGAAGATGTTGCTGCTGCTGTAGTTTTAAAGGAAGGAATTAATGCCAGTGAGCTAGAAATTAAAGAATTTGCTGCCAAAAAACTCGCGGATTTCAAAGTTCCTCGTGTCGTTCTATTTCTAGATGAAATTCCTAAAGGACCAACCGGGAAACTGCAACGGATTGGTCTAGCTAAAACACTAGAGCTAACTGCATCCAATCCAACAGCAGAGCCAGTAGAATATGCTCTGCCTCAGACTACGAACGAAGTGAAACTTGCAGAAATTTGGTTGCAAGTGCTAAGGATTGAAAAAACCGGGATTCATGATAACTTTTTTCAGTTAGGTGGGGATTCTATTCTAGCTGCTCAAATTGTCAATCGGGTGCGAGAAGCCATGCAAGTAGAATTGTCGTTTCTCATCTTCTTTCAACAACCTACAATTGCTAACATGGCAGTAAAAATAGCTCAAATTCAAGCGGAGGCATTAGAATCTGAGGAATTACGGGATTTGTTAGCTAACATTGAGGCTTTATCTGAAGAGGAAACCCAGAAGCTTTTAAATGAAATGCCTTAAATATTAATTGTAAATCTTAAACCAGAATTTATGAGTGAAATTACTCAAAGAATTGCTCAACTTTCTCCTGCAAAAAGAGCGCTTTTAGAGCAAAAGCTTCAAGAAAAATCTGCCAAATCAAATGCTAAACAAAGCATTTCAAAAAGAACGAGTGAAAATTCTGCTTCCTTGTCATTCTCTCAAGAGCGAATGTGGCTATTAGACCAGTTTGAGCCGGAAAATCCTGCTTATAATCGTCCTAGCAATATTCATTTAGTAGGTCGGCTGAACGTTGCAGCGCTAGAACAAAGCTTGAATGAAATTGTGCGTCGTCATGAAATTTTCCGCACCAGCTTTCCCATAGTAGATGGACAACCGATTCAAGCAATCGTACCCGCTCTCACCTTAACATTACCGCTTGTAGACCTGAGCCATTTACCGACTTCCGAACGGGATGCAGAAGTCCAACGCCTTGCAATTCAAGCAGCGCAGCACAAATTTAAGCTATCCCAATTACCTTTAATTCAAGCAACTTTACTGCGACTGGGGGAGGAAGAACACATCCTATTGCTGACCCTACACCATATCATTTTTGATGGCTGGTCGATGGGTGTTTTGCTTAAAGAACTTGCTGCCCTCTACAATGCCTTTATTACTGAAAAACCCTCTCCTTTACCAGAGTTACCTATTCAATATGCAGACTTTGCTGCTTGGCAGCGACAACAGTTGCAAGGCGAAAAATTAACGGAGCGACTAACGTACTGGAAACAGCAACTAGCGGGGGAATTACCAATATTAAAACTACCTGCCGACCGACCCCGTTTCGGTGTCCGCACTGTCCAAGGCGCTAGAGAATTACTATTATTACCTAAAACCCAAAGTCAAGCACTGAAAGCTTTGAGCCAGCACGAAGGGGTGACACTATTTACGACCCTATTGGCAGCGTTTCAGACGCTGCTATATCGATATACTGGTCAGGCTGATATAGTCGTCGGTTCTCATACAGCGGGTCGCGATCGCGCGGAAATTGAGAAACTGATTGGAAATTTCATCAATACCTTAGCCTTAAGGACTCAAATAGAAAGTCAACTGACATTTCAGCAACTCTTGAGCCGGGTACGGGAGACGATAGTAGGAGCTTATGTTCACCAAGATATCCCCTTTGAGAAGCTAGTAGAGGAGCTACAGCCTAAACGAGATTTGAGCCACACCCCACTATTTCAGGTATTTTTTCAATTCAGGAATTTACCCAGCGAAGCAGTCGAGCTACAAGGGTTAAAAATGGATAATTGCCAATTAGAAACGGGTTTTGCACAGATCGATTTATCCTTAGAGATTACCGAGCAATATGAAGGGTTATCCTGCCTATTTCAGTACGACACCGATTTGTTTGAAGCCGCGACCATCAAGCGGATGGCAAGTCATTTTCAAACCTTACTTGAAGGCATTATTAGTAATTCTCAACAGCATCTTTGGGAGATTCCTTTATTAACTCAAACTGAACGACATCAGTTATTAATTGAATGGAATGATACTCAGATGGAGTATGCCAAACAAACGTGCATCCATCAGTTATTTCAGGAGCAAGTGAAGCGCACTCCTGATGCAGTCGCGGTTGTTTTTGAAGATAAGCAACTAACTTATCAAGAGCTAAACGCTCGGGCAAATCAGTTAGCACGCTATTTGCAGAGACTAGGAGTAAAACCGGAAGGATTGGTCAGTATTTTCCTAGAGCGCTCCTTAGAGATGATTATCGGGGTGTTGGGCGTTCTCAAAGCTGGGGGAGCTTATGTCCCCCTTGACCCGGCTTATCCTCAAGAACGCATCGCTTATATGCTAGAAGACTCCCAAGTACCCGTGTTGCTAACTCAGCAAGGATTGACGATCAAGCGGCTCGTTCCTAGCATACAGGTGGTATATATTGATGCTCAAAAAGAAGTTATTAGCCAAGAAAGTGAGTCTAATTTAGATAGTGGTGTCACTGCTAACAACTTAGCCTATATAATCTACACATCCGGTTCTACTGGGAACCCAAAAGGGGTACAGCTTGCTCATTTCAACGTTGTTAATCTTTTAAGTGCGATTCAACAGCAATTACAACCAACTTCTCAGGATACATGGCTAGCTGTTACAACTATTTCTTTTGACGTTTCCGTGGCAGAAATATTTCTCCCTTTAGCAGTTGGAGCTAAGTTAGCGATAGTTAGGCGCGAAGTCACTTTAGATGGTGTTCAATTATCTCAAGCTATCAATAAATTTCAAGCAACATTCATGCAGGGAGCGCCAGCAACGTGGCAATTACTTCTAGCCTCTGGGTGGCAAGGATCTCCTCATCTCACGATGATTTCAACTGGTGAGGCATTGCCGAGAGAACTTGCCCATCAATTACTCGATAAAGGAAAAGTGCTTTGGAATCTTTACGGTCCTACAGAAACCACCATCTGGTCATCGAGCTATCAAGTTAAAAACACCAAGGAACCGATTAGTATTGGGCGTCCGCTTACCAATACCCAATTTTATATTTTGGATAGCAATCAACAGTTAGTTCCCATTGGTGTTCCCGGCGAGTTACATATTGGTGGCGAAGGTTTGGCAAGGAGCTATCTGAACCGACCCGAACTAACAGAAGAGAAATTTATGATTGCTCCCTTTAAACCCAATACTCGTTTGTATAAAACAGGGGATTTGGCTCGCTACTTACCCGATGGTCGAGTAGACTGCATCGGTCGCATCGATAACCAGGTAAAAATTCGTGGGTTTCGCATTGAACTTGGTGAAATTGAAGCAACGCTTAGCCAACACCCAGCCGTACAAACCGTTGCAATTGTTGTCCGTGAAGTTGTGTCCGGCGACAAGCGTTTGATAGCTTATTTCGTTTCTAACCAACAAGAGAATTTTGAAACTCTGGTAACGAACTTGCGAAACTTCCTCAAAGATAAATTGCCCACTTATATGGTGCCATCAGCGTTTATCAAATTAGATTCCCTTCCTCTAACACCCAGCGGCAAAATAGACCGACGCGCTTTACCTATACCCGACTTCAGCAGGCAGGAATCAACTGAAAACTTTGTCGCTCCTAAAGATGATTTAGAACTCCGCCTCGCTAAAATTTGGGAAAAGGTTTTAGGCATCTCCTCTATTAGCATTCAAGATAACTTCTTCGACTTAGGTGGACATTCCTTACTGGCCGTGCAATTATTCAGCCAAATTAAGAAGAATTTGGGTCAAGACATTCCAGTTGCCATTCTCTTTCAAGCACCAACCATTGAAGAACTAGCCTGTATCTTGCGCCAAGAAGGATGGTCGAATCGTTGGTCTAGCCTTGTCCCTGTTAAACCGGGCGGTTCTCAAGTGCCTTTCTTCTTTCACGGGGGGGCAGCAGATGCAATAACATGGGCTAAATTTAGTCATCTTTTACCGAGCGATCGCCCTTTTTATGGTCTGCAACACCCTATCTTGGAGGGTAAGGTAGTTTTTCAAAATTCGGTTGAGGAAATGGCAGCTCACTGTCTCAAAGAAATCCGCACGATCCAACCCAATGGCCCTTATTTTATCGGCGGTCACTGCTTTGGAGGAACTGTTGCTTTTGAAATGGCTCAGCAGCTTCACGCTCAAGGTGAAAAAATCGCATTACTGGCTTTGATTGATGCTTACGCACCTAAACCATTACCAAAAAATAATCTGCTTTGGAGAACCCAAGCTCTTTTTCGTAAAAGCAGTTTTCTTCTTAACAAAACATACTACTACCATGCAGAGAATCTAAAGCAACGAAATGTGTGGGGAAAATTTATTTATCTTTCGGATTGGTTGAAAGAAAAAGTTCAAGCTCAATTCCAGCAAAAACTGAGTCAAAAGCGATTAGAATTAAATTCATCTAGCCCTAAAAATAATTCTATACTAGACAGTAACGCTCATTCACGAAAGCCCAACGATCCTATTAGTCATGAACTTCGTTACTTGGAAGCCGAAAAAGCGAACCGAGCGGCTAAAGCCAGATACACCCCGCAAATTTATCCAGGATCGATTACCCTCTTCCGCGCCAAGACGCAACTCTTAGAATGGTACTTTGGTTCTGAGTTAGGATGGGAAAGTTTTACAGAAAAGAAAGTAGAAAGCTACGAAATTTCCGGCATTTTCGGCAACTTATTTAACCAATCATCTTTGCCACTTTTAGTTGAAAGGGTGAAGCTTGCCTTAGAAAAAGTGCAAGAAAATCAGAGCTAATAATTTAGTTGAAAGAGCTATTAAATTCAACCCTAAAAGCAGGAGTTAATTTTATGAAAATTGTTCAAATCGTACCTCGACTTCCCCCTCATACTGATGGAGTTGGTGATTATTCAATTCAATTAGCCAGTCAACTTTTAAACGCGCACGGAATCGCCACACAGTTTTTAGTTTTCCAACAAGGAATAGAGATAGAACCGCTCGTGGCTGGATTTCCGGCTACTAGCATTTCTGCCTATACTCCAGAAGCATTTTTATCAGTATTACCCGGAAATATAGATGGAATAATTTTACATTACAGTAACTATCCTTATCTACAGGGAAAAATTGATGCTCCCTTCTGGCTACCAACAGCTTTGGCAATGGCAGTAAGGCAGCGTAATATTAAATTAATTGTCATGTTTCATGAGTTACCATTTTTTAATTTTAAAAAACTAAAGTTTTTAAACCCGATTCAGAGTTTCGTGTCTCGTCGCCTTGCCAAAATTGCTACTACAGTTGTAACAGATAGCGCTCGATTTCAAGCAGTGCTAGAGCGTTGGTTACAACATCCTGTTACCTGTATCCCTGATTTTTCAACGATTGGCGAACCCGACGATCGGATTCCACCTTTAAGCGATCGCAGTCGTAGAATCATTGTCTTTGGTGGGAGCGATCGCTCCCGCGTTTACCAAAATTACCTGAAAGCACTCCTTTATAGTTGCCAAGCTTTAGGTATCGAAGAAATTTGCGATATTGGTAAATCTCTCAACTTACAACCCTCTGACTTTCCAGGAGTACGTTTAGTGCAGATGGGTTTTCAGCCTGCTGAAGCCGTCAGACAATTGTTGTTAAATTCTTTAGCAGGTTTTATAGATTATAGCCGTTTTCCGGGAGATTTGGGTAAATCGAGCGTTTTTGCTGCTTTTTGCGCTCATGGATTAGTTCCTATTTGTTCTTGCTATAATCCTTCAGAAGCCGATGGTTTAGAAATGCATAAGCATTATTTAGTACCCGATCGTTCTTTACAAAATTTGTCTTTAACACAGCTTCAAACTGTGGCGAATAATTCAAACATATGGTACAAAAATCATAATATTATACAAAATACTAAAGTATTTGCATCTTACCTGCTCGAATAAACCTATTCTATAAATTTCATGAAAAAAGATATACCTCTATCAAAACCATCAATCACACAATTAGAAATTGAATATGTTAATAATGCTATGAATTCGGGCTGGGTATCCTCTCTAGGCTGCTATATCAACGAATTTGAGGCAAGCTTTGCTGAATATTGCGGCACGAAATATGCCCTAACAACTTCCAGCGGTACTACAGCAATCCATCTCGCCCTTGCAAGTTATGGAATTAAAGCAGGAGATGAAGTTATTATCCCCGATTTAACATTTATTGCGACTGCTAATGCTGTGGCTTATACAGGTGCTAAAGTTGTATCAGTTGATATAGAAGAAGACAGCCTGTGTATTGACCCAGTTCAAATTGAAAAAGCGATAACAGAAAATACCAAAGCTATAATTCCAGTTCATCTTTATGGACATCCTGCGAATACGATCGAGATAAATCGACTGGCTAAAAAATATAACTTATTAGTGCTAGAGGATGCGGCTGAAGCTCATGGAGCAGAAATAGAAGGACAAAAAACAGGCTCTTTAGCTGATTGCGGCATCTTTAGTTTTTATGGTAACAAAATTGTGAGTTGTGGAGAAGGAGGAATGATAACCACGAATGATGAAGCCTTCTATCACAGGGCAAAGTATTTGCGAGACCAGGCAATGAGTACCGTAAAAAAATACTGGCATGACGAGCTTGGTTTTAACTATCGCATGACCAATTTACAAGCAGCTTTAGGTCTGGCTCAACTTCACAGAATAGATGAATTAATTGAGAGTAAAATTAAGATATTTAAACTGTATAAAGATTACTTGTCGGATATTCCAGGTATAAAGCTTAATTTTACTGCTAATTATGTCCGCAATGTTTACTGGCTTGTATGCCTTGAGATAAAGGGATACACAGAAGCAGAGCGAAATGCTCTCATGAAAGCTTTAGAACTGAAGGGAATAGAAACTAGACCTTACTTTTACCCAGTTTCAGATATGCCAATGTATCAGCGAACCCCAAAGTCAACACCTGTTGCTCATAAAGTTTATCAACGGGGCATCAATTTACCTTCTTATTTTGGTCTTACACCTGAAGAGATAGAGTATGTTTGCAGTTGCTTGCGATCGCACTTGGAGCTAAAAGTCTTAACTTAGTAAAAATTGATTGTATTGATAACAATTTGATTTAGATTAGTTTCAAAAATTCAGCATTCTAATTTAAAATTACTGCAAAGATAAAAAATGTTAGAAAAATCACCGTTATCCCAATTAAGCGATCGCAATGCTATAGCTATTATCGGAATGTCGGGTCGCTTCCCAGGAGCCAAAAATATCGACGAATTCTGGGAAAACCTGAAAAATGGGGTGGAATCTGTTTCCCATTTCACAGAGGAGGAACTCCTAGATGCAGGAGTAGACCCAGCATTTTTGAGCGAACCCAATTACGTCAAAGCCAACGCCTTCGTAGAAGATATTGACCTGTTTGACGCGGCTTTCTTTGGGATGAGCGATCGCGAAGCCACCCTGATGGACCCGCAACAGCGACTAATTCTAGAACACGCTTGGGAAGCGATCGAAAGCGCCGGTTACGCGCCAGAATCTTATCCAGGTGCGATCGGCGTTTACGCAGGTGCAGGTTTAAGCAGTTACTTATTAAACAACATTTATCCCCACCTTAGCCCTTCAGAAATTCAGCAATTTACCCAACTTTGGCATATCAGGTTACCAAACGCTCACGATAGTTTACCAACGCGGGTAGCTTACAAACTCAACTTAAAAGGCCCCGCAATCAACGTTCAAACTGCCTGTTCGACTTCCTTAGTTGCAGTTCACCTAGCTTGCCAAAGTTTGCTGAATAACGAATGCGATATGGCGCTAGCTGGTGGTATTTTCATCCGAGTTAATCCAAAAATTGGTTATCTTTATCGACCGGGGATGATATTTTCTCCCGACGGTCATTGTCGTGCTTTTGATGCTAAAGCAGAGGGAACTTTTTATGGCGATGGGGTGGGAATCGTCCTTTTAAAGCGACTCAGTGAAGCACTCGCCGATGGAGATTGCATTCATGCTGTAATCAAAGCTTCAGCAATTAATAATGATGGTTATGTGAAAGAAAGTTTCACAGCACCTAGTATTGACGGTCAAGTGGCAGTCATTTCTAAAGCTCAGGAATTAGCTGGAATCGACCCGGAAACTATTACTTATGTAGAAGCACACGGTACGGGAACAGCGCTGGGAGATCCGATCGAAATTGCCGGATTAACTAAAGTTTTTGCAGCCAAAACGCAAAAAAAGCAATACTGTGCGATTGGTTCGGTCAAAACCAATATCGGACATCTGATTTTTGCCAGCGGTGTAGCGGGACTAATTAAAGCTGTCCTGACTCTTAAACACAAATTAATCCCGCCCAATCTCCACTTTGAACAGCCAAATCCCAGAATTGACTTTGCCAATAGTCCTTTTTATGTCAACACCCAGCTCTCAGAATGGAAAACCAACGGCACTCCCCGCCGTGCTGCGGTTAATTCTTTTGGAGTTGGCGGTACAAATGCTCATGTCATTTTAGAAGAAGCGCCTACCAATTCTGGGCTTCCGTTAGCAACAATAGAGCGCTCATCCCATCTTTTGACTCTCTCCGCTAAATCTGAAAATGCGCTGCGAGAATTAGCACAACGTTATCAGGAATTTTTAACCAAAGAACCAACAGAAGACCTAGCTAATATTTGTTTTTCTGCCAATACCGGACGCACCCACTTTAACCATCGTTTAGCGGTAGTCACTGAATCAATTGCACAATTGCAAGAACAGCTAGGGGCTTTTGTAAAAGGGGAAGAAACTAGCGGACTGACGCACGCACAAGTACGGGGCAAATCCCCCAAAATTGCATTTTTATTCACGGGTCAGGGTTCCCAATATATCAACATGGGACGGCAACTCTACGAAACCCAACCCACTTTCCGCCAAACTCTTGACCGTTGCGATGAAATATTGCGCCCTTATTTAGATGTATCCTTGCTTTCAATTCTGTATCCAGAATCGAATAGTAACCCATCTAAAATCGACGAAACTGCTTACACTCAACCCGCCTTATTTGCCTTGGAATATGCCTTAGCTGAATTATGGCAATCTTGGGGCATCATTCCCGATGCAGTCATGGGTCATAGCGTGGGTGAGTACGTTGCTGCTTGCGTTGCCGGAGTATTCAGTTTAGAAGACGCCTTAAAGCTAATTGCCGCACGGGGACGACTGATGCAGGCTCTACCTCCAAATGGCAAAATGTTAGCAGTTCTAGCAACAGAGGCGCAGGTATTAGCGACGATTGAACCTTATAAAGCCGAAGTAGCGATCGCTGCTATTAATGGCTCGCAAAGTATTGTGATATCCGGTCACAGCCAAGCCATAGAAACTATCTGTGCCGCTTTAGAAACTCAAGGGTTAAAAACAAAATATTTGCAAGTTTCTCACGCCTTCCATTCCCCCTTGATGGAACCGATGATAGCGGATTTTGAGCAAGTTGCCAAACAAGTGACTTACTCCGAACCGCAGATTACTTTAATTTCTAACGTCACAGGAAAACAGGTAACTGCTGAAATCGCCACGCCGGAATATTGGTGTCATCATATCCGCCACCCCGTAAAATTTGCCGCAAGTATGGAAACACTTCATCAACAAGGTTATGAAGTATTTCTCGAATTAGGGTCAAAACCAATTCTGTTAGGAATGGGTCGCCAATGTATCCCTGAATCTGATGCAGATTCTCCTTACCTCTGGCTTAAGAGTTTGCAGCAAGGACAACAAGATTGGCAACAAATTTTGCAAAGTTTAGGCGAATTATACAGGCGCGGAACTAAAGTAGATTGGTCGGGGTTTGACCGGAATTATGTACGTCGCAAAGTCGCGTTACCGACCTATCCCTGGCAGAAAAAACGCTTTTGGCTGGAACCAGATAACAAAGAGGCAAAAGATTCAACTGCAACTTCTCTATCTTCTCCAGGCAATCAATACCATCATCTACTCGGTCAACGGCTGCGGTTGCCATTTTCTGAAGAAATTCGCTTTGAATCTCGATTTAGCCTCAACTCACCTTTCTATGTCAACGACCACAAAATCTATGGAGCGGTAGTTGTTGCGGCGGCGTCTCATATTTCAATGGTTTTTTCGGCAGTTAAAGAAGCTTTTGGTGTTGAATCTTGCGAGATTGAAGACTTATATATTCCCAATGCTTTGATCCTACCTGAAGAAGGCAGTCGGCTCGTTCAATTGGTACTGAATCCTCAATCTAAAGAAACTACTTTCCAATTAGCCAGCCTCAAAGAAGGAGCCGATCAAAATGATGCTAATTCCTGGAGTCTGCACGCAACTGGAAAAGTGCGTTACTCCCAATCAATAACGATTACAACTTCTGAATCAGCGAAGTGGCAAGAAATTCGGCAGCGGTGTCAACAGGAGATTTCTGGTTCGGAATTTTACGCCAACTTTATCGAAATTGGTTATAACTGGGAAGCTTCATTTCAATGGATAGAAACAATTTGGCTGGGAGAGGAAGATGCTTTAGCAAAGATGCAACTTCCTCAGTTACCGGACGATATTTTGAGCGAATATCAGTTTTATCCGGGTTTAATTGATTCTTGTTTTCAAACCCTAGCGATTTTCTGGTTTAAAGAACTAGAAAACAGCGATTATATTTACATTCCATTTCACATCGATAGCTTCAAGTTTTACAAGCGTCCCAGTCGGTTTACTCATCTATGGTGTCATGCTAAAAAGCGGAATGATGCCTCGCCAGACGGAAGCACGCTCGGAGATTTAATTCTATTTGATGAAAATGGAGAAGTCATTGCCGAAGTAATCGGTCGCCAGTCTCGGAGAACGAATCGTCAAGTGCTGTTACGCCGTCTCCGAAATAAGGATACCAGCGATTGGCTGTATGAGTTTGTATGGCGATCGCAACCGCGCGATCTGGAAACCCTCTCTCCAAACCTCTCTCCTGCAAGAAGAGAGGCTTTGAATTCTCCCCCCTCCCTTTTAGGGAAGGGGGTTGGGGGGGTAGGTTCGCCTTATCCGAACAGTATTAAAGCACCAGGCAATTGGCTGATTTTTACTGATACAAACGGAATTGGATTAAAGTTATCGCAACAACTCAAAGAATTGGGTGCAAAGTGCGTTCTGGTGTCTCCAGGACTCAGTTACGAAAAAGTTGGAGATGGCGATTATCGCATCAATCCATCCAATCCAGAAGACTTCCAAGATTTGCTACAGGATATCGCTCTTGAAAGTAAATCTCCTTATCGGGGAGTCGTTCATTTATGGAGTTTGAACCAGACAAAAATCAACTCTGTAACTGCTTTACAAAATGACCAAGTTGTGGGTTGTGGCAGCGGGCTGCATCTCGTTCAGGCTTTAATTCAAAGTGGATGGTCAACGCTTCCTCGCTTGTGGTTAGTCACTCAAGAAACTCAACCCATACAACCTGCATCCGTTCCTTTGCAAGTACAACAAGCACCACTATGGGGATTAGGGCGCGTCATTGCAATGGAGCATCCAGAATTGCACTGCACTTGTCTTGACTTACCGCTTGAAGAAAGTGAAATCGATATTCTGCTGAATGAAACGCTTTTTCCAGATTCAGAAAATCAGATTGCTTATCGTCAGGGAGTCCGTCACGTTGCCAGATTGATACGACGTTCTCAGAAAGTAGAAACTGTTAGTAAATCTCAAGAACCTGTACAACTGAAAATATCTAACTACGGCAGTTTAGAAAATCTTACCTTAATGCCAATGCAGCGACGTTCGCCAGCAGCGGGAGAGGTAGAAATCCAAGTCTGCGCCACGGGACTGAATTTCCGAGACGTGCTGAATGCGCTGGGAATGCTCAAAGAATATTATGCACAGCATTTGGGCATTACTTCTGCGAGCGAGATGAGCTTTGGATTTGAGTGTGCTGGAAAAATAGTCGCCGTAGGAGAAGAGGTGAAAAACTATCGCGTTGGCGATGAAGTGATGGCAGTGATGCAGGTGCATAATGCGATCGCGAGTTTTGTCACCATCCCCACTCAATTTATCGTTCCAAAACCAGACAATTTAACGTTTGCAGAAGCCGCAACCATTCCCCTCGCTTTTTTAACGGCTTACTATGGATTGCACCATCTAGCGAAAATCAAACCAGGCGATCGCATTTTGATTCACGCTGCGGCTGGAGGTGTAGGTCAAGCAGCAGTCCAATTAGCTCAAAAAGCCGGGGCGGAAGTTTTTGCAACAGCGAGTCCGAGTAAGTGGGAATTCCTCAAATCGATGGGAGTGAAATACGTGATGAACTCCCGCAGCTTAGATTTTGCCAATGAGATAATGAGTCTCACAAAGGGACAGGGCGTGGATGTTATTCTCAACAGTTTGAACGGCGAATTTATTGCGAAAAGCTTTGAGGTGCTAGGTAAAAACGGTCGCTTTGTCGAAATTGGCAAACTTGGCATTTGGGATGAACAGCAGGTGCGCGAAGTTAGGTCGGATGTTTCCTATTTTCCGTTTGATTTAGGTGAAATTAGGCGACAAACTCCAGAATTAGTCCCATCAATGTTTGGGGAACTCGCGCAACAGTTCAAGCAAGGCGATTTGCAACCCTTATCTTACCAAATATTTCCCATATCTGATGTTGTCAGTGCGTTCCGATACATGGCTGGAGCCAAGCATATTGGCAAAATCGTCATTTCAATGCCAGAAATAACTGCCGATTCACAGCAGATTTCGATTCGAGAAAATGGTACTTATCTAATTACTGGCGGTTTGGGAGCGCTGGGAATTCAGGTAGCTCGATGGATGGTAGAACAAGGTGCGAAACACTTAGTTTTAACAGGTCGTCGCGATGCAACTGACACGGTACAAGCAGCAATTTATCAACTAAAAGAAACAGGAACTAACGTTAAAATTGTCAAGGCAGATGTTGCCAATGCTTCAGAGATAGCCCGCGTTTTGGAGGAAATTCAAACTAGCGGAGAGCCTCTGCGCGGTATCATTCACGCTGCTGGAGTTCTGGATGATGGCGCATTGCTACAGCAAAATTGGGAGCGTTTTACTAATGTAATGGCTCCAAAAATAGCAGGAACTTGGAATCTGCATAGCCTCACCCAGAACTTGCCTTTAGACTTCTTTATCTGTTTTTCTTCGGTGACAGCATTGATAGGTACGCGGGGTCAAGGCAACTATGCCGCCGCCAATGCTTTTATGGATGCGATCGCTCATTATCGCCGTCAATTGGGGATGCCGGGATTAAGCATAAACTGGGGATCTTGGGCAGATGCTGGCATGGCAGCTAGCTTGGACGATCGCATTCAAAGCCGCAGAGAAGCGCGGGGAATCGGCGCGATGTCTCCAGAGTTGGGATTGCAAATTTTGGGCGAGTTACTCACACAAAATGCCGTGCAAGTTGGTGTGTTTTCTTATGATTGGTCGAAGTTTTTACAACGATTTCCCAACGATGCCAATCCGGTTCTATTCTCAGAATTAGTTCGCCAAGCACCGACACAAGGAAAAACTTCTTCTCAGCCTGCGCCTAAGCTGGAAATTCGCCGTCAATTGCAGGAAGCAACCGATCGCGATCGCTTCCCCCTGGTATTAACGTTCGCGCAAGAACAGGTGGCAAAAGTGCTGGGGTTAAAGCCAGCCCAACTCGACTTACAGCGCGGTTTAACTGAAATGGGACTTGATTCTCTGACGGCGATCGAACTGAGAAGTCTGATGAAAACTCACTTGGGATTAGACGTTCCTATTGTGAAATTTATGGAAGGCGTCAATGTCACCAGTTTGGCAACTTACCTAAGCGATCGCCTAATAGAAATAGATACACCCTCCTCTGCTACTTCTGGAGTTACACCAACCCAAATCGAGCTAAACAACGGCATCAACTCTGAAAATGCGGCGCAGATATTGAACCAATTGGATAATCTAAGTGATGAAGAAGTAGACGCTTTACTTAATTCTATGGGTTCGGAAAGCAGCTGATAATCAAGTTTAAAAGATAATAATTGTGTTAGATTTGTTAAAAATTTAAATTAGATAATTATGAGCAATCTTTCGCCCCAAGAAAAACGCGCACTTCTAGCACGACTGTTGCAAGAAAAGGCTAGCAAAGCTAAATTTCAGTATCCCCTCTCTTACGGTCAGCAAATTCTGTGGTTGTTGTACCAGAATGCCCCGGAAAGCCCCGCTTACAACGTTGCCTTTACCGCACGCATCAGAGGCAATGTCGATATTTTTGCCTTGCGAAAGGCGTTCCAAATGCTGAGCGATCGCCATCCTTCCTTGCGGAATACTTTTGCGATCCAAAACAACGAACCCGTGCAAGAAGTTCATGGGTATCAAGAAGTTTACTTCGAGCAAATAGACGCAGCAACCTGGAACGCAGACGAGTTAGCTCGGCAAGTATTTAAAACCTACCAGCGTCCCTTCAATTTAGAACAAGAACCCGTCATGCGGGTTAATTTATTTACTCGTTCTGTAGAGGAACATATCCTGTTGCTAACCATCCACCACATTGCCTGCGATGGATGGTCAATTTGGCTGATTCTCGATGAATTGCGGGTACTTTACTCTGCGGCAAAACAGGGAACCAGCGCCTCTCTACCGGCGCTGACTTTGACGTATGGGGACTACGTTCGCTGGCAAAACGAAATGCTGGCAGGTGCAGATGGGGAAAGACTTTGGACTTACTGGCAGAAACAACTAGCGGGTGAGTTACCGATGCTCAATCTGCCAACCGATCGTCCGCGTCCGCCCGTGCAAACTTTTAATGGCGCATCTCATCCCTTTCGGCTGACGCAGGAACTCACCCAGCAACTTCTGCAATTGTCCCAGGCGGAAGGCACAACCCTTTACATGACTCTATTGGCAGCTTTTCAGGTATTGCTGCATCGCTACACGGGTCAAGAAGATATTCTCGTGGGATCTCCCATGACAGGCAGGACTCAAACTGAATTTACACCCATTGTGGGCTACTTTATGAACTTGCTTGTTTTGCGAGGAAATCTTTCTGAGAATCCCACATTTAAAGCCTTTCTCAGTCAAGTGCGTCAAACGGTGTTAGGCGCGATCGCCCATCAAGATTATCCCTTTCCCTTGCTGGTCAAGCAATTGCAGCCAAACCACGATCCCAGTCGATCGCCACTTTTCCAAGTTTCATTTATTTTACAAAAGCCCCAACAATTTGCAGAAAGCATAGAGTTAGTGGCAGGCATTGAAGCAGGAGTCGCAGTTAATTGGGACGATATTCAGCTGAAGCCTTTTAAAATGGCTCGGCAAGAGGGCGCGTTTGATTTGACCTTAGAAATGGTGGTAGGCAAAGAAACACTTTTTGGCGAGTTTAAATACAATACCGACTTATTTGATGCCTCAACTATCAAGCGGATGAAAAATCATTTCCAAACCTTGTTAGAAGGCATCGTCGCCAATCTGAATCGGCAGTTGTCTGAATTACCACTTTTGACCAAAGCTGAACGGCAGCAATTACTAGGAAATTTGAATGAAGCAACCTCTCTAGTAGAGGGAAAAGACTTCAACAATTTTCGCGATCGCTCGAATTTAACCGCTAATCAGTTCCTAATTTGGTTAGGGCAACAGTTGTATCCAGAAGCCCTAGTTTATAACAATGCCTTCAGTATTTCCATCCCAGCCTATATTTCACTCGCACACTTCCAAGCAGCGTTTCAGGCACTTGTGAATGCCAGCGATGCTTTAAGAACAGTGATTGAAGAAATTGACGGAGTGCCCCAGCAACGGGTGATAGCCAATTTCCCCTATACTGTGGAATATTTCGATTTTTCTCAAATTTCCGATCCTGATGAACTGCAAAGCTGGATCGACAGGCGATCGCAAATTTCTTTTGATTTAAAAAATTGTTTATTTGATTGCGTACTCCTAAAATTATCCGAGCAAAAATATGTTTGGTACTTAAAGATCCATCAGATTATTGCCGATGGGTTTTCTTTTGGATTAATCTTTGAGTATGTATCTACCCTTTACGAGCGCTCTCTGAACAATGAATTACAAGAACCGTTTCAAATTCCTCAATTTCAAGATTACATAACTTACGATAAAAAATATCAAGAATCTTCCCGATATTTAAAAGCTAAAGCCTATTGGGAGCAAAAGCTGTCAGAACCAATTGAACCGATGGCATTTTACGGTCAGCGCCGTTTAAAACAAACAACACTTGCGGAAAGAGTTGCCTGCGATCTGGGTGTCGATCGCACTCAAAAACTTAAAGCGATCGCTGCTTGTGAAGCGGTAACTGGAAGTACAGATAACACATCTTTATTTAATATTTTATTAGGAATTTTGGCAATTTATCTTTACCATATCTGTGGTAAAAAGCGGATTTCAATTGGAATGCCGTTACACAATCGACGGTCAAAGATTTTTAAGAAAACAATAGGCTCTTTTGCACAGGAAGTACCCCTACGAATTGAAATTGAAGAGGATGATAGTATCCTATCTTTAATTAATCGAATTTCTAGTACAACATCCGAAGCGATCAGATACGGTCAGTATGCGCTTGAAAATCCTATTCAGAACCCGATTTACGATATTTTATTAAACTATGAGCTTCAAGCCTCCTCTGAATTTCAGGGAGTCAAAGTAACAAGTGAATCGGTTCATGCAGGACATCGGACTGAAAGCCTCGCTGTTAGAATACGCGATTGGGATTCATCAGGAAACCTGGTTCTCGACTTCGATTTTCACAAAGATGTTTTTGATAAGGAACTACAAAGTTTAGCTATTCAACATTTTCTTAAGGTACTAAATTCATTTTTAGAAGAAAAAAAACAACCAGTTAGTCGAATCGATTTGCTTTCTGCTGACCAAAAACAACGTATTTTAGGCGAATTTAATCAAAAGTTAGCAAAATTTGCAACCGAGCAAACTATTTTTCAACTGTTTGAAGATCAAGCGCAAAAAACGCCAGATCGGATTGCGGTTGTTTTTAAAGACCAATCTCTTACCTACGCCCAATTGAATGCCAAAGCAAATCAATTAGCACGCTATCTTCAGTCTTTGGGAGTAAAACCAGAGGTGCTAGTAGGTCTTTGTGCAGAACGTTCTCTAGAGATGATTGTGGGGCTATTAGGTATTCTCAAAGCTGGTGGGGCTTATGTACCGTTAGACCCAGCTTATCCCCAAGACCGCCTCGCTTATATGCTGTCAGATTCGCAAGTGCAAGTGCTATTAACTCAGGAAAAGCTGATATCTTTGCTTCCTGAAAATAAAGCACAAGTTATTTGCTTAGATACAAATTGGGAAAAATTATCTCAAGAAAGCGAAGAGGATTTACTGAGTGCAACTAAGCCAGAAAATTTGGCTTATGTAATTTATACTTCAGGTTCTACAGGAAAGCCTAAAGGAGTTGCGATCGAACATCGCTCTTTGGTCAATTTTACCCAAATTGCTATTTCTGAATATGGATTAACGCTAAGCGATCGCATTCTCCAATTTGCCTCTATTAGCTTCGATACAGCCACCGAAGAAATTTACCCCTGTCTTACTTCTGGCGTAACGTTAGTGTTACGAACTGATGAAATGTTGAGTTCGGCAGCAACATTTCTGAAAACCTGCCAAGATTTAGATCTAACAGTTTTAGATTTGCCGACAGCCTACTGGCATCAAATAGTTTCTGAATTAGAGACAACAGATATCGTTCTTCCTGAATCGCTGCGCTTGGTCATTATTGGCGGAGAAAGAGCAATTCCAGAACTGGTGAGAATCTGGCAAAAGCGTGTAGGCGATTATCCCAAATTAGTGAATACTTATGGTCCCACTGAAGCAACAGTTGTCGCCACAATGTATCCCATAAACACATCCGCAAATATACAGCAACAAGTACCGATCGGACGCGCGATCGCTAACGTACAAACTTACATCTTAGATCGAAATTTACAGCCTGTTGCGATCGGTATTCCAGGCGAATTACACATAGGCGGAATTGGCTTAGCTAGAGGCTACTTAAACGACTCCAACTTAACGCAAGAAAAATTTATTCCCAATCCTTTTAGCAATGAACAAAACGCCCGCCTTTACAAAACTGGAGACTTAGTTCGCTACCTAACCGACTGCAACATCGAATTTCTTGGTCGGATTGACGAGCAAGTTAAAATTCGAGGTTTCCGCGTTGAAACTGGAGAAATTGAAGCAGCTTTAAGCGAATATCCCCAAATTAAATCAGTTGCAGCTATTGCGAAAGAAGACAAATCAGGCAACCATCGGTTAGCTGCTTATATTGTTTCTAAAGAGAAGAACGTAACCGAACAAGAGTTGCGAAAATTTCTCCAACAGAAACTTCCTGATTATATGATTCCCTCAGTCTTCACGAACTTAGATGCTCTCCCGTTGACTGCTAACGGGAAAGTTGACCGTCGCACCTTAAGCGAACTGGAAATCCAAACCAATGTTTCAACCAGATTCGTTGCACCTCGTACTCCCACAGAGGAGAAATTAGCTCAGATTTGGGCAGAAGTTTTAGGAGTCGAACGAGTGGGACTCCACGACAACTTTTTTGAACTGGGAGGACATTCCCTTATGGCAACTAAAATCCTTGCTCGTATCCGCCAAACCTTTTCAGTAGAATTACCCATACGCTCTTTGTTTGAAGCGGTTACGATAGTTGAATTGAGCGATCGCATTGAAACTATTCAATGGCTAAAATCAACCCAAGTACCATCCGCAGACAACGATCTAGAAGAAGGAGAACTATAAAACTATTAAAAAATATTTGCATTTGACAAAGTTGTAGGGTAAGCAGTGCCCATGATAAACCTTACAACCCATACAAAAAGTTGTTTCTGGGAGTGCCCACCTTACGTTAATTAGCTCCCTCTACTTATCCCTTAGTTTATAAGGATTCAAAAAATGCGAGTTTTACTTATTTATCCCCTATTTCCTAAAAGTTTTTGGTCTTTTGAAAAAGCCATAGCGCTGGCAGGTCGTAAGGCCTTGCTGCCGCCCTTGGGTTTAGTAACTGTAGCAGCAATTCTTCCCCAACAGTGGGAATTTAAGTTAGTAGACCGGAATGTGAGTCAGATAACTGAAGCGGATTGGGCTTGGGCAGATTTAGTTGTTTTATCGGCAATGATTGTCCAGAAAGAAGATTTCCTCTTTCAAATTCAGGAGGCGAAACGACGAGGCAAACCAGTTGCAGTTGGGGGGCCTTATCCAACCGCTTTACCCGACGAAGCCAAAGCGGCTGGGGCTGATTATTTGATTCTTGATGAGGGAGAAATCACCCTACCGATGTTTGTAGAAGCGCTTGAACGGGAAGAAAATGCGGGAATCTTCCGGTCTGGAGGAGAAAAGCCCGATGTCGCCCAAACACCCATCCCACGCTTCGACCTATTGGAGTTTAGTGCGTATGCACAGATGTCAGTTCAGTTTTCGCGGGGGTGTCCCTTTCAATGCGAATTCTGCGACATCATTGTTCTGTATGGTCGCAAACCTCGAACCAAAACCTCAGCACAACTCTTGGCTGAATTAGAACGTCTCTATGAGTTGGGTTGGCGAGGCACCATTTTTATGGTGGATGATAACTTTATTGGTAATAAGCGAAATGTCAAACTTCTGCTAAAAGAGTTAAAACCCTGGATGGTTAAATATAGCTATCCTTTTTCTTTTGTCACCGAAGCATCCGTTGATTTGGCACAAGACCAAGAACTGATGGATATGATGGTGCAGTGTAATTTCGGATCTGTCTTTTTAGGAATTGAGACACCCGATGAAGAGAGCTTAACTTTAACTCGCAAGTATCAAAATACGCGAGACTCTTTGAGCGAAGCCGTTCATGCAATTACGCGGTCAGGACTGCGGGTAATGGCAGGATTTATTATCGGGTTTGATGGAGAAAAAGCGGGAGCAGGCGATCGCATTGTTGAGTTTGTCGAAAAAACCGCAATTTCTACCGCCGTTTTCAGTATGTTGCAAGCGCTACCCGATACCGCCCTCTGGCATCGACTCAACAAAGAGGGACGCCTCCGGAGCGAATTGGGCAATATCAATCAAACGACATTAACGAACTTTGTGCCAACCCGTCCCTTGGAAGAGATTGGCCGCGAGTATGTCGAAGCATTTTGGAAACTGTACGAACCAGAGCGTTTTCTAGACCGCGCCTACCGTCAGTCTGTGATTTTGGCACGGGCAAAGTATCCCAAAATCCGAAAAGCTACTCATAAAAAACTGACTTGGGCATCGATGCGACCCCTACTGATTATTTTTTGGCAGCAAGGGGTTGTCCGAAAAACTCGTTGGCAATTCTGGCTCCACCTGTATAGTTTATACCGACATTATCGAGGCGGCTTGAGGCGTTATTTATCTCTTTGCTCTGAACTAGAACATTTCCTGGAGTATCGCCAAATTGTCAAACAGCAAATTGAAGCCCAATTAGCTGAGTATCTAGCAGAAGAAGCAAAGATGGTTAAAGCTTGTTTGTAAACGAATTACCTGCTAGTACTCGCTAGCCAAAAATACCACATATTTCGCCCTGAAGCATGGTTGCCAAAAAATACCTTTACCTATATTTGTTGTCCACCTCGCTTTACTTCTTATCTACCGCTGTCTGTTAAGAATTCTGCGCCTAAAATTTACTCACAATCTCCCTTCTTTTGTGTTGCTTCAATACATTCAAGACTCTATTGCCGGTATCCGTTGCGGTTGGTCGGCTGGAATGAAATTGGACAATATTAAAGACTAAAAGAAGTGGTAAAATGCAAGACTTTGAGGCATGGAGACAATCCAAAATCCCAAATCGCTTAACTCATTGCTGATTTTGTAACCAAGTAGTCAACTCGGATATTGCTGAAAAGTCGAACAGCGCGTCACTTAAATCATCTAATTGCTCAATTGACAGTCCTTGAAGCTGTTGTTGTAATTCCGGAGAAATTGTACCAAATCGACGTGAAAGCATCCGAGTTAGAGTTCCTAACTTGCCTTGTTTTGCACCTTTTTGGATAAGTTCTTGATAAATAAGTGATTCTTGCATAAGTTCCTCCCTTAAGTATTGTCGAATTAACTGTCTATCAAACTTTAAGGCTGCTAATACCTCTACACAAGCAGAAATATTTTGCTGCTGTTCTCGTTCTTCAATTCTATCTATCTATTTGTCTGGCAACCTGCTCTAACAGATTTGCTGGAACATCATTCCTTGCCAAAACAGCTAAGGGTAGCAATGCGGGATTATTCAGCATTGCTATGGCAAAAGCTATTTTTCTACTCGGCAATGATTTTCGTACTTTCGCATTTTTGGGAATTTTGGCTGCGCTTCATTGCGTAAAGATATACTAAATCTTCAAGCGGGTGTTGTAGCAGTTATAAATTTTACGGACATCTAGGTTTCTATTAGTCAGTGACAACATGAGCGATCGCGTAGCGTCCCGGAACCAGAATCGCACTCTCGTCAATAAGAGTGCATAATCGCATCTCCCGGCAACCCGACCGAATAGCCTACACTTTCCTAGAAAATACAAAGTTAGATCCTGTGCAGTAATATTATCTCAAAGAACTAAACCATGCCATATCTACTCCATCAGCTTCTAGAAACCAGCGCCAAGCGATACCCAGCTAAAGAAGCAGTCATTTATAAAAACAACGCCATAACCTATCAGCAGCTAGACACACTTTCCAATCAACTAGCCTAGGTTCTCAGAGACGCTGGTATTGAAAAAGGCGATCGCATCGGTATTTGCTTAAACAAATCCATTGAAGAAATTGTAGCAATTTAGGGCATCCTTAAAGCTGGCGCTGTCTATGTTCCCATCGATCCATTGTCCCCAGCCCAGCGAATAGCCTTTTTTATTGAAATGCAGCTAGGCAATGCTTTAGTTAGGCAAACTCGCCTTTCGGATGCGATCGCGTCTTACCAAACCGCACTCCAATTTTAGCCGGACAACGAAAGAAATATATTTGGAACTAGGAAAGGTTTTAGGAAAAGAGAAGAAATGGGAACAGGCGATCGCTGCTTACCAACGTGCGATTGAGCTAAACCCAGATTACTTGCGATCGCACAAATATTTAGGGGATATCTTAGCCGAAGGCGGTCAAATTAACGAAGCAAGTCTCTGTTATCGTCGCGCCTTGCAGTTGCAACCAAAAACCTGTTAAAGCCGTCTATTTCTCCTTCCCTAACTAAGCCGTAAATCAGATAAGTTAGAGAAATACAGAGTTAGACTCAGAATGCCATTCCGAGTAGGTGTATGATTATGAGTCCTTTGACATTAAATTTAGACACCGTTCACCTGACAGACGAACAGTTCTACAAAATCTGTCAAAATAACCGCGAGTTTAAATTTGAACGAACGGCTTCGGGAGAATTAATTATCATGTCACCCGTTGGAGGAGAAAGTGGCAATCGAGAAGCCGACTTAATTATCGATTTGGGAATCTGGAATCGGCAAACTAGACTCGGTTATACCTTCAGTTCTTCCACGATATTTAAGTTACCCAATGGTGCAGATCGCTCTCCTGATGCTGCTTGGATTCGTAGGGAACGCTGGGAAGCCCTCACTCCCGAACAAAGGCGTAAATTTCCCCCCATCGCACCCGATTTTGTCATTGAGTTAAGATCGGCAACAGAAGATCTAGAAATGTTGCGCTCCAAAATGCAGGAATATATGGATGCAGGGGTGCAATTGGCATGGTTGATTAACCCCCAACAACAGCAAGTGGAAATTTATCGCCCAGGACAGGACGTGGAAGTGCGAAATCTTCCCACAGAATTATCGGGTGAAGACCTATTGCCCAGATTTAGCTTGAGTTTATCCCCGTACTTGTAGATTGCCGGAATTCTAATTCTGTCAAGTCTCCACTGTCGATCCACACCCGCCAGCACAGTCCCAAAAGCGATCGCTTCTTACCGTCGTGGGATCCAACTAAACCCAGATTACTCGCGATCGCACAAACACTTAGGAGAACCCAACTTGGGTAATAATTCAAAATATATTGGGCATGCTCTTTGATCCCACATAACGCTAACCATAAATAAATTTATGCAACTCCAATTTGTTCTATACAATGGCGATATAAACTATTTTTCCATCGGTAAAGTATGTTTTCAACCATTTCTTAACTATGGGAAACCAAATTTTTCACTTGTTAAATTGGGTAATGATAAAAAACGTTGTATTCTTTTTCTTCGACTCTCAAATTTAATTGCTAAGGGTAAAGCATTTGCTAACCTTTCTAAGCTCACTTTTTTGATTGACTGTAGGAGATGAAGCAAAATTTTTAGGAAAATGAATTCTGCTGTACTCAGTTGACTTTTTAAGTGGTTTTGGTAAAAATTTAGGTAACATTTTTAACAGATAGGTCTTATTGCAAATGGAAGGACTATTTTTTTCTATCATGAACTGTTACACCCTATACATATAAAGCTTTTTAGGCTATTTCGTCCCGTTATCGGCGCGGTAGAAAATCGCATCAAGTACATCGCGCCCGCTCTACATCTGGCTTACTTCCCAACAACTTTTCCAACCGTAGCAGCGGGGCTATCCGTTTCCATTCCGCATCTTTCAAGTCACTCTCGTAGATATTATGACTCATCACCGCTACTCGGTTGAAGAACGCATCTCTATCACTATCCTGGATTCAATCTCGGTTCAGTTTCTCTTCACGTTTATTTACAAACAGTTTCTTAAGCTAAATCCTCTGCTGATTCTGGTCTGACTACACTGGTTCATTACCTCCAACCTTCGTTCATTGAGCTTTGACTCTGACCAAGGGGCATCAGTTAAAAAGCGGATGCGCCGCCTCGGAGGAAACCTCCGAATTTAGGCGCACCAAGGGTGTAAACGAGCGCACAGCCACCCCTACAGCGTTCTCTGCGATCTGGAACAGGTTTTTGAAGGCGCAAGCGCTATGGTGCGGTCAGCCAGATTTGCAGGAATCGCGTGACTGACTTCAATGACCACTTAATGCTGACGGCAACCGGATTGTGGAACTTCTACTTGATGGCTGCGTAAATCCCTGAAATTGCTAGAGTCGCTTGCTCACAACCATTCCCTATTTCACAACAAGTCTATTACCGTGAAGCTTGGTATAGGGGCTATCTTCCCTAAGAATTTTTGGCTGATAAATTTTACATAGTGGGTGGCGTAACCGAGGTGTTCTTGATGCTGTAAGGGCTGGACAGTGCCACTTCAATCGCCCATCCCGGCTTGAGATTGTTGAACAAGCGATCTGGAATTATGTCCATAACCGCGCAAAGGGAATCACAGGACTTACGCAACATCACCACATTTGGGGGCAACCACAGAGGGATTGAACCGACAAGAACGCTATATGTATAAGCTTTGCGTAAATCCCGATCGGTAAAATTGTTGCCAGGTCCCCATTCCCAGGCATACCAGCCAATGTCGTGCTTGTGACATTCCTCCAAGATGGTTTTATAGTCGATTTCTCCCTCTGGACTACAGATGCTTTGATGCTCACCCGCATATCCTCCGAAGCGAGAGAACTCTCCTATAATTAAGGACATAGCCTCGATCGCTCTAATCTAAACGCTATTGAAAGAGAAGATTACATCCTTGTGATTGAGGTTTTTGATGTCCGTTTTTACGAGGGAGAAACTGCTGTGTCTAATCAACTTTCTCGACGTCACCTTTTACAGATAAGTAGCTGCTTTGTTGCTGGAGCAGCTACTACTCTACTTAGCAAACTCGCTCCCGTTTTGGCTCGACCCGCTAGACTTGCAACAAAGGCAATCCCCGCGCAAAATACCGAGGTTCTTGCCCAAAATACCTCTGGCTCTATCAACAACCTGTGGAATGTAGGTGTTACATAGTGGGTGGTGTAACCGAGGTCTTCTTGATGCTGTAAGGGCTGGATACTGCCACTTCAGTCGCCCATCCCGGCTTGAGATTGTTGAACAAACGATCAGGAGTCATATCCATCACAGCGCAAAGGGAATCATTAAAAGCGTTGCCAGGTCCCCACTCCCAAGCATACCAACCGATTTCGTGCTTGTGACATTCCTCTAAGATGGTTTTATAGTCGATTTTCCCATCTGGGCTGCATATGCTTTTATGCTGACCAGCGTATCCTCCAAAACTAGAGAACTCTCCCACGATCAGGGGATAGCCTAGATCAACTGCCTTTTGTAAATTTGATCGGATAAAGTTAGCATCAGCACCATCGGACATAGACCAATAAAGGTGAACTGAGAAAAGCAAATTTTTGTCCGGGTCAGCGTTGAGTAGAGTAGGTGCAGTAGTATTGAGAACTGCTAGATTTTTACCCCACTCCGCCGCGTCTATCACCAAAGGGGTACGAATTCCTGCGGCGCGCATGGTTTTAATAGCGCTTGTGTAACCAGCAGTAAACTGATCGCTACTCACCTTGTCATCCCCAACTTCATTGCCAATATTTACTAATAGATATTTTTGATGTTTCCGAATAAGCGTCACAACAGTGGGCTGAACCCAATAGTTCACCAATTCCTGGAGGCGACTCCAGTCGCCTGTAGCATCATGTAACTCAATCATCGGGATGAGATGGTTGTTTTTAGCATTGGTAATCAGTTGATCGAGCACATTAAGGTCTGTTGGACCTTGTTGAGTTGCTATAGCCCATATGATCCTGACTGAATTAGCTCCCGTTTTGCGAATCTCTGGAAAGGAAATACTGCCTGTGGGATCGTCTCCATCCCATACCGACATTTTGTTGACTCCTCGCAAGATTACTTTGTTACCGAGCCTGTCATATAGATACCGACCTTGAGTGTAAAAGGCTAAAAATTCACGACGATTCATAAATAACTCCTTGACTCAACAGAGTCAGATTGACGGCAATTTCCTAAACCTGCTGTGGCAGTAGAAAATCTCGGTTGCTAAACAAGATGATAGTTTTGGAAACTTCGGATTAAGTGTTTCTGTATTTAAAATTCTCACTCTTTAATAAATGCGATCTGCGCTTTGCAGCAGCGCTTCGTGATCGCACATCTGTCGATCGCGCGGATTGACCCTAACGTTATGCTTGAGATAATCCTTCAACCAGTGGCAACCCCGATCTATTAACTGCTCAGGTTCTAGCATTTGGGTATTCCAGATTTCAACTTGGGCATCATCGCTGACCGAAACCAGGGTTTTACCATCCGGATTAAAAGTCAGATTCCAGAATGGATAACCATGTCCTGTGATCCTTTGGATCTCTTGCCCTTCGCCAACATTCCACTGCCGAATTGTGCCATCATCGCTGGCAGAGGCAAGGCTGTTACCGTCGGGGCTAAAGCTTAGTGCTGTCACACCAGCAGAGTGTCCTGTGAGTGTTTTCAATTCATGACCGTCTAGCGTCCAAAGTTTAATCTTTTTGTCACGACTGGCAGAGGCAATGGTTTTGCCATCGGGACTAAACCGGACGCGGGTAACGTAGTTGCTGTGCCCGTGAAATGTTTTTAAGATTTGTCCCTGAAGGTTCCAAAGTTTGATCGTGCCGTCGTTGTGAGCAGAGGCAATGAGCTTGCCGTCGGGGCTGAAGCTCACACTCCATACCTTACCCGCATTTGCTTTGAGCGTTCTCAGTTCTCGACCGTCAATCTGCCACAGCTTAATGATGCCATCGTAACTGGCAGTCGCCAGGGTCTGACCATCGGGACTAAAACTCACCTCACGGACTTCATTACTGTGCCCTTTGAAGGTTTTCAGGAGTTGTCCCTTGAGGTTCCAAAGTTTGAGAGTTTTGTTACAACTGGCAGAGGCAATGGTTTTGCCATCGGGACTAAAGCTGAGGCTCCAAATACGATTCCAATTACCGCTCTTGGCGCTAATCGTTGCCAGCGCTTGCCCCGCCCGACTCCACAACCGAATTGTCTGATCATCTCCGGCTGTGGCAATGGTGTTGCCATTGGGACTAACGCTCACACTATATAGAGAATCGGTATGTCCAATCAAGGTCTGATGATTTTCATTGCTCAACTTCCACAACCTGACGGTATCATCTCCGCCAGCAGTCGCGATCGCCTGACCATCGGGACTAAAACTAAGTCCAAACACAAAGTTGTGATGTCCTTTGAACGTTTTGAGTAATTGTCCCTCCAGATTCCATAATTTGGCAGTTTTATCGGCGCTGATTGAGGCGATTGTCTGACCATCTGGACTGAAACGCACCCCAATGACGAAATTATCATGTTTGCCAATCTTTGTAATCATCTTTCCCTCTAGGTTCCACAGTTTAATCTGGGTGTCTCCACCTGCTGTGACAAATGACTTACCATCCGGACTAAAACTGACTCCAAAAATTGCTTGTGGACTTGCCCGGAAGCTTTTGATTTCCTGCCCATCCATCCGCCAAAGTTTGACAATTCCCCCTTGATCTGCAGCGACGATGGTTTGTCCATCCGGACTGCAACTAAGGCTCCAAACCTGTAACTCATGTCCCGCCAGTGTTTTGATTTCCTGCCCATCCATCCGCCAAAGTTTGACCTTATGGTTGGTACCAGAAGCCGCAATCACTTGACCATTGGGACTAAAACAAAGATCAGCCATAAAATTTTCTTCATCGGCTTGCCCAGGGAAGGTGATCAATTCTTTGCCCTCCACCGTCCACACTTTAACCGTGTTGTCGGCACTGATCGCTGCAATTCGCTGTCCATTCGGGCTAAACTTCACACTTCTGAAAGACTGATTTTGTCCCGATAGTCGTTGGAGTTCTCGTCCATCAATACTCCACAGCCTGACTGTGTTGTCCTCACTCGCAGTTGCCAGAGTCTTGCCATCTGGACTAAAATCCACACTTCTGACCTGATCGTTGTGACCTTCTAAGCGATCGCGTTCACTGATTTGAAATAGCGATCGCTGCAAAGCCAACCGGACAGATGCTTGGGTGTTGGCATCGGCCCAAGGAGCGGCTTTTAACTGAATGGCAGCTTTGAGGGCAGCGAGTAAGGCATCCAGTTCTTGATTGGCATTTAGTGCAGCCGTTGAGGAGAGACTAAGGGATTTGATTCTTTCCAGTTGTGTCTCCTGGATCATCCTTACCGCCCAGATTCCCGTTGCGATCGCCACCAATAGGGAAAGCGCCAGGATCGTCCCGCCTGTCCGGATGCGTCGAGTAGCCTTGTGGTTTGCCTGTGTCAAGGTTTGATTGGCGTCTGCCAGTACCAGGTTGGCTTCTGCCAGAATCCCGGAAGCTTCTGCTTCTGCCTGAAACCGCTGTTGTAAATCGCTTTGTTCTAATTCGCGACTCGCCTCTAAAAAGCGATAATCTTGGTCGCTAATGCTTTTATCTGCTGCCCACTGCTGGGCTTTTTGTAACATCTCTCCGCGCAACAGCCATGACTCTTCTTGTCCCTTTGATTCAAGCCAACCTGCTAACGCTACCGAATAAAAATCAGGACGAATGGCGGCTAATTCTTTCTCAACCCAAGTCTGATCAAAAACAGATTCATAAATGCGGTTATAAACGCAGAGCTTGCCTTGTTGCTTGACGACTAATCCTGACAGTTGCAATTCCATTTGTTCAGGACTGTCATCTACTGTTATTGCTTTGAGGTGTAAAATCTGCTGATAAAGCCCTAAAAGCCGACCTCTGCGCTGACCACTGCCTCGAATGCGATCGCGGATTGTCCTCAAATGCGGAGGATTATCCTGAGACTCCCAATTCTCAACAATATACCGTTGAACCAACTGCTCAATGTTTGGCTTTCGGCTTTCAGCTTTCTCTGCAACCAGCTTACATAACTTCTGAGTGAGAAAGGGTTGCCCACCTGTCCAGTCTAAAATCTCTTGTAAAACCGTCACCGGATTATCTACGCTTGCGATTAATCCCTGAGTTAAAGGTGACTTAGCTTCTGCCAGTTTAAACCCGGTCAGATCGATTGCTCGACCGATGTTAAAGGGGGTTCTTTGTTTATCAACCATCAACTCGGCTGGGACTGCGACTCCCAATAAACAGAAGGTTAAGCGATCGTAGAGGGGATTGTGCGAGCGCTGTTCATAGCAAGCGCGAATTAAGGCAAACAAATCGTCGGTTGAAAAATTTAAGCTTTTGACATTATCAATTTCTTCTAAAAAAATACAGACTCTAGGACTAGAAACTTTGACCAATAAAACATCTTCAATGAACAGACTGAGTTGTTGAATTGCCGAGAGTTCGGTTTGTTCGCTTCTCCAAGCTTTCAAATCAAACTTTCCTGAAAGCTTGAAAACTCTGACCAATTCCACCACTAACCCTTTGTACCATTGGTCAGCAGTCACCTGCTTTGCACCGAGTTTAGTTACATCAACTGCTGCACAAGCAATTTTTTTGGCTTCCAACAGTTGCATCGTTCGCGCCTTCAAGCTCGACTTTCCCATCTGCCGAGAGTTGAATACATAACAAAATTCACCCTTTTCCAAAGCTGCTAACAGTTCTTGGTCAGCTTGCCGAGTTACATAACAAAGTGCATTGGGCGGTAAGCTTCCTCCAACCTTATATTCGTAATCTCCGTGATAGATTGTATTGATCATTTTGCTAGGTTTGGAGAACTCAACTCTCAAGAAAGATTGGTACTGAAATACTGACGATATAGCTCACAACTCGGTGTTACCTGGTTGCCATTGAGATGTACGAGTCCCATACTGTCTAACTGATAGACAGCCACGGATTCCAACTGAACTGGACTTTGAGCAGTCACAACCTGCTTCAATGCTGCGGCTAATTCTGGCTGCTGTTTCACATGCCCTAAGCAACGCCGCAAATGGTCACTATAAATCCCAGCATGAGTGGGAGCAGCTTGCAGTAATTGCCCCAGTGTCACATCTTGGTGTGCAAGGTGATACAAGGCAAGTCGAATCAGATAGGGATGCCCTTCGACCATCGTGGTTAATGGTTGGGTTTCTTCAACAGTCCAAGTCAGACCATGTACCTGAGCCAAAGTCTGGACTTGCTGTTGATTAAACGGCGGCAATCTTAGCGGCAACCCAACATTAAACGGAGATTGATTGATATTTAAGGAGATATACACTTCTGTTGAGTGCGCTATAACCAATCGAAGTTTTCGCCAACTTTCCTCAATCATGGCTTCTTCATGCCATTCTCGGAGTAGCGCCAGAAAATCTTCAGCAATATCAGGATAGTTAAAAACGGTATCAATTTCGTCCAAGGCGATTACTAAATTTGTGTCTAGTTGCGCTAATAAATAAGTTTGAAAGTAGCCTGTACAACTTACCTTGCTACCAATTTCTTCGTCCCAATAATCATCAAGTTTTGGTTCTATATTCAGTTGTCTGGTAACGTTCAAGCAAAACCAGCGTAAAAATTTATTTAAGTTTGTAAAGACTGTTTTTTCAGCTTTTCGCAAATTCAGGCGAACAACTTGATAATTTTGTTGCTTGGCATAGGCTAAAACTCGATGGAGTAAAGAGGTTTTCCCTATCTGTTTGGGACCTCTAATCCGAATAAGAGAACCCGGCTTCAAAATCTCTTTGTAACAGTCGGATTCAATTGGGGGACGCTCTATATAAAAAGGAGAATCTAACGCGAGGGGTCCGTCTGGAAATTCTAAATTTGTTGCAAAAGTTAACATTGGTGAGGTGGTTTCTAAATCAATTTGCCTTTGCCATTCTCGCTTGAGCGCCTGTCGAAAGCTCTTTTTAGTAACGTCTTCTCCTAATGCGTCCGAGAGCTTCTTCCACAATCGATAACCAATGTCTTTATTGATGTAGCTAACACTGCGAAAGAGTTGTTCGGCAATCTCCTCATAACTCTTGCCTTCCCACGCACCTTGCAGCACCTCGATTTCAATGTCGCTGAGATGCTTTCCAGTATGTTTAAATACCAGTGTGCCAACTAGATTTTGAGTTTGCTCCCAAGACAGTTCTGATTCAGGGTGCATAACTTAGATAAGCAAGGTGAATACCCTTGGTTATATCAAGGATTGATAAGTGAAGCAATTGGGTAACTTAACCTGACTTTTCCAGACTTTTTGCTTCAAACACGATTTGCAACCTAAGTTTGTCTGATTTATTGATAGAAACTTCCAGAACTTCCCCAGTTATCAGATCGAGTTCTGATCAGTAACCATAGTAGACATGAAGCAGAAATGAAAGCCTAATTTAGGTGAGTAATCAACGATTAACTAGCTACCGATATGACCCTTCTGGTTCAATCAGGGACTCTACCAAAATTCGACTATGACTAAGAAAATCAGAACTGAATTGAACCAACTAAGGAAAACAAAAATGAACACACTAAATGCTCGCTTTCTATCCGCAATGTTGGCGGGTCTGAGTTTGTCTTTTGGACAGAGTGCTATGGCTGGCGGCTTTGGTAACGATGTCAAACTTTGCCCTGCTGGCCAACCATGTATCACAGGGTATCAGTCCGGCAATCAGATTATCTTCAAATTTACTAATGATGGTTGGGACTTTTTCAATGTTCGATATGCACGAGTAGGAGGTGGAGAAAAACAACTAGAAAATCGCTCCGGATCATTCACTTTCAACAATGTTCAATCAAATCGTGTTTATACACTCAAAGTCCAAGGTTGCAACTCACACTTTTTAGGGCGATCGACTTGCTCTCCCTGGACTGAGGAGTCCGTTACTACACGATAACGGGTAGCAACCATCTATGACTGAGCAAATTAGGATTAGGCATCGTGGGTGCCTAAATCCAAATACCAAACGTATCAGTCATCAGAAGAGTACAAACTCAGTATTCAACTCACTGCAATCTTTACACACAAAGTAGGTTCACCATGTTTTTCTCATCAAAGTCTCATTCACTTACCAATACGACCATTCTGCGTCGAACAGCTCTGCTAGTTGCCATCGCAACTTCGATCGGTGCTGCTTGTTCCGTCCCAAGAGTATCTGCTACATCGCTGGGTGTCCATACTCCTCTAGTCTCAGCTTCTACTGTTAAGAGCAGTCCTGTTCGGCAGTTTTCTATTGCCCAAAGCAGGACACAAGAGAGCGTGCAAGGCATCATCTACGCCGTAATGGATAACGGCGATCTCAAATGGTATCGCCACGATGGAAGAGCTGACGGCACTTTCAGATGGACAGCGGGTGACGGCGGCAAAAAAGTTGGCACTGGATGGAACTTCAAGCAGGTATTCTCTGGTGGCGACGGCATCATCTATGGCATCAAAGATAATGGCGACTTGATGTGGTATCGCCACGATGGAAGAGCTGACGGCACTTTCAGATGGACAGCGGGTGACGGCGGCAAAAAAGTTGGCACTGGATGGAACTTCAAGCAGGTATTCTCTGGTGGCGACGGCATCATCTATGGCA
>NZ_JBYCCT010000001.1:47131-49808 GCF_057473865.1 Coleofasciculus sp. H7-1
TCAAAGATAATGGCGACTTAATGTGGTATCGCCACGATGGAAGAGCTGACGGCACTTTCAGATGGACAGCGGGTGACGGCGGCAAAAAAGTTGGCACCGGATGGAACTTCAAGCAAGTATTCTCTGGTGCTCTGTAGGATCATCAATGCAATCGCGAATTTGATGGGTTGGGTTTCCTAACATCAACCCAACCTCTTCAATGGATCAGGACTTACGCAAGATGTGGTTGAGAAGCTGATTATTCCGTAGCGGTAATTCATGAATTACCGCTACTTTCGTTGTGTTTTGCGTAAGTCCTCTGGATGAAGCAATTGGGTAACTTACCTGACTTTTCCAAACTTTTTGCTTCAAAAGCAATTTTTGACCCAACTTTGTCTGATTTCTTGATTGCCACTTCCAGAACTTTCCCAGTTATCATATCGAGTTCTGATCGGTAACCATAGTAGACATGAAGCAGGAAATGAAAGCCTAATAAATTAGCTGTCACGTTAATTAGGCTGTCATAAAAACTAACAAAAACAGAGGAACTCTCATGAGAACTAATCGTAAAATCGCCTTGCTAGCTTCAACAGCCTTACTCCTAGGTGGAGGTTTCACAATCGCTCAAAAGTCATCTGTGACAACGCCAGAACAATTAGTTTCAATGTGTCGAGGTGGCGGATACCCTCATTTCAACCCCTTGAAACGATGCGATGACCCTTTGGTATCTGCATACCAGGGAAGCGATCGCATCAATCGCCACAGCTTCCTATAAAGGTAAGCACGTCAAATTCCACTCACAACCTTAACGACTTCCACTGTTGCAGCGATCGCACCCTAACAACTGCGTGTACCGGATTGACCGATAATCTTTTTGCTTCGTTCAAGTCCCTTGCAATCGGTGACGCTGGTCGTTAGGACGCTTACAGAAATAACTTGCGTAACTTCAAACCTAGAATCGCCTTCCCAGATGGATCGCAATGATATTAGTCATACAAGTTAATTTTGAAAGGCTCATTAGACTTTATCGCTATCGGGTGCGGCGAACGAGCCACAAATCCAAGAGTACCCACAGTCACCCACTGAAGGAGAAAGATAATGTACCATACGAAGATTCCCAAGCTTTCACCTCTTCCGACGACGCTCGCCCCCTCGGCGATCTTGCTCCCGCCATTGCCTGCCGGTGCCCCCAGTGCGCGAGCGCTAGCCGGGGTAGACCCGTGCGCGTCGCTCACTCCGCAAGCTCTTCAACAGGTGATCGACAAAGTTGCCGAAAGTCTAGCAAAGGCGGAAAGCGATGTGATCGCTAACGGCACGACGGGCTCTTATGCCGCCGCCGCCGTCTACCATCGCGACTATCTGGCTGAAGTCCACCAGAACCTGCTATTTCTCCAATCATGGCTGAAGAATCTGGGGCTTGATACGCCATTCGTGACCAACGCGACTGCGGCATACAACATCCACGGCTATGTGCGAGAGGCTGTCTACCCGTTACACCACGCACGGCACTGGGCCACGATCAGTGTCGTGTACCACACGAGTTCGGATGCGTTCGATTCGTATAACCTGACATCGGAAGCGATTGATCTGGCCGAAGCGTTAGGGGTACAGGCTGGACGCTGTTATATGAGTACCTACTTTGCGTAATGTGAGCGATCGCAGCCTAACCATCGCATATACCGCATGAGTAATCTCTGGTTTTGTTTCGGTATTGTCTATATCTGGTGATGTTAGCCATTAGGCTCAACCAATTGCTTCAGATAAACTGATGCAAAAAATCTGTCAAATAATATAAAGAGGAGAAAAATATGGGCTTTCACGCTAGTTGGGTTCATGGAAACGCTCTAACTGTTGAGAATCCGGAGAACTTGAATCGCGTCGGGCATTTTGGGTGGGGTGCTGACATGCAGGTAAAGCCTGGTAAAGCTAGCTGGTTTCATATTGCGCTCCCGACGCCAGTTATCCTTAACGATGCTCGGTCGAACTTGATCCGTGTCTTCCTCATGTTTGAGTCCGAGCAAGGGAGCATTCGCAACGTTCACGTTTACGATGGATCATCCAAAGTACAAGAGTTCAATGACTTGCTCATCACAGGAGAACATCGGATCGCCCTTGATGGAGTGAATACGTTCAACCTGACAAATCCACACACAGTAATTTTCGGTATCGGTGTGTCTTTCTTATTTATCGCTGACATTGGGTTTGACTCAGCCATCCCACCCTCTCGCCTGATCCTGGCAAGTTCTGGTGGCGACTATACCACGTGATCTTCCTAATGGATCATCCAAAGTACAAGAGTTCAATGACTTGCTCATCACAGGAGAACATCGGATCGCCCTTGATGGAGTGAATACGTTCAACCTGACAAATCCACACACAGTAATTTTCGGTATCGGTGTGTCTTTCTTATTTATCGCTGACATTGGGTTTGACTCAGCCATCCCACCCTCTCGCCTGATCCTGGCAAGTTCTGGTGGCGACTATACCACGTGATCTTCCTATTAGTGCGATCGCTGTTCTTGCAGGTTGAGTTGATGCAAGAAAACTAACATCTTCTTCCACTCACAACCCTAACGGGACTTGAACTTTGTTCAAGCCCAAACAAGCCCTAAATGGGCTAGGTGTAAGGCAAATACGTCAGTATTCTCCTGAAGCCAACGGACAAACCGATAGGATATAGCTGTTCTAAAAGCTGACA
>NZ_JBYCCT010000002.1:0-44025 GCF_057473865.1 Coleofasciculus sp. H7-1
CTTTGAGAGAGTCTAAATCTAGAAGCTCTGTTAGAATTTTAATATCTCTTTTGCTAGCCATAGCTGTAAATTCACCTAAAAATACTATGCTTATATTTATAGTTAATAAAAAATAGTCTTTACATGTTAATCTGTTCAATCTTTTTAGTAACTTTTTGAGATATTTTTTAATGTTTTTTCTAATTATAACTAATGTTTTGGCATAAAAAGTACTGAAGAGCCAAATTCTTTGATTGGACAGGCACTGGGTGGCGCTGATACTGTCAGTCTCGTGGTTGCCTTAGTTCTATTTATTAAGGAAGCTCCCGATCGCAGAAAACAATTTCACTACCAAGCTTGGAGTACGGTTGATGCATCGCATGGCGTAAAAGTTAGTTATGCAAGAATTCTGGCATTGCAAGATTTGAATGAGGATGGTGTTTCTCTTAGAGGTTTGGATTCTCCTGGTGCAGAGTTAGTAGATATTAATCTTCCTAAAGCCAATTTGAGTCGAGCGAATTTGAGTGAAACCGATCTCAGTAATGCCAATCTGAGTCACGCAAACTTCGATAATGCTAACCTCAGTCAGGCAAAACTGAGTGGTGCCAATCTCAGTCATGCCCATTTAAGTTTTATTCGCTTAAATCAGGCTAATCTCAGTAGCGCTAATCTCAGTAACACTAACTTAATTTGTGCGGACTTGAGTAATGCCAATCTGAGCGGTGCTAATTTGAGAAATGCAAGTTTGAGTGGTTCTAACCTAGATAGTGCTTACCTAAGTGGTGCAAATCTCAAAGGTGCTAAAGTCAGCATTTCTGAACTGAAGGCGGCTTTTCTTGAAGGTGCTATCATGCCAGACGGCTCAAAATATCAGTCGCAGAATTAGGCTCAAGAGTAGCAGGACAGATAGGATTTATCTCAAGAAAACTCCAAAGCCGTAGTCACGTCTAAATTTCTATGATTAAATCTATCGGTTCATAGTCAAAGCCAATGAACACCACGAAGGCGAATGAAATTCTCCAACGGTATGGCGACCAAGATAGAAACTTTCAAAATCTGGAGATCAGTCGCATTAACCTGAGTCGGGTTGACCTGCGTGGAGCCGATTTTAGCCAAAGTGCCCGTCGCATTCACTTCCTCCTAAATTTCTACCCAACGCCGCGCCCGATCCTCCTGTTCCCATTCCTGGTCAATTGCAAGGAAGCTCATACGCTGGCGGGATCGTTGGGGACATTTGGTTTATCGGAGGGATTGCAACCATCGGCGTTTGTATTGGTCTCGCCACGCCACAGTCGCCCAGGAATATTATCCCATCTCCACAGTTCCATCGCCAGTATGCGAATGGTGCATTTGTTTACTAGAAAACTATCATAAACTTTGTAGTAATCACCAACTACAAGGGCACTGTTGTAGTCATCCAGGTCTATTGCAACTTCTTCCAAACAGCATACACTTGGGGTTTTGCGTCGTTCAACGATCTGTTCGACTAGATGCTCGGAAACAAACTGTAGACACTTCATTTTTCTTTCTTAATGTTTGTTCTACAAACAGATTTTAAAAACTAATGACTAATTAGCGGATTTCCTCATAGAACTTCTTGAGGTAAGTTGCTTCAACTCCGATACCCCAAAGAAAGCCAATGTAGAGGTATATTGCTGTAGCTTTAAGAGAACCCCATTTTGCCACACGGCGATCGCTACTTTGGACAATGCGATTTACTTGGCGAATCCGTCCTCGTTTCACCAGCTTCAGGCACAAGTCCGCTTCCTCCATAATCGGTAATGCTACATCAAATCCGCCACACTCCCAGAAATCAGCGCGGCGACAAAACATTACCTGATCGCCAAATAATAATCGCAAACCCTTAAAAAACAAACAAGGTCGGAAAAGTAGCGGCGCGTAGTAAGTTTTGAGGTAATTGTGCAGCGACACTCCCCAGCGCGTCGTCTGGGAACCTGCCATCAGAGAAATAAACCCGCCGCCAGCAACGGCTGGATCGGCTAAAGTTTGCTCAACCACTGCCACAAAGTCATCTGGAACCGAGGTATCTGCGTGCAGAAAGCACAGGATATCCCCCGTCGCCGCCTCTGCGCCTCGGTTCATCTGCACCGAACGCCCGCGCTCCTTGGAAATGAGGACACGCGCTTGAGATGACGGTGCGATCGCTGGTAATATCTGCTGGGCGATCGCAACCGTCTCATCTTCACTTTTGCCATCTACCACCAGCACTTCCCACGCAGGAGGCGCAAGCAAACTCAGCTGTCGCAGGGTGCGTTCCAGACACGTCGCCTCATTCAGCGTGGGAATAATAATCGAAACGCGAGACATCTCCTCTTTAGCATCCTCATTCAATAAAAAAAACCGGCGTTACCACCGGCTAAAATCAAGCATCACCAGCACAGCTTGCACATTATGCGATCGATGGAGTCATTTGCTTTTGTTGCTGAGCCAATTCTACGAGACGACGAATCCGATCCTCAGTCGGGGGATGGGTACGGAAAAGAGATTGCAACCCTTTTGTCGAAATAGGATTGACAATCAGTAGCGGCGACATCGCTGGATTGCCGTTCATCGGAATCTGATGACCCATTGCCTCCAGCTTCTCCAACGCACTGGCAAGCGCCAAAGGATTCCCCGTGATTTCAGCCGAACCCAAGTCAGCAGAAAACTCCCTAGTGCGGGAAATCGCAAACTGGATCAGCGCCGCAGCAACCGGAGCCAAAACGATTAGAAACAAGGCACCCAAAGCGTTTCCCCCTCGACGGTCATCGCGGGTGACAGGGCCGTAAAGCGCTCCAAACGTCAGAATCCGTCCAGCAAATGTAATTGCTCCAGCGATAGTGCCTGCAACCGCCTGAGTTAGAGTGTCGCGGTTTTTGACGTGGGTGAGTTCGTGAGCCAAAACACCTTCGAGTTCTTCGCGGGAGAGTAATTCTATAATCCCTTGAGTCACTGCCACAGACGCATGATCCGGATCTCGTCCGGTTGCAAAAGCATTGGGCGATTTAGTTGGCACTAAAAACAATTTCGGCATGGGAATCCCCGCCCTTTGGCTCAAAGAAGCTACCATATCGTAGAGTTCTGGAGCCTCCTGACGCTCTAGCGGTTTGGCGCGATACGCCATCAAGGCGGCTTGGTCGGAATAGTACCAGGAGCCAAAACTACTGAATGCAGCAAAAGCCAGACCTAAGTATAGCCCCTGCTCGTTGCCGACTAGATAATAGCCACCCAGAACCAGAAGACCGCTGAGGAGTCCCAGCAATGCTGCTGTCTTAATTTGGTTTCCAAACATGATGATTAGAAAGCAGTTGTTGAGGATTTTCTTTATTTGTTCTTAAGTTCTCAGATTTTGGAGTGTCTAAGCTCTATCTCATGTATGAAACTTGCCTCTTCCGGCTGGTAGGGAAATGTGTAACGGGCTACATCTCTTTTCAGGTGGAAGCGATCGCTATTACCAAATGAGCCTTTTTATACCCCGAATCATTGCTTGAAATGGAACTTCCCATAAGTGTTCCAAACCCCAGATATATTGTAGATATCTGGGAAAACCTAAAAATCTTAATTTAAAATTATCTGTATTTACTGTTCTTGAATATTGTAGATATCTGATTATCAAACGCTCGGAAGCTGATTTTTCTTTTCTACTCGTAAGCTGATATTCGCTGCGCTCAAATTTAGAAACAGGTAGATTTTGTACTTGTTGTAAAATCGACAGAGGGATTGGGGCATTGAGAATTTCAGGTAATTTTGCCAGTATATTTTGTAACGGCAAAATTAAGCGGTACTTTTGTGCCAGAGTCACCAGCCGGTTCCAATCAATTTCTGCTTGGTATGAATTGAGAAGTATTGCGGCATCAGCTAGCCGACTAATTGGAAAAACAAAATTATTCATTCCTCCATATACACAAACGTATAATAGCTGCTCGGTGGGATTTAAAACATAAGTTGATAAGTCATCCAGCTTGGTTAATATCGCACTATCCCAGAAATCCTTTTCAGCATCTTCTTGAAAACCATCTGCAAACAGATGCCAGCGAAGATTAAACTGTTGTTTTAATTCATTCTCAAATCCTAGAGTATGGAAGAAGGGTGTAATTGTATCTGGTATTTTTCCTTTGGCTCTCCAGCCACTTTTTTGTAACAGAGTTACGGCTGCTAAAGCATCTGCTGGATGAACTAAAAAATCAAAATTATGTATCATCCGCAAGCCATAATCTTTGTAGTAATGTATATTCAAAGCTGCATCTTTGAGCAATATTGTTTTGATACCATCCTTTTGAAAACAACTGATAATAGCTGCGACTTGTTGCAACAAAACTTGGTTTTCACACCATGTACGTCGGTAAACTCCCTTCAGTCTTGCCATATGCAGATCCGTCACGTCATGTGCGGATAAGTTGCGATAAAGTAAAGGCAGCAACCGATAGGATTCTACATCGAGAGCCTCAATATCGGCAGATGTTCTCCATTTATGCCAGGAATCCATTGCCTCTTCTCCCTGCAAAAGTGCTGCCCGCAACAGCAATGTTTGCTCGAAATTAGGCCAGCTACAGCTATAATTATTTTCTGAATTGAGATTATGCATTTCAGGTAATTTAGGATTTTTTCTAAGCATAATTTAATAATCAATTAAGGTAATTTCATGCCTGGAATGTTTACTCTAATTTTGTAAATCGAGGTGCAAGCCGTAATATAAAGGCTTTGCAAATCGTCATCTCCCCAAGCACAATTAGCTGGCACTTCCGGAGTAACAATTGTTCCTAAATGATTCCCTTCTGGATCGAAAACCCACACGCCTCCTGCACCTGTGCAGTAGATATGTCCTTGCACGTCTACTTTCATCCCATCAGGTAAACCAGGTTTCTTACCATTCATATTGTAAAAAATGCGACTGTTGGCAAGCGTGCCATCCGGTTGAACGTCGAATAATCGAATATGACGGCGTTCCGAATCGTCGATATAAAGCTTTTTTTCATCAGGTGAAAATGCTAATCCATTGGGTTTATCAAAATCGTCGGCTACTATAATAATTTCGTTGCCATCAGGCGAAAGGCGGTAAACTCCCTGAATCGGTTGTTCTTGCTGTTCGGGTTTGATGCCATAAGGCGGATCTGTGAAATAAATAGCACCGTCACTTTTGACAACTACATCATTGGGACTATTCAGGTTTTTACCTTGAAATTTATCGGCTAAGACAGTAATCGAACCATTTTTTTCGGTGCGGGTAACTCGGCGCGTGCCGTGTTCGCAAGCAATGAGTCGTCCCTGCTTATCTCTAGTCAACCCGTTGGAATTACGACTAGGCTCTCTAAAGACTATTACCTCATTCTTGGGGGTCAGTTTAAAGATTTTGTTAGCCGGAATATCACTAAATAGAATAGATTTTTCTTGGTTAAACCAAATTGGCCCTTCAGTAAATTGAAATCCGGTTGCCACCCGTTCGAGCTTTACTTTTTCAGGAAAAATAGTTTTAAAATTTTGATGCTTTGCCTCTAGACAACCAGAGGCTAATAGGGGTTTTATCCATTTCTCTATTAGAAACATTTTCCTTTTATTTTTCCTGAATATACTTATGAAAAATCCAAATCCAAGTAACAGAATAAAAACTAATAGAACTTTTCTACTGAGGTGGATGTTGGCTAACACGATAATTATATAATGACAGTCCTGCATCAATCTTTAACACTGTTCCCGTAGTAAATTCAGAAAAATATTCTGAGGCTAAATAAACAGCCGCTCGACCAATATAACGAGGACTAATTGAACTTTGATGCAGCGGCGTATATTTATCAGGGAGGGGAATTCCCTGGTCATCTTCCGCTACCCAACCGGGAGCTATTCCGTTCACTCTGATCCCATAGGCTGCTAAGTCGATAGCCAATTCTTCTATAATCATTCTTAAGGCAGCTTTTGAAGAACTATAACTAGGCCAACGTACAAGTGTCTCTTGGTGTAAAGAAGTAATAAATATAATAGTTCCCTGAATTTGCATATCTATCATCATGATTGAGATAAGCTTCGTTAGATACATGGGGCCGAAAACATTTGTATTAAAAGTTTTATGCCATTCTTCTAAATTCAGATTTTTTATGCCTATTGTTTCAAATTGAATGCCTGCATTGTTAATCAGTATATCAATAGTAATATTGTTCTGTACAAAGAAACTTTTTAAAGCATCTATATCTTCAATTTTTGTTATGTCAGATAAAAAACTTTTAACTTGAACTGAATAGCTAGTTAATTCTTGTTCTAATTTTTCACATCTTTCCTGATTAATTTCGGTGAAAAAAACATTTGCGCCTTGTTTAGCCATCTCAAGGGCAATGCTTCTGCCAATATTTTTACCAGCCCCAGTTATCAAAACATTTTTTCCTACTAACAGTTGATTATCTATTACCCTAGAAGTATCTACTTCTAGGATATGAATAATTGGCTTTGGAGGGATAGATGGAGATGGATTAATGAATGATTTTAAGGCGGCTTTTAAACGAGTTTTAAAATTGATTTGCATGACAATAACTATGAGTTCTTTACCTGCTCACCTGCGGCGCGTCGTCGGTCAAGAGAAGCTTTGAGAATTTTAATATATTCAGTTTGGAATTGCCTTTCTCTAATTCCCTTATTTGTTTTATGAATCCGTCGCTTTGCAACCAAATATGGTAACATTTTCATCCGAAGTTTTACTTCAACAGCACGTACATACCAACAGGCAAATTCGGCTAGATTCCACTTAGTTTCAAAAGAACCTACACGGAAAAAAGCATCTCGTTTTATCAGTAAGGCTGAGGGGATATGTCCCGATACTAACTCAGTAGGACAGTGGATTTTTGCCCTCATACTCTCCTCTAAGTCTGGGCTATAAAACTGTTCGACTAATCCGAATACTATATCTAGTTCAGGTTCGCTTTCAAAAGCTGTCATTTGACTTGCCAGTTTATCTTCTACCCACAAATCATCAGCATCGAGAAAAGCAAAGAAGTTGCCTTGTGATAATTCTATGCCGTGATTGCGGGCAGCAGCACTACCACTGTTAGTTTGAAAATAGTATCGTACTAATGAGCCAAAGCGTTTTGCGACTTCTGCACTACCATCCGTTGAACCATCGTCTACGACAATAATTTCTATGGGTTGATAGGTTTGAGCTAGTACGCTTTCGATAGCTTCAGCCAGATAGCGATCGCAGTTGTATACAGGAATAATAACGCTGACCAAAGAAGAACCGCTCATTTTTATTCTTTCTCCAGTTTTTGATGGCGTTTACGTTCGATTGATTGTTTCATAATCTTCAGTAAATTTTGGTTATTAACTGCTGAATTTAGTGAAAGATTTGTATTGTGGATGTGTTTATGAAGTAACACTTCAGCCATAACAGTCATTGAAATATTATTATCTTTAGCGCGAGAGAACCAATCAACATCTTCAGCCACCGTAAATTCAGGATTTAACTTGCCAATCGCTTCAAACAAAGTCTTTCGCGCTACCAAAGTTTCCATAATGCAACCGATATGCTCACCTTCAAGTAACTCTGGTCTAAATCCTGGTGGAATGGAATGCCCTTCCTCCAAAAAAAACTTGACTTTGGCAACTGTGTATTGGATTTCTGGATGTTGAATCATATAACTAACTTGGGTGCTTAATTTGTTAGGTGTCCAAGTATCGTCATGGGAAAGAAAAGCAATAAATTCTCCTCTAGCAGAATCAATTCCTTGATTATAAGCATCTGCAATTCCCTGAGTAGTTTGGCGGACATAGCGAACCTGCTGAAAAGATTTAGCAATATTTTCAGTGTTATCTATTGATTGACCATCCACAACAATAATTTCATAGGGTTCGTAAGTCTGAGCTAGAATGCTTTCAATGGCTCTTGTTAAGTAACGCTCTCCATTTTTGACAACTATAATTACACTGACTAGCGGTAAATTTTTGTTCGGGTTATTTTCTGCAACCATTACATTATTTTTGGGATTTCAGGAGAGGTACCAAGGTACTCATTAATCGGTATATCTGATAAGGAATTATTTTGAAAATTCCCACGTTTCCGGCATCGATCTAAATGGTTTTTGAAAATCCTTACAAACCCAAGTTCGACTAAATTTTTTCCTACTGTCATGTTATCTTTATGCTTGCGATAAAACAGGCTTACCTGTTCTAATATAACCTTTGAAATGCCCTTTTCCCACGCTCGGATAAACCAATCAATGTCTTCAGCATAATTGAGCGTTTCATCGAAAAAGCCAACTATATCAAAAACTGATTTTCTATAAATTGCACTTCCTAAATTAATATAGCTGTAAGGTTGGTAAGCAAGTTCAAAAAGGGGTTGATTGTTCACCGCCAGTTGAGATAGCTTCATTTGTTGAATTAATCCCTGAACAATCTTTACCGAGGGATTAGCTGCCAAATAATTAGCTTGAAGTTTAAGCTTATCTTCCGACCACAGATCGTCAACATCCAAGAAAGCGATCGCATCCCCTTTCGCTATCCTTAAACCACGGTTACGAGCCGCTGCTGGGCCGCTATTTTCCTGATAAACATAGTGGATACTATCTTTAGATCGCGCTGCTACTTCTGCTGTTCCATCAGTTGAGCCATCATCAACAATGATAATTTCTAAAGGTTGATAGTCCTGGTTTTTGACATTTTTAATGGCTTCTGAGAGATACTTCTCCCCGTTGTAAACCGGAATAATAACGCTAACGAATAATTGGTTATCGTCCATTGTTTATTGCTTTGTAATGAGGTTTAAAATCACTTCAGGAATTTCCCTTAAATCGGTGCCGAGTTCTAAGTAATAACAAGGAAGCTGGCTAACGATTTTCATCATCATCTGGCAAGCTTCCTTGCCAGCACCCGGTAGTTGTAGAATTGTACTCGGCGCAAGTGCTGCTAAGGCTGCTGCCGCCGAGGTCGGTTTCAAGGTGGTGTTTGTTTCCCCAGTAATGCGTGGGATTAAAATTGATCGGAGGGGAAAACTGGGCAATATTTTTTCGGGAAAATGGTCATTAATGAAATAAAGCGCTTTTTCCGAATCGAGGCGATCGCTATTGCTAATTGCCTTAGCGAGAAACGGCAATCTTTGAACATCATCGGCATTTTTTTTGCCAGTGCTGTAAATGCTAAAAACAGTTGGAGTGGGGTCAGAAGCAATCAAACTATAGTCGTCGCTGGCATAGAAAAGCTCAGAGTTAAGGCAGGTTAAAGCTGTAGTTGATTTACCAGACCCCCCTTTTCCGACTAGCAACACGCCGCCACTTGGCATTCCAACTGCACCCGCATGAACCAGTTGCAGTCCCCGCTTACTCATCCAGACGTTAAAAATTGTCCGTAGCGGAGAACCTGCTTCCCAGTAAGGAAGTTGTTCGGTTGTCTCAACCCAATAGATTCCCAGGTTGCGATCGCTATCTAAAATGCTTAACGCAAACGCACCCCATTGGAAACTCGTATGAATGCGTTCATTAGTAAACCCGATAATTTCCCCGCGCTTTGGATGATGATGATTTCTTTGCCAAGGTGGAGGCGGCATTACGGTGTTTGTCGAGGCACTATCCCACAAACAAACTGTCAGCGCTGGATCTGAAACAGGTTCTGTAGCTAAATGTCCTAAAGCTGGTGTCATGTAGGGAATTAAAGCTGAACCAGCAAAACGCAACCGAATTTTAAACCCGCCTAAGCAATAAAAACGGTCAATAGAACCAGATGCAGCCTCAGCTTTTTCGTATAGTTCATAAACTGTATTAAAAAAAGCTAAAGCGTCTTTCTGTTCTGTTTTGGTGGCAATCTCGGATGCCAATTCGTTAGTAATCATGTTGAAAAAAACTTAAGGAATTAGCTGAAACCTAGGGGCAAATCCTGACGACTGCCCCTTCCCAATACACTTTGAAGCTGACTGATAATGATGCCAAATGCTGATTTAATCAGACCTCAACTTTAACATTAGGCCAGCCCACCACCTCATTAACTTCATGGATGGGGTCTAAAGCCAGCAATTCTTCCATATCTGTGTATTTTTCTAAGCTTGGGGGTGAAAAAGTGAGCTTTTCCGGCTTACCGTTTGTTGTGGTTGGTAAGCTAGCTATATTTGAATCTTTCGACTCTTCTGTGCCGTCAAAGATAATTAGTTCTTCTTGCTGCAATCTGGCAATAAAATCATTGACAGTATTTTCAATATTTTGGCGATCGCCCTCGTAGCACTGAATTATTTTTTGGATAATATTGCTTTTGGAAGTACCTTTAATAATTTCTTCCCAAATATCAGCTCCAACTTTAACCAGACTATAATAATCTCCCTTATCCAAGTTGACGATTACAACTTCACCATCAATGGTTTCGTGGACAACCTTAGGAGCATTCACCTTGAAGATTTCTGAATGATTCATGATTATGGGGGGCTTCGAGTATATTACCAAGCTTTGTTTCGCTTATCTTAACCCTAAGCTAACCTTAAGATATTCTAATGTCAAGATATAAATAATTGGTTTTTATCATCAATATATAAATAATATAATTATCGGGCTTTTGCGAACAAATAACTATTTAATATCCTCAAGAATATCACAGCATAAATATTATGAGCTTTTGATTTAAACAGATTGGTAAAAAGCTCATAATATTTAATTTAAAATTGAAAAAATTTTATTTCTTTTCCAACACCATCTTCATTAAGGAAGAAATTTTATACTTTAAGCATGAAAATCATAACTTTTTTTCCTCAGCTTGAATCTTTTCAATACCTGCTCTCCTAATAGCCTGATTGGTCGCAGCAGATAGTAAAGGAAAGCTGGAAATTCCGCCAAGGGTAGTAGCAGCCAGTCGGTAGTAGTCGGCGTGATTGCTAAATTCAGAGAGTACCGCACCCTGTCAATCAGGCGTTCTCTGGCGTTTAAATGGAAGCGGGTGGTTGTCCCGTCTTTAACAGAACCGTCCGACGAACAAAAAAGCTGTTCGCATACTTCAGCCGCTAGCAATTCTACCGCTGGGTCAGCCTGAATCTTTTGCCAGACATCATCTGGCAAGGCAGTTCCCAGAAGACGATGTGCCAGCATTAAACCCAGAAACAACATTCGCTGACCGCCCTTGGCGCTAGCTTGCTGCATCAGTTTGCCCCAGTCTAGCTGTGGATGGCTGCGGATAAGTTCGGCTACGTCGCAGATTCTTGCCAGTTGTGTCCAGCAGTCTTTGGTTCCGTGTCCGCAGATAGTTAGCAACGAATTCTCTGGCGAGAGGTTGGGAACTGTCGTGCCAGCAATGGAGACAGGCTCAAGGTCATCCCACAATTCTTTAGAATCGATAGGAAAAGAAAAATACTTCGGCATCACTCCCCAGTGCAGTTCCACCAGCACTCCTTTCTGGTGGTTTCTAAATGGATAGGCAGCTTCGCGCACAAATTGATGAATATGAGGCGAAGTCACAAAAGCTGCTTCCTGTTCTTGAGTCACTTCGATGCGCTCGATTTTCATCTGGTATCCTTGAGACAAAAACAGCGCCTTTGCACGTTCGATGTCTCTTTTTTGCACCAGGATGTCTAAATCCCAGAACTGTCTTCTCAACAAATTGCCGTAGGCACAAGCGGCTAAAACTGGCCCTTTGAAAGGTAGAACCGGGATTCCTTGTGCTTCAAATAGATTCACGAGTCTAACCAGTTCGCCGCTCAAAAACAGGCTGCGTCGAGTTAGGATTTGAAAATCAGCCCGCAACTTAGTCAGAATGTTCTTGGGAACCGCTTCCGGACAGGTGCTGTTTAGATTCCAATACAAAAGCGGCATCACCTTATGCTCAGTCGCCATTTGGATCAGTTCTGCCCAATCTAGGTGATTTTCCTGAAGTAGAGTGACTAGCCGCTCAACTTTTTCCAATTCCATCTGAGCGCTGGCACAGATTAGCAGCACTTCGATTTCAGGGCGAGTCCCTACCGATGAAGCTTTAGCAGGTAATGTTTGCAATATCTGACTCCACTAATTTGGCTAAGTCTGGTAATAATATTCACAATTAGTCAATTTTTATATACAAATAGGGCAAAATTTGTGTAATTTTGATGAAAATATATTGAATTTTAGTAAAGATTTAGTAATTTCCAATTTTTGCTAGTGTTTGTACGATGGTAGTGTCACGAAATTTTCGCTATACGAAACTCCTAATTTTAGAACCCTGACTAATCAAGGGTTTGAGAAATTGCCTCTAGGGTGAGGCGAAAAACTAATCACCGCTAACCAGTTGTAAGAGCTATGTTTTCTCCTTTTTAAGGAAAGAGCAAGTCTTATCCAAGAAATATTGCTAAAAAAACCCATTTTCTTGAAGAAAACGGGTTGTAATAGCAGCTTTGATTTTGGGCGATCGCTTGCAGGCAGTCTTTCTACTCAGCAGGCGCTGCGATCGCGCCTTTCGCTAACAGCTGTTTCCACTACCTGTATACTATGGGTTGTTCGACAGCATCTCGGAACTGTTGCACTTCTTCAGTGAAGCCTATTGGCAGAACGCTGACGACATTTTCATGGGGACGGGGAATGATCACCCAGGATTCTACAGCACCACCATGAACTTTTTCTACGGCAGCAATTCCCGCCTCCATTGAAGTTTTCACTTCTGAAACATCCCCCCGAATATTGACAGTAAAACGGGCGCTACCAACTCGGATATAGCCGACTAGGGTAACTCTTCCAGCTTTAACCATCGCATCTGCCGCTGCTAGGACAGCAGGAAAGCCTTTTGTTTCTATCGATCCAACTGCCTGTGGCATTGGCTATCTATCTCCTGAATCTAAATTTAATTGAGTTACGTGGAGCTAAGAACTAATTGTACGAATTTTCGATGCACCTTTTGATGGAAATGCCCCTTGCCTTTACTTTCCAGCTTTTTGACTTGACAAAAGAGCAAACAATCGGGTGGACAAAATCCCAAGAATTGCTGGGATGGCTGGCAATGTCCGCCCAAAATTAAGTTACTGTTGTTAACCAACTACGACATACGGAACTGTTCAACTTTCTGGGTAAAATGAATGGGCATAACCATTTCAACATTTTCAGTAGGATTGGGGATGATGTAGTGGGAGATGACTTGACCTCCGTAGACTGTCTCTGCGGCTTTAATCCCAGCAGTAACAGCGATGTTGACTTCAGAAACTTTTCCCCGAACGGAAACCATAAAGTTCCCTTTTTCTACAAGTCCATAATGAACCAGCGTGACTGCACCAGCTTTAACCATTGCGTCTGCTGCTGCTAGTACAGCTGGGAATCCTAACGTTTCGATCGTTCCCACTGCCTGTGGCATAAAATCAGTTCCTCCAGTCCCAGCAATATTCCCAGCAATATTTCATTGTACGAGGCTTCTGATAATATTTTTGATTTGAGATTTAAGATTTGTGCTTCTGGAGACAAAGCGAGAAGCGCGGCTGCGGGCAGTATACGCTAGCTGTTGTCGTTCAGATGCTGCGAAGATGGCGATCGCTACCCTTAATAGAAGGCATCCTAGATGTCGATAGGCTAGAAGTGGAATGATTGAGTGGGTGAAGATGTCAGCATAATTATCCAACTGAAGCAGCGACTAAAATCACCTTAGATGCGTTTGTCCTATCAACCCTCCCAGATGCAGGATGGAAAGCGAACACTAAAAAAAAACGACTTAAAATTTTATGATTTGAGCGCGGATAGGTGGTGGCATAAAGATGATAAAATATTATTAAATTTATGGATAATTAGAGGAGCTTAATTATTTGTAACCTGGTTAGAGCGGAAGCTAGGTTAATTTAGTTTTCCTACTTATGTTCAGATTCTAGAGGATAATTATTTGCTGGAGAAGCTGACCATTCCCACATTGAACCCGCATAATTTTTCACATTATTAAATCCTAAATCAACAAGTACAGCAGTCAAAAAAGCTGAGCGGATGCCGCCCGTACAATAAGTAATAATAGGAGTATGACGCTGAATTCCTAATCTTTTTAACTTATTAATAATCTGGTCACGAGGCAGCAAATTACCCTGGGCATCTTTCAAATCTTGGAAGTAGAAATGCACGGCACCAGGGAGATGTCCTCCTCGCTGTTCGCCGTAAGAGGGAGTTCCTGCATATTCCCTCGCTTCGCGGGCATCAACTACAATCAAATCTGGGGATATATCTTTTGCTGCAAGATTGGCTTTGAGTTCATCGCGCTGAATTTCCCATAACGAAGTTCGCTGCATAACAAAATCGCCAGGATTGGGTTGAGTCACGCCCCAAACAATCGGTACACCTGCGTTAACAAGTGCTGAATGTCCCCCATCGACAAATACTGCTTGTGAATGCCCTAGAGTGCGTAACATCCAAACAATACGCCCTTCTTCGCCAAAATTGTGAACTGGATTGCCAACGACAACGACAGGTTTATTGTTGCAAATGCCGACAGCGCGAAGTTTTTCTGACAAAATTTCTGGATTGTCAATCAATTTCCCCTTATGCGGTGATTGTTGTTGCGAGAATTGCTGCCAAGTGACATGAACAGCACCAGAAATATGCCCAAGCAACCAGGAAATTTGATTGCGAACATCCAGAATTGTCGCCCCCTGTTCAATCAATTGCCGCGCTTCTTCTGAACTGACTACCCACCGATTGCAGAGAAAATCCTGATTCATAACTTTAACGCTACCCTTACCATTCAAATTCCTTTGCGTACCTTTGCGTTAAAAATAAATCCTACAATCACCCAAAAGCCAAAATATGCTTAGCGGTAATCTCCGGCTGTTCAAATTGAGGAACGTGCCCGCAATTCTCGATCCAAATTAGTTGAGAATGAGCGATCGCTCTCTTAAACTTATGGGCATCGTCTGTACCCAACATATCATCAGACTCACCCCACAGAATCAGCGTCCGCTTATCAATTTGAGGAATTTTATCTGCCAAATCCCCGTAACCACCACTTTTCATAAACGCGATTATAGCCTCGTGCCAACCGGGCATTTCCATGTGCAGCGCCGCACACCGAATCGCCTCAATTGCAGTCGGTTCCAAGTTACCAAAAGTGCTGCCCCATAACAGCGCTTGGAGTTTGCGCTGACGCCAATATTCTACTGCCAGAAAGTCTAAGGGAGGAAATAGATAAGAGGCAAGCGGGAAGCTACCACTGAAACCCACACTGTTAATTAAAACCAGCTTTTTGACAGCGTGCGGGTAAGTGAGGGTGAAGTCAATTGCTGCTGCACCTCCCATCGAAGCGCCTACCAACATGACTGGCACTTGGATGTAAGTTTTCCAGAAGTAATACAGGTGCGTCTTGATGGCGTCGGGGTTATACAAAATTCCCTGCACTCGATCTGTAAAGCCAAATCCCAACAAATCTAACGTCCACGTTTCATTTTGGGCGGCGAGTAGTGGCAGCAAGCAGCGGAACTCCAGCACCGAACTATCAAAACCTGGTAGTAACAGAATTGGGGTGCCGCCGTTCCCCTGATGGACGTAAGCTGTAGCTATCGGTTGTGGCGAGAGAGAAGTTTTAATCGCCTGACGCTCAATTTTTTGGGCAAGGGCGATGGATGCGGACTCGCGCAACTGCTGAACTTGGGAGGGTAGAAAATCGGCAAACATCAGCGTTAGTGTTTCTCCACGCTTTTTAGGATGCGAACTAAGTAAATTATTCAGTACACTGCAAAGTAAATGAGTTATTTTCTCCCCTCTTAAAAAAGAAAGGTAAGCCCTAACCCTCCTTCCCTGCAAGGAAGAGGGATCAAAACAGAGGGAGAAGTGAACCGAACCGTATTGCCTACAATTCCACTTAACCACTCCCCATGACAGACTCTCTGCCTTTGCGCGATCGCTACTTACAATTAATCGACCAAATTGTGCAAACCACCCTCAAAGGGCAGATTCGCTCAAAAGAGCAGGTGTATAAAATGGTCGTCAAGGATGTGACTCCGGGTACGGGCGAAATTTTCGAGCGAGTTTTAGAAGAAACCTTAAGCGCCACCCAGCAACAGGTGGACACTCAAAAGGATGAAATGAAGCTTGCCAAGGCGACTCGTACCTTGAGGGCGATGCAGACGATTCGGGGAGAATGGGAACGGGCGCAGGAAAAAAATCGGGCGACGGATGCGATCGCTACCTCTGTTCAACAAATTATCGCTTCTCCACCAGACGACAAGCTAGCGGCTTTATTACGGGTTATCGACCCTAATTTAGCGCAAGTTTTGAACTTATCGCAGTTGGCATCTGCACTGAAGCAACAAGCGCCAGAAATTACCCATCCCGAACAAGATCGAGATGTGCAGCAACTTGCTGAAGGTCTTGCCCGTGGCTTAGAATCTTGGCAACGCTTGGAAGGGCACCTGGTAAGCTGGATCTACGACCAAAACCGCTCGTTAGGATTTGAAGGCACACCGGCGCAAAATGGCCCTTGGGCAGTCTGGGAAAAACAAGTCAATAGCCCCTATCCTCAGGCATTATTCCACACGCTTGCCCTCAACGAATCATTAACCGAATTAGTAGCAAAACAACCGCCTGACTTAATTTCCTTGGTTGAGTTAGCGGTAATTTTGCAATACTTGCAGCGGGGATTGGCGAACTGGTTTGACAAACTGGTTTACGACTCCAAAGTGGGCGCGAAGCTGTCGATTTCCACTTTTCTGACTTTTGCCGTTATTTGGTCGCAGTTAGCGAATGGCTTGAATCAGGCAACAATTCTCAATTCTACTTCACGCGAACCCCTGGAAGGGGTCGTCCCCTTGGGACATCGCTTGGTGAATGGCTGTTTTCAAATTACCCTACAAATCCTCAGAACCTTTTCACAGCGGCAATACTTCCCCCTCTACGGTGGCATTTTCGCCTCATTTTCCGGCGCATATCTCCGCACGACCCTTGACTATCTAGATGCACCGCTGCGACAAGTCGAAGGAACTCAAGAAAAAGCTCGAATTTTGACATTAGTGGGCTATTCCCAGCGGGCGCAAGGTCGATATGCAGAAGCGATCGCATTTCATGAGCAAGCCTTAGAAATCGCCAGAAATGCAGGCGATCGCCCTTGTGAAATTGCCAATTTTAATCACCTCAGTCGCACCTACGTCGCGCAAAAAAACTATGCCGAAGCCATCAGCTATAGCCAACGGGCATTAATTCTCTCTCGTCAAACGGGAGATAGATTAGGAGAAGCCAACGCCCTCGCCAATCTCGGCTACAGTGAAGTCTTCCAAGCTCAACAATTAGAACAAGTAGAACCCGAAATTTACGAGACAGCCATCAACTATTTGCAACAAGGATTGCAGTTATCAGAACGATTAGGAGACGGTCAAAGTAAAGCCCTTTGTTGCAGCAGTTTGGGAATCGCCCTCTTAATTGTGCAACAACCCCAAGAAGCCATCAAATACCTAGAATCCGGCTTACAAGCCGCGCAATTTTCCGGGGATTTATACCTACAAGGACGAAACTTAGCTTACTTATCCGAAGCTCACTATAGTCTGCAAAACATAGATAAAACAATCATGACAGGTAGCCTAGGAATGTATCTCCTAGAGCAAATTGCTGCTGAAGAGTGGCGGAAAACCGCAGGCTTACTCACCATCTTGCAGGGACAAATGGGAGCAGAAGCCTTCCAGAAAAAATTGCAACAATCGCGCCCACAAATTATCGCCCTCATCGGCGTCGATGGCTACGATTATATTCCCCAAATTTTAGAACAATACAAACAATCCATGTAACCCTCTCACCCCTCTTCCTTGGCGTACCTCTGCGCTTACCTTTGCGTACCGAAAGCGTTTAAAAAAACACCTATGAACTTCTTCGATAAATTACTGCAAGCAATCGAGCGCAATCAAAGCTTACTGTACGCAGGACTCGACCCAGATATAGAGAATCTAGCAAAGCGCGATGGGGCTAGCGCCATTCTCCCTTCGGTCGATCGCACTCTTCTTAGCGACCAGCTACAATTGGTCATTGCAGAAACTGCCGATTTAGTTTGCGCCTATAAACTCACCCTCGGCTATTATCAAGCGCTAGGGGCAACAGGTTTAGAACTACTTCAGCAAACCCTAGCAGCCATCCCCGCCGACATTCCAGTGATTTTGGATGCCAAGCACGGCGACCTCAACACCAGCACCGTCTTTGCCCAAACCGTATTTGAAGACTGGAAGGTGGATGCTGTCACCTTGAGTCCTTACCCAGGACTTGACTTAGCGGCTCCCTTTTTGGTCTATCCTGCCAAAGCTGTCTTCGTGCTATGTACCACTGACAACCCATCAGCCGCCGTGTTGCAAGAATATCCAGGCACAGGACTACCCTTTTACCTACATCTAGTGAAAGAAGCCCAAACTTGGGGCACGCAAGAACAACTAGGGCTAGAAGTGGGGGCTGCAATGCCGGAAATTCTGACTCGCATCCGCAATATCGCGCCAGAACGCCTGATTTTAGTGCAGGAATGGTCAGAAGACCAAAACTTAGCTCAGATGCTGGCGGCTGGCTTAAACAGCTATGGAGAAGGGCTACTCCTGCCAGTACCCCCAGATTTATTAACCACCGAACACCCGGCTGAGGCTGTCCAAGCCTTACGCGACACTGTTAATGAAGCACGTCTCAAAATTGTGCAGGAAAGCCCCACCTGTGACTTGTGGCTTCCAGATGTTTGCTTCTTGCAGCCTTCTCCCCACCGAGCTTTGATTTTGCAACTTTACGACCTTGGTTGCATTATGTTTGGCGATCGCGTGCAAGCCTCTGGAGCCATTTTCCCCTACTACATCGACCTGCGGATCATCATCTCCCAACCGCAAATCTTCCATCAAATTTTGAGTGCTTACGCCGAGATTCTCAAAGATTTGCACTTTGACCGAATTGCCGGAATTCCTTATGGTTCCTTACCCACCGCTACGGGGTTAGCGCTGCGCCTAGACCGTCCGATGATTTTCCCGCGCAAGGAGGTAAAATCTCACGGCACCCAACGAGCGATCGAGGGTCATTTCCAGGCGGGAGAAACAATTGTCGTTGTCGATGATATTCTCATCAGCGGCAATAGCGTCATGCAGGGGGCAACGAAACTCAAAGATGCTGGATTAAATGTCGAAGATATCGTAGTGTTGATCGACCATGAAAAAGGAGTCAAAGATCGGCTTCAGGAAAACGGCTATCGGGGTCATTCTGTGCTAGGGATGGGGGAAGTTGCCGAAACGCTGTACGAGGCGGGGCGGATCAATTCCGAGCAATTCCAAATTTTGAGCCATTAGCCTCGTCATACATCAAGGCAGGAGAAGGCAACATAGATTCAGATGTCAATATTGCCTTCGTGGAGACTGACGCAGCGATCGCACTCATGCTGTGTAGGAAGCGATTCGATATTAAACTTAAGAAATTCCCAGGGTAATATAAACCCTTAAAAAATATCTTTAATTTTTTAGCAAAAATCATCAAAAACGTCTTGTAATTGATAAAATTTCAAAGCAAGCGATTCCGAAGCGTCAACTGCAAAAAAAATTTACCAACGAGCAAATGACTTGGGTGGTGAAGAGAATTGGAACACTTTGAGGTTAGCGAAACCGTCTCCCTCCCCATAGAAACCGTCTGGGAAGCTCACGAGGATGTACATCTGCTAGAACGCATCTCTCCACCGTTTCCAGTAGTCAGGGTATTAGATTCCAACATTATTTGTGGTTTAGGTACGCGCTTTACAATCCGGGTAGAGCTTTTCGAGCAGATAGGAATCGACTGGCAAGTGCAAATTACTCGCTGGGAACCTCCGAGAAGATTTATTGATAAACAATTGCGCGGCCCGTTCCAATTCTGGGAACATATTCATCAGTTCATTCCCATTTCTGACACAGAGACACGCCTAGTTGATGTAATTAATTTTGAACTGAACCCATTTCTGGACAGTACCGCAATCCGCTGGGGTTTAGAGACAATGTTTCAGATGCGGATGAACAACCTCAAACAAACGTTGTTAAACGAAAATTTTTGGACAAATTTGAAGAACTCTGATGAAAGATAAACTCCTCAATTGGCTCAATCTGATTTTAGTAGCGGATGTGTTCCTAGTCTTGCTCAGTTTTGGGTGGCTAGCGATCGCTGTTTTCGGTCACTCGGTGGGCATTCCCCTCGGTCTCGATTTGTGGTACAAGCTTTGGCAACCCTTATTTACCCCAGCGCTTGGCATTCTCATGGGAGGCGCAATTCTCAGTGGGATAATTAGCCAAATCTCCAAGCGCCTGAACTCTAAAACAGAGTCTTTAGACTTATAACTACTAACGACTGGAAACACTAAGGCACAAAGGAAACACAAAGCAACGAAACCCAACATAAGCTATGTTATGTTGGGTTTCGTTGCCTCAACCCAACCTACAATTATTGTTAACTATAAGTTAGACGATGACGAGGACTCCCGCACTTTCATTAGCCATCCTATCTACCGCGCACACAGCGTAAGTTCCCGGCTCAACCGTCGCAAACGTTATCTCTCTCGAAAGGATTCTTTGCAGCGTCCAAGTTGTACCACTTTGCTTATAAAGCGTCCAGGAGCGAATATCGGGATTGGTAGCAACATTCCATGTCAGCTTGCCATTTCTCAACCCCAGTGCCGTTGGGGGCGCGGGTGGTGTCGTATCCCGCCACGACATCGCGGGTGCTAGTGCTGGTTTGGTATAAGTCGAGGTTTTGAATTTGTCATAGATGCCCTGACGATTTTCAACAAAGGATTCCATACTGAAGAAGATATTCCCCAGAGACAAATTCCCGCTCAAGTTGCGAGTAATTTCAACTTGCTTTTCTATCTCCCCAAGAGTCCAAGCCTTGCCATCCAACTGTCCCAGATTATTACCAGCGTAAATATGTCGATCTTTGGGGTTATTATCCGTCCACCACTTCAGCAATACGGGGTAACTTTGGGCGGTTTGGTCGATGCGCCAGTAGAGTTGCGGGGCGAGATAATCAACCCAGCCTTGATCTAGCCATTTTTTTGAATCGGCATAAAGTACGCTGTAGGCATCTAGTCCCCGAATTTGAGGCGGCTGTCCCGGACGATAAATGCCAAAAGGACTAATACCAAACTTGACGTGTGGCTTGGTTGCCTGAATTCCCCGCGATAGGCGCTGAACCATTTGATTCACATTGTCCCGCCGCCACTCACCTAAAGAGAGTTTCCCACCAGCAGCCGTATAGGCGGCGTAGGTTTTATTGTCGGGAAAAGATTTGCCTTCGATGGGATAGGGATAGAAATAGTCATCCAAATGGATGCCATCCACGTCATAGCGACGCACTACATCGAGAATGACGTTGTATGCCCTGTCCTGAACCACTTTCAATCCGGGGTCCATCCACGTCTGATTACCCCATAAATAAACCGCTTCGGGGTTGGTGACGGCGATGTGAGGACGGACTGGCGGGGAGTTTTTGATGGAGACTCTGGCGCGGTAAGGGTTGAACCAAGCATGAAGTTCAATATTGCGCTTGTGGCATTGGGCGATCGCATACTCCAGCGGATCGTAAAATGGCTCTGGTGCTTTTCCCTGATTTCCGGTCAGCCAATAACTCCAAGGTTCTAATTGCGAAGCATAAAAGGCATCCCCTTCCGGTCGTACCTGCAACACCAGCGCATTCATTTTCATCGCTTGCATTCGGTCAAGGATGCCGATGAGTTCAGCTTGCTGTTGTGCAGCCGTCAGTCCCGGTTTGGAAGGCCAATCACTGTTCCACACAGTTGCTACCCACACACCCCGAAACTCCCGCTGATGACTGACTTTGACAGTCGGAGTCTGACTGGGGGCGTTGGGTTTTGGAGGCACTACGATGTAGGGAGATGCAATCCGAGGCGCTTCGTCTAGATACACTAAAGCTTGATAAATAAAAGCCGCAACATCGCCACGAGTTGCTGCCAGATTGGGATTGAATAATTTTACATTCGGGTAGTTCACCACCAGCCCTGCTTTCGTCGCTACTGCTATTTCGTCGGTGGCATAACTAGGAATTGCAGCGGCATCTTGATATATCTGTGGCAGTGCTGTTTTCAGGTCAGATTTTACATTCGCGGCAATCTGCAAGCCACTGACTAAAGAAACTAAAACTTGCGTCCTGGTAATCCTGTCTGCTGGACGGAAGCGATTATCAGGAAAACCGCTAATAAATAGTGTTTCGTAAGCTTTTTGAATAGCACTCGCCGCCCAGTAAGTAGAAGGAACATCAATAAAGGGGATATACTGTCGTTTCGCCGGTCTGGAAAATGCTGTGCTAATCAGGGTTGCAAATTCAGTACGAGTGATGGATTGATTCGGGCGAAAAGTCCCATCGGGAAACCCGTTAATAATGCGACGCTGGGCTAAAGCTTCGATGAATAAGCGTGCCCAATGAGTTTGAATATCGGAGAATTGAGTCGGGGATGTCACCATAGTTGTTGCTAATTGGGAAAAAGGTAATGGGTAATTGGTCAGTAGCACAACCCAAGGATTAAGGAGTACTGACGATTACCTATTACCGCTTGATAATTTGTTCTAATGCCTCAGAGATAACCTGCCGTTGTTCGGCATCGTAACCCCAGCGTTCTAAAAATGCTTTGTAGCTACCTTCGCCAGTGACGGCACTTTCCAATAACTTTTGAGACAGTTCGTAGACAGAAGGAAGTTCCACCAGTTCGATAATTCGAGTGGTACGCGATCGCACTCTTTGGGATGATTGCGCCATCTCTTCGTTACCATTGCGATGATGGGCAACTGCCATCGCCGCAGACATGGCTACATTTTTGACTAATAATTCTGAAACTGTGTCTGGATTTGACTGCAATGCCTGTACAACAGCAGCAGAGGGATTATCGGCGATTGTCCCCTCAGAGGTTAGGTAAGTGACGAAAAAGCCTCTCGCCCCATTTTCAGTTTTCACTAATTTTCCCACTACTTCGGCTATCTGTGCCTCGGATAATTCACCCGCTTGCATCTGGGAGAGTAAAGATTGAGTCAGCGCGATCGCACTCTCAAAGGTTACTTTTTCTGGAACTGTAAACGCAGATCCACTCATGATTGTGCCTGAAAATCGTTCTCATGCGATGATAGCCAATTTAGAGTCGTGCCTCCCACAAGAAAAACATCGTGGTGCGGATGGCTTCTTCCGATACCGTCACCATATCATCGACGTAGTGCAACACCAATGCAACACCAACGGGAAAGTAATGTTTCCCCGGCAAGGAGTGCGTGCCCCATCAGCAATCGTGTCAGGTAAGGCAGTGGAATGAATCGCAGAGGTGTTGTGTTCTGTCATAACAAAATCCTATCGCCTGCAAAGATGCTTCAGGACAGCCTTCATAAGGTTCGCTAAACACATTGCATCATCCAACATATTTGATGCCACCGATAGCAATTTTATCTATAGATGTTTATCTATAAATACCATATAGATTATTGATAGCGACTGCTCGATAGCCTAAAAACCTATGTTGGCACAGAGTTATATAAGTTTTTGTTAGAGGCTTAATCGCTTAATTGTCTAAATCAAGGATTCCCTTTTTGGTGCTTTAGAAAATAAGATAAGCAGAACGATTAAGAAATTATCAATCGGCATTCGACTCACTGCATAGGTTGGCTTGAGGAATTACGGGTTGGCTTGAGGCAACCCTAGCTTTGCTGCAAGTTTGGAGGTAATTCAATGGTTCAGTTTCTCATCGATACTATTTGGTTAGTCCCTTGCTATGCCTTAATTGGTGCTATTTCCGGGCTATTATGGTCGCCCGGTATCATCCGTCGCACAGGGCCGCGACCCGCTGGTTACATTAACTTGTTGATGACATTTTTGGCGTTCGTTCATAGCTTAGTTACTTTGCAAGCTATTTGGAACCAGCCGCCTCAAGAAATCACGTTTACATGGCTGTCGGCAGCGGGTTTGGATTTAAATTTTCCCCTGGAAATATCAGTAATTAACGTTGCAGCGATCGCTTTAGTAACCGGATTGAACCTGCTAGCGCAGACATACGCGATCGGCTACATGGAGATGGACTGGGGGTGGGCACGCTTTTATGCCTTGCTGGGGCTTTTTGAGGCAGGGATGTGTGCTTTAGCTTTGTGCAACTCGTTGTTCTTTAGCTACGTAATTCTAGAAATCCTCACCTTGGGGACTTATTTGCTGGTAGGACTTTGGTTTAGCCAGCCGTTAGTGGTGACGGGGGCGCGGGATGCTTTCTTAACCAAGCGGGTTGGGGATTTAATCATGCTGATGCCAGTAATTGCCTTATATCCCCTGGCAGGAAGTTGGAATTTTAATGAGTTAGCAGAATGGGCAAAAACCGCTAATTTAGACCCTACAGTAGCCGCGCTATTAGGTTTAACTTTAATTGCTGGTCCGATGGGTAAATGCGCTCAATTTCCGTTGCATTTGTGGTTGGATGAGGCAATGGAAGGCCCGCTTCCCAGCACGATTTTGCGGAACTCGGTCGTAGTGGCAACGGGTGCCTGGGTGTTAATTAAGTTACAACCTGTGTTAGCACTTTCTCCTGTAGTGTCGTTGGCGCTGATATCGATCGGTGGGGTGACGGCGGTTGGCGGTTCCTTAATTGCGATCGCGCAAATTGATATCAAACGCGCTTTATCTTATTCCGTCAGCGCCTACATGGGATTGGTATTTATTGCCGTAGGCACTCAGCAAGATGATGCAGCTTTGTTGTTGATCTTGACTCATGCGATCGCAATGGCGTTGTTAGTAATGAGTGTTGGTGCAATTATTTGGAACAACGTCACCCAAGACTTAACGCAACTCGGCGGTTTATGGTCGCGCCGCCCTATATCTGGATTAGCCTTTGTGGTTGGGACGCTGGGATTAATCGCTTTTCCGCCTCTAGGCAGCTTCTGGGCATTGCTGAAATTGGCAGATGGTTTGTGGGCAACTCAACCTTGGCTAGTCGGGTTATTGCTGGTGGTCAATGTTTTGACAGCCTTCAGTTTAACGAGAGTGTTTGGGCTGATTTTTGGCGGAGAACCCAAACAAATGACTGTGCGATCGCCAGAAGCATTTTGGCCTTTAACTTTCCCCATGATAATTTTGCTCGGCTTCACCCTCCACCTCCCCTTAGTTTTACAAAGTTTGTCGCTACTACCGAGTTGGGCAACCTTCAATAAAGATATGGCGCTGCTGTTAATTTGGTCTAGCATCTTTGGTTGCAGCCTTGGCGGTGTGATTTATCTCGGTAAAACGTGGCAAAAACCCGTCCAACTTCCCTGGAAACCTCTGCAAGATTTGTTGACTTATGACTTTTACACCGCCAAAATTTACCGCGTGAGTATTGTTTTCAGCGTTGATTTAATTTCCCGCTTCATCTCTACCTTCGATCGCTACTTAGTGGATGGCTTCGTTAATTTTGTCGGCTTTGCTTCCCTTTTCGGCGGACAAAGTTTGAAATACAGCACTTCCGGACAATCCCAAGCTTATGCGCTGACGATAGTAATGGGAATAATCGGGTTGGGAATGATGTTATACTGGCGCTTTTTTCATGAGGCTTCACCGCTGTTTGTAGCACTCGCTCAGTAGGTAAAGTGTGGGCAATAGCTACCCTACTGAACTAACTGACAACCTGGTTGATTTAGAACTTCCTGTCATTAGTGATTTGTCAATCGGAAACAAGACATGACTAATGACAACAGACAAACAAAACGAGTATTTACCCATTAGAAAGGAAGGTACGAACCAATGAACGCAAAAAAACAGAAAGGACATTTCTCCAGACGGAACTTGCTGAAATTTAGCGCCGGGGCACTAGGAACAGGGGTCGTAACAGCCGGACTCGGAGCCAAGTTGTTTTTTCCCGACCAAGCTGTTGCAGAAAATGACATGACACCCGATCAAGCGCTGCAAAGTTTAATGGAGGGGAATCAACGGTTTATTACCAGAAAAACTAAAAATATCAACCGAGATTTTGAACGTTTGGTAGCCGTTGCGAAAAGCCAGAAGCCATTTGCAGCGATTCTCGGATGTGCGGATTCGCGGGTTCCTTCTGAGATTATCTTTGACCGGGGATTTGGAGATTTGTTTGTATGCCGCGTCGCGGGAAATGTCGCCACTCCGGAGGAAACTGGCAGCCTAGAATTTGGCAGTTTAATATTAGGAACCAAGCTAATAATGGTCATGGGACACAAAAGATGTGGGGCGGTAGATGCCACCATTAAAGGTGCCCCAGTCCCCGGTCAGATCGGTAGCTTACTTGAGGCGATTAAACCCGGTGTAGAAAAATCCAAAGGAAAACCCGGCGATTGGCTAGAGAATGCTAGCAAAGCAAATGTTTTGGTTCAAGTAGAAAACTTGAAATCTTCTCCTGTTATCTCTCAGTTAGTTGAGGAAGGAAAACTGAAGGTTGTAGGTGGTTATTACGATTTGGACACTGGCAAAGTTACCTTGCTGAGTTAGCCAGAACTATAGCAATCCTATTTAAGTGGTGAGATATTCTTTAGTTGCCGAAACGCGATCGCGCATTAGTCAACGCATAAAATAGAGGAGAATATCTCATACCTAAATCAGGATTTCTATATGCCCCAATCGCCATTTCTAGAGTTCCCAAGTTCAGTTAGTCAACCGGAATCAGCAAATAACAAACTATGCTCAGCACTTTAATTTGGCTGCCATTCTTAGGTGCCGCTCTCGTCGGATTTTTACCTAACTTATCTGCTAGTCAGACACGTTTACTCGCGTTAGCGATTGTCAGTGGAATTTTACTAGAGACAGGATTTCTACTAACTCAATTCGACCTGAACAATGCCGGGATGCAATTCTCTGAATTTATGCCCTGGATTGACACTTTGGGATTGAATTACCGCCTCGGTGTTGATGGTTTGTCTTTACCGCTGTTGGCTTTGAATAGCCTGCTGACATGGATTGTTATTTACAGCACCTCAAAGCAGATTACTCGTCCTCAGCTTTACTATTCTTTAGTGCTGCTGGTCAATGCCGGAATTGCTGGTGCCTTCCTGTCGCAGAATTTGATGCTGTTTGTGTTGTTCTACGAACTGGAACTGATTCCGCTGTACTTGTTAATTGCCATCTGGGGTGGAACTGAAAAGCGTGGCTACGCAGCGATGAAGTTTCTCATTTATACAGCGCTTTCTGGAATTTTAATTCTGGCGGCATTTTTGGGTATAACTTGGCTGGGTAACGCTCCTAATTTTGATTACAATGTCCACATCGCTCAAGGTTTACCGCTACAAGCGCAGCTGATCCTGCTAACAATGCTGGTGGTCGGTTTCGGAATCAAAATTCCCTTAGTTCCGTTGCATACTTGGTTGCCAGATGCTTATGTAGAAGCTTCCCCACCCGTAGCCATTCTTTTGGGTGGCATCCTGGCAAAGTTAGGAACGTATGGTTTGGTACGGTTTGGTTTGGGAATGTTTCCCGAAACGTGGACAATTGTGGCACCTGGGTTAGCGATTGTCGGAGCGTTTAGTGCCGCTTATGGTGCGCTGAGTGCGATCGCTCAAAAAGATATCAAACGCATGGTTGCTTATAGCTCTATCGGTCACATGGGCTATGTTCTGTTAGCCGCTGCCGCCGCTACACCGCTTAGTGTACTCGGTGCCGTCTTACAAATGGTTAGTCACGGCATCATCTTAGCCATCCTCTTCCATTTAGTGGGCGTTATCGAAACCAAAGTCGGCACCCGCGATTTAGATGTCTTGAATGGTTTGTTGAGTCCCCAACGCGGTTTACCTCTTACCACTGCTTTGCTAGTTCTGGGCGGAATGGCGAGTGCTGGTATCCCCGGTATGGTAGGCTTTATCGCTGAATTTTTAGTGCTGCAAGGCAGTTTCACAGTATTTCCAATTCCAACCCTAGTTTGTGTGATTTGTAGCGGTTTAACGGCAGTTTATTTTGTAATTCTCATTAACCGCACCTGTTTCGGCAAACTGAACAATACCGCAGCATACTATCCCAAAGTTGAATGGGTTGAGCGCACACCAGCTTTAGTTTTAGCAGCCTTAATCTTCTTCTTGGGAATTTATCCCACTTGGCTGGTGCGTTGGAGCGAACCGACAACAGCTGCAATGGTTGCTACTATTCCCAAGACTACTAATCAGCAAGTTGCTATCAACTACCAGTCTTCACAGCAATAGAAAGTTACTTTCATTACTCTCGTTCCTTCGCTCAGACTGGAAACGAGAAACCTAAGTCGAATGGCACTGACTTAAACCAAAATTCCGTAGGCTGGGCCCTTGGAACGAAACCCAGCAACCCCTATAGAGCGTTGGGTTTCACTATCGTTCAACCCAACCTACTAGCTTACGCAAAGCTTATACATATAGCGTTTTGTAGGGGCAATCCCTCTGTGGTTGCCCTCAGATGTGGTGATGTTGCGTAAGTCCTGGTTGGCAAATTTTGATTGAGCGAATTTTATCAACCCAGCATTTTAGTCTAGACGTGCTACTACAGCTTTCGTTCCTTGGCTCAGCCTGAAAACGAGAAACCTAAGTCCCCTTAAAAGCCAAGGAAGGGGTTGGGGGAAAGGTCAAAAACATTGTCCGCACAACAAAATAACGACTCATCAAAAAACCTTCAACAATTCATCTAAAGGAACTAAAAATGGTACAAACTACACCTAAGCCTGCAACTAAATTACCTCCTTCTAATCATGAATTTGCCGAAATAATTCACCGCTTAGAAGCTGGTGGTGCAATGCTCCCGGATACGCCGGAAAATCTCATGCAAATTATCGGTATTTATAAAGCGTATGCAGTACCGATGGATTTCTACTGGCGCGACCTGCTGTATATTGCCGAGCGTGTCTTTTTAAATCCCTTTCCCTTCTTTAAATACTTCCTGCCCAAGGAATATTTGGAGTTACATAATCATTACGCTGGAGACGATGCAGATTTGCGGATTTGGCGTGGAGAAGCCACTGCTCATCCCGAACTTCTAGAGTTTATTGAGAAGGGCGAAACTTCTAAAATGCCCAAGTTATTCCATCACTTAGGGCATGACCGGATAAATATGGAATTTGCCGAAGCTTGTATGCAAGCAATGCTTTGGCACGGCAGAGACATGGGTTGGGGTAAATTCGATGCCTATCTGGATAGCGATGAATATAAAGCTAATGCAGACAGAGCAATTAAGGCTTACTTCCAGGGTAATCCGGCGATGCTGGGACTGTATAATCTGTTCCCAGATATGTTCTTAGAACAGGTGCGTCAACTGTCTTACTACAGTAATTTAGGCTTGTTCTGGGAAGTGATGGCTCCGGTTTTCTTTGAAATGTCCGACCTCTACGATGAGGGGAAAATTACCAGTGTGCCGGAAGCGATGAATTTTCTAGTAAATGGAATTTTTGCGATCGCGGGTCGTCCCATTTATCATCACGTTTACATTCGCGGTGAAAAATATGAAATTATCCCCAAATCTTGCGGTTTCACATGGCTGTACGAGGCAGCATTACCGTATGTGGAAGCAGTTTTCTACCGCACCGCTCCATTCCGGGGTACAAAGTCCTACAATGCTCAGGCGAAGCAAGTTCCTGAAAATCAGAAAGACTTCCACTATGGAATTCTCTATGCTGATGTATTTCCGGTGGGAAATGCTGGCATTCCGCCGACATTATTAATGCAGGATATGCTGCATTTCCTGCCACCCTATCTTGTGGATTACTATCGCCAACACTGCCGGGGTGAAGATGATATGTTAATCCAGTTAGGGATTACTTTCCAACGATCGATGTACTGCGTTACTTCTGCTGTCATCCAAGCATTGCGGACTGCACTTTTGTATCCTTTAGACGACTCTAATCAGAAGCATTTACAAGCAAATCGCGAGTTTTTTGAAACTCAGATGGATCGATTTAAGCGTCCTGAAGCTCGTTTGCGCGATATTCAGCGGTCGGATTATCGATAGGAGATCCCCCCAACCCCCCTTAAAAAGGGGGGCTTTTTTTGAAGCGATCGCTGATGAATGCCTTGATTCCTCCAACACGCCTTAAATAGGTTTTTTAAAAGGGAGCGATCGCTCCCTTTCATTTGATTCAACCCATCAAAATTACCGTGTCGATAACGTGAATAACGCCGTTATCCGCTTCGATATCTGCTGCGAGAACCGTGGCATTTTTCACCTCAAAACCATCAGAACAATCAATTTTGATGGGTGAACCTTCAACTGAGATGACAGAACTTACTTTCTCCAAATCAGCTCTCATTAACTTGCCAGGGACGACATGATACGTGAGAATTCTGGCAAGCTGGGGAATATTTTGCACCAAGGTTTGAATCGTTCCTGGTGGCAGTTTGGCAAAGGCATCATCATTAGGTGCAAAGACAGTAAAAGGACCAGGACTTTTCAGCGTATCCACCAAACCCGCCGCTTGGACAGCAGTTACTAAAGTCTTGAAAGAACCAGCACTAACTGCAATATCAACAATGTCAGCCATCTGTTTTAACTTAATATATTGTATGGAAAAAGCTCTGGTAACAGTGTAGGGTAAGCCTTGCCAATATTATTGGATTGGCTATTTGCGATCGCTTTAAATCTTTAATATTAGTTAAAAGCAGTTGTAATCTTTTACTCTTCACATAGCAAGGATCACCTGATTGCGTCCGCGTCGTTTAGCTTCATAGAGAGCTTTATCTGCGGCTTCATTGAGTTGTGTCGCTTCATCTACGTTGGGGAAGACAGCGATGCCACAGCTAAAAGTAACCGAAAACTCAGCGCCGTCAGACTGCTGCCGAACTTGTGCAAAACCTTCGCGGATTCGATTGAGAACTTTCACGGCTGTTGCACCATCTGTATTCGGGAGAATAGCCGCAAACTCTTCCCCGCCATAACGACCCGTAATATCAGTTTTACGCAAACGCTGCTGCAACAGACGGGATAAACTTTTCAGTACGCGATCGCCTGTGAGATGACCATAGGAATCGTTCACTGACTTAAAATCATCAATATCAATCATGGCAAAGGCAATGTTCGTGTTTTCCCGCTGACCTCGTTCCACCTCAATACTCAGTTGCTCCTTAATCGTCGTATGATTGAGCAGCCCAGTCAGACTATCGCGCACCATCACCGAACGTAAAAGACGCGATCGCTGCACTCGCGGCATCACCGACGCAATCAGATGATTTGGCTGAATCGGCTTTGTTAAAAAATCATCCCCACCTAGCTGAATCGCCGCCAGCTGCTTATTCACATCCGTCTCCATCGACAGAAACACAATCGGAATGCCCACATAAGCCGGTTGCTGACGGATAACCGCTGCCAGTTCCACTCCATTGCATCCCGGCATATACATATCTATCAAAATTAGATCCGGTCTGAACTCAATTAAAGGTGCCATCACCTGCAACGGATCTGTCACCACCACAGCCGTCATTCCCGCCTGTTCCAAAGTCCAACCATAGAAGAATGCCAAAGGTGCATCATCGTCAACAATTAAAATGCGATACGGCTCTGGTATTTGCGGCACAGTCAGCAAATCCAGAGCATCAATCAATTCTCCAATGTTAATCGGCTTGGGAAAATACGCCTTTCCACCCGCTCTCACCGCCTGTAAACGAGCCATTAGATCGTTTCTGGCAGAGATAAACAAAACTGGCAGCGGTTGCTCGCGGTGCTGCTGGATGGCAGTAATGGTTTTTGGACCTGCGAGACTGTCTTCGGGAAAAACAACATCCACAATTGCAGCAGCGGGTGGCGTTTGCGCGATCGCCTCCTCCAATTCAGCAATTTGGTCAAAAGTGCGAACCTGATAACCAAAACAACTGATTTGCAGCGCCAAATCCTGCGACAGATGCGGATCGTCTTCCACCAAAAAAATCAGCCGATTCTCTAACCAAGGCTCTTGAGACTGCGGCGGAGGGAGGTTTAGATCCAGTACAAAGGTGTCCTCCACAGTCATCGCCTGTTTCAATCCTCCTACCAGCATGCAGATTTGTGCTTGCTCTTCTGCGGTTGGCAACTTTCCACTATCCAGAATCGCTTTGAACACCAGTTCCAAGGTTCGTGCCGCATTACCTAACCCCAGCAACCCAAACGTGCCACTAGAACCCGCCAAACGGTGCATCAGGTGGTGTAGCGTCTCTAAAGGTGAGCCAGCGGCTTCTAGCAGGGACTGAGGCGGATTGGGAGAGGACGAGAGGGGATGAACATCTGAGGTGCTGAGGCGCTGATGTTCTTGATTCTCTCCTGCGCCGGGTGGGGTTTCCACATCCCCACACCCTTGCTCCTCGGCTCCCTCTGTCCCTCTTTCCTCAAGGCTTAGCAGCAGCTGATGCCAAATTGTTTCAATCTGCTCAATTTGACTCGGCAGTTGTTGCCTATACGCAAGGCGTAAGGCATTGAGTTGATCTTGCGGATCTTGAAGCGCATCAATCATGGTACTGAGACCACATACGATTGAGAGTTGCAGAAAGGGTCATTGGATCGAACGGCTTCGCAATCACATCCAACACACCGAGTTGCTTATAATAAACTACTTCATGGGTTTGCACTTTGGCAGTCAGGAAAATTACAGGAGTGCTTAAAGTTGGCGGGAGTTCCCGCAGTGCCTTCAGCGTAGTCATCCCGTCCATACCAGGCATCATCACATCCAGCAAAATCAAATCTGGGGCAAATATCGGCGCTTTCTGAATCGCTTCACTCCCAGAACTACAAACTTCTACCGTGAAACCGCCGACTACTTTCAAACCCAAACAGGCAACGGTTTGAATATCCAGGTCATCTTCCACAAACAAGATACGATTTAAAGGTGGAGTTGTCATATTGCTTTTAATTGATTACTCATTAATTTAAACTGAGTGGAAAAAAAGAGAGTGGATAAATCAGGTAGAGAAGCAGAATTTTACATTTCTTGTCTTTGAACGAAAATTGCTAATTGCTCATGGTTCAGGGTTCATTGTTCTTACCCAATGAACCCTGAACCATGAACTACCCATTAGCCGCTTCCACAAATTATGTTGATTTTAACCGCCGAGCTGAGAAAGCTTAATAATGAGTATTCAAACAAAATTGAATTTATAACAAATTTTCAAATTTTCCGAAGTTCAAAAATTAGTAATTATTCAGAATTAAGAAGTGGAATTATTGCGTCCAATTAAGGATTTAATCGTTTCCAGCAACTGCTGATTGGAGGTGCGGGATTTGACAAGTGCCGCAGCCACTTGATGCGCCGCCTCCATACCAATTGTATTGGCAGAGAAAACGACGGCGGGGATGGAGGAACAAGTCTGGTTGTGGAGATCCGCTAGCAATTCTAGACCAGAACCATCCGGTAAACTGAGGTCAAGAATCACTAAGTCAAAAGTTTTAGAAACTAGCTTGTGTCTTGCCTCATCAAGATTCTTAGCTGAATCAATTTCGGCTATATTCTGCAAAATAGTTGAGACGACCTGAGTTAAATCCGGATCGTCCTCAACATACAAAATATTAGGCTTACTGTCTGAGTGCTGCCGAACTGCTTGCCGGACTGCTGCCATCAACCGCGCCTGATCGATTGGTTTATCCAGCCAGTCTATCACCGGCAACCCACCGCCGCTGAGTTGTTCGCGCCCCTGTTGTGCTTTGGCAGAAACAACCACAATCGGTAGACTTTGGGTATTTTCATCTTCCCGCAGTTCGCGGATCAAGGAGATGCCATCTTGACCGGGTAGCGCTAAATCTACAGTCATCGCTGCATAGCAGTTTTGTGCCAGAAGCTGCTTGGCTTGCGCGGCATTATAGGCGATGTTTACGCTTAAACCTTCTTGTTTTAGCATCAGCGACAGCAGAGTGGCAATATCAGGATCGTCTTCACAGATGAGGATGGGGAGAGTTTCCGGTGAGTTGGAAGTCGTAATTTTCGATATCAGTGCTTCGTGCCATTCAGGTAAATCGAAGTAGAAGGTAGTCCCGACATTAGTTTGAGTTTCAAAACCAATATCTCCTCCGAGTTTTTCGACGATTGCTTTGCAGATACTTAAGCCTAAGCCAGTTCCTCCCTTTTGACGGGTATCGGAGGAATCCGCTTGGGCAAATTTCTGAAAAATCCGGGGGCGAAAGTCTTCGGGAATTCCACAACCCCAGTCGGTAACGGCAACTCGAATGAAAGAATTAGGGATGAGGGATGTAGGGCTTTGTCCTTCCCGAAGGGTGGGATGAATGAGTTGATCGGTTGAAAGCTGAGATTCAGAAGCGATGACTTCCACCGCCGAATCTAATTTATCCTTGGTTTTTGCTGTTTCATGCTTCTGGAAGCGGGAAACGGAGAGGGTGATGGTGCCATTGGGGGGAGAGAATTTGGCGGCGTTGGAGAGTAGGTTAGTCAGTACCTGTATCAGGCGATCGCGATCGACATTCACCTGAACACCGGGCAACCCAGACTCCAATACCAACTGCACCCCATACTGTTCGCCATAGCCACGGTTCGCCTCCAGCGCCTGTTCTACGAGTGGCATTAGTTCCACCGGATTGAGATGAAAATCCATTTTGCCGGATTCAATCTTTTCAATATCTAAAATGTCGTTAATTAGGAGAATCAGACGCTCAGTATTTTTATGAGCAATATTCACTAACGCCTTTGCCTCATCTGGAATTTCACCCGCCACGCCTCCAGAAATTAAACTCAAGGAACCGCGCACCGAAGTTAGCGGCGTCCTCAATTCATGGCTGACGATGGAGACAAATTCGTTTTTCAGTTGCTCCACCTCCTTGCGCTCGGTAATGTCGCGCACGATTGCCAGCACTTCATCCCCTCCGTTGACAACAACGCGAGCTTCATAATCGCGCCCAGAGCCTTGTCCCATTTGGTAAGCGGGATTCAAGGGAGCGAGCAGTTGATATTCAAAGACTTGTATCTCGTTAGTAGACAGCGCTTTGGCTACATAATGCAGCATCTGCTGCGCTACCTCGGTTGGCAAAATCTCCTGCACAGTTTGACCCATGACTCGATCGGGACTGAGCGCCCGAACGTCATTTTTAGCCGCTTTGAAGTCTAGAAAGGTGCCATCTTTGCGGATGCGAAACATCGAATCTGGGATCGCGTCGAGGAGGGCGCGAGTTTTGGCTTCGCTTTGGCGCAGGACTTCGCTTTGGCGGAGTGCTTCCTCTGCGAAGATGCGTTCGGTGATGTCGGTGGCGACGCCAATTGCGCCAGTCACTTCGTTGTTCGCGTCTCGTAGGGGCGAATAGCGCACCTCGAAGGTCAATTTGCCCATTTTTACCAGTGATGTCAAGGCTTTGTCGGATAGCGCTTGCCGAACATCTTCGAGAATTTGGGGGATGTGGCGGTACACGTCAAAGATGGATTGACCGACAACCTCACCCGCTGGCAATCCCAAAGCATCCATTCTCGCACCTTCTGAAAAGCTAATGACACCCTGACGATCTAAGGCAAATAGAAGGATTGGCGCACTTTTTACCACAGTCCGCAGACGTTCCTCGCTATCGCGCAAGGCAGTTTGAGCAGCTTGCGATCGCGCAAGTTCCGCTTCCACCTGCTCGAACAAAGCGGCTTGTTGAATGGCGATCGCTATCTGCACGCTCAGTGCCTCTAGCAGTTCGACTTCCTCAAATTGCCAGTGCCGCGACGATCGACAGTGATGGGCAATCAGCAGCCCCCACAAGTGTTCTCCTTGCAAAATCGGCACGACTAAGTTAGCTCGCACCTGCAATTGCTCCAGCAATTGGACATGACACGGCGCTAAACCCGCTGTGTAAATATCATCAATCACTCGGATTCGACTGGATTTATATAAGGGTGCGTGTTCGTTTTGAAAGCAAGTGTCCTGAATATTGATGCCTAAAGTTGGCATCCAACCCTCACCCACCGACTCTACAATGACACTGCCACTCCAATCCGGCTCAAAGCTGTACAGAATCGTCCGATCTGTCTGAAGAAACTGCCGCACTTCCTCTGCGGCGGTGTTGAGGACATCCTCCAGCTTCAAGGATTGGCGGATACGCTCTTGCATGGCTCCTAAGAGCTGCTCTCGTCGCAGAATTTGCCGTAAAACTGCTTCAGCGTGCTTGCGGGCTGTAATGTCAGTGTGAATCCCAATCAACCCCACCACATTGCCATTGTCATCGGTAATAGCGTCAGCTCTTAGCAACACTGATAGGGTGCGATCGCTACGAGTCCGCATCTCGACTTCACCACTCCAGCAGGAGTTGCCTTGGGTGATGGCGCTGATGACTTCACGAGCAATATTCGGATCGCAGTAGCGGATGCTTGGCCCTCCAGCCGCATTTATTTCGTCTGTGGTGTATTCAAATAATTCCACAAACGCCTGATTGTGATATAGGGACTGCCCTTTGGCGTTCGTAATGATGATGGCATCGCTGGCATTTTCAACGGCTTTGCTAATGCGAACGAGCTGTTCTTGGGCTTCCACGCGGTCGGTGATGTCAGTCTGTACGCCGACGAAGTTTGTGAGTTTCCCTGCGGCATTCTTTACTGGCGCAATTCGCAGTTCATTCCAGAAAAGGGTTCCATCTTTGCGGTAATTCCGCAAGATGACATTGCACTCTTTTCCCTCCCGGATTGCCGTTCGCAACTCGGCGATAGCGGGTTGCTCTGTATCGGTTCCTTGCAAGAAGCGGCAGTTGCGCCCTAGGACTTCGTGGGAGTACCCCGTCATTTCCTCGAAACGGGGGTTGACATAAATCAGGGGATTGTCTGGCTGGTTGGCGTCGCTAATGACAATACCATTCTTGCTAGCAGCGATCGCGTTCTCCAACAGGTGCAGGTGTTCCTCTAATTGATAGCGCTCGGCGATCGCTTCTCTCAACACAATCAATCCGCCGATTTCACCTGTGCCAGTGCGCCACGGCTGTACTTCCCACCTTACCCAGTCCACAGTCCCATCAGTACGGGGTAAAGATTCTTCAAACTTCTCTATGCCTCCCGCTAAACAACGCTGATGGATTGCCTGCCAACGATCGGAAACTTCACTCTCAATTTCATAGTAAGAGCGCCCGATAATGTCCTCGCCAAGATTGCCCTCCGTCAGCCATCGATGACTGAACAGCAGGTAACGCATCTCGCGGTCGAACATCGCCACGGCTGCTGGCGCTTGCTGGATAAACAGTTGAAGTAGCTCTTGATTATCGGTGTAATTCATGAGTAAGGCTGGGGGTGAGCGTGAAATTAAAGTCACGCAGCTAGATACTTCTATTTCAAGGGTGCCCAAATGCAATCTTCAGCTATCATCTGCATCAATAAATCGCTTCTTCAGGGCGCTAGCAATACGTCTCAGTTAAGGTGTCGATCCCGCCTTAGCCCCTTTTTAAGCGGGTAAACTTCTCCTAGCCTCCCAATTTATCGCAGAGTTGAGGAGATCGAAATTGAGTGCTAGGGAGTCAAAACTCATGTCACCGAAAAACGAGCGGAAGCCCCTGGATGCGCGACATGGGGAGGTAAGCGATTAGCGGTTAAAACAGCCTGTAAATATTTTCTTTCATTGCAGTGATATCCTAAAAGGATGAAAAGCATCCTGAATATTAGCTGCAAACTTCAACCAACATCTGAGCAGGCGGACATGATTCAGGCAACCCTTCAGGCGGAGAGCAGATGCTTGCAACTACATCAATCAGAATGTTGACGCAAAACTGACAAACAACGTCAGGATTCAAACTCTTGTCTACGCTCAAGTCAGACAACAATTTGGGCTTTCTGCCAATCTTGCAGTTAGGGCAGTTAAGGTTATTTCAGCACTCGCGGCATAGCGATCGAAGATGAGAAACTGAAGCGTTTGTTGCGAGAGCATTTAGGGCACATTTTGATGGAGCCGGATTTTGATGCCATTACAATCCAGATTCAGCGTCAAATTGAATCCTTGGTTCCTCAAGCTTCCGGTAAGTCTTTGATCTCTGCATCTTTGCTAGCTTCACATATCTACATTGCTCAGGCAGCAGGGATTGAGGAGGCGATCGCTAAGGTCAAGACACAGCATCCCCAAGAAACAGGAAAATTGGAAGCGATCGCAGTTGGAGGTATTCTGGCACCCGATCAGGTAATCTCTCTGGATACAAACCAGTTATAACTTTCTCATCCTGAGAGAACTTCCCAGGATAAGCCTAACGGCTGAATTGAGCGGCAAGCGATCGCCTAAAACTCAAAACTAAAATATCATATTTGTCCGCTCCAATGATTTGTTATGCCTCGATCGCTTCTCAATTCTTAACTTTTGCGATCGCCTCAACCCATCCACTCTATGCTTTCTCTTATTCCAAAGATGAATAGCAAAAGTACTATAAGAAGCAAAAAGATTAGATTTTTCGATATTACTAAAGCAAACACTAAAATGCCCAAAGCGATAAAGAATATGTGATTTTTATTGCTATTTTTTGTCTTTTTCGCCCTGGTTAAAGCAATAATTCTGTCAAGTTCAGAATCTGACACTAAACAACCTCTCTCTTAAAGTATAGATAGTGAAATGTCACTGCATTAGCTTGGTTATCTTGGTTGACGCTATGTGATACAAGTTCCCATCCATCGACTCCAGCAGCATTCAGGAGGTTTGGAAGAGTAGGTACTTCCTCAGTGTTAGCCAACCATCCTTTCACTCTTTTTCCGTCGATATCAAGAAGATTTATTTCTTGTGTAATGCCACGACCTTTGAAATCAAAGCGAATATTCTTGTATTCAAATTTCTTTTTCATGATTTGACTCTTCAATAACAATACGCATAACGTTCCCGGTTAGCGGCTGCTAATAACCTTCGCAACTCCACCTGCAGATACTGGTAGTCCGCTGCACTGGGGTTGTTATGCAGCGGTGATAAATTTCCATTGAAGACTCGCCTATGGGCACAAGCGGCAATACTGCTTGTCAAAAGGATGAGATATGAAATTGTCCAGATACATATTGAGAAGAATGTGTCAAGATGAGTGTGTGTCGTTCATGAGAGGTAAGATATGGCGATCGGCATAAACAACTCGCTTCAGCGTATTCAACCAAGCTCAGCATCGGTCAAAGTCGAAGTTCTTGCCAAGCTCTATTTGGAAAGCAAGCCCGCCACGATTTCCGATGCAATGATCGCACAATTTTGTGATTGGCTCTGGGGTGAGTATCAAAGCTTACCATTGAATGTAGAGTTCTCATGGTATGAGCGTTATCCCAGTGTCGTAGAGATGTTTGCTGATATTAAGCAAAGTCACGTTTGGGTATCTGCCGAGAGTTATGACACGACACTAGGACTCAATCCTATCTATAACTTCATTTTTCAGGCAATACATGACAATGATCACTACCTGACTAACAGTGACTTTAGTCTAGAAGGGGAAATCGCAACCTATAATGCCACTGCCAAACGTGCGCCCAGTCTAGATATTCAGAAGATTCTTTACTCCGAAAGCGTGCTGCGATCGGCTGCCTATCTTTTTCTGGGACATGCGTCGATTGCCAAAATCGTTTTTCCGTAATTCGCAAATCTAAGGAGTAATCCGATGACTACAGCCTTACTGCCATTGAAGGCAACCGCAATTTGTCTAGCCGACATGATTGAATACCCCAAAACTGGAGTACAGCGCAAAACTTTACTGAAGGATGTGAGTTGCCAATACATGCTGGTGTCTCTGGCAGCGGGGACGGAGATTGCTGAACATGCGTCTCCTCGCAACACTACGGTGCATGTGATTGAAGGGCAGGGAATGTTAACCCTTGAAGACAAAGAAATTGTCCTGGAACCAGGAGTCTTTGTGTTTATGCCTGCTGCCACACCTCATGCCCTCAAAGCGATGGCAAACCTGACATTCTTGTTGATACTTTCTGAAGGATCTCTTGACTCTAAGCATTGACCTTTATGTATTAACTGTCTGACGGAGACAGAGAGGATCACTACGCTGCTTTTGCTCCAACTTTAGAGAAGTTGACCATGAAATTTTTGATTCGATCGCTCGGCGCAAAGCAGACTAGCAATACTGATGGTTGATGAGGAAATAAAAGTGTGAGAGATAGAATTTGTCTTTTGAATTTTTAAGAGGAAAATTGTAATGTTAGACATTGATGAAATGGGACAAGAAGAAATACGAGGCTTCCTACAGGAGGTAGGATTCGGTCATCTTGGCTATATCCACGAAGGAAAACCTTACGTGATGCCAATGCACTATTATCTCGAAGATTCAGACATCTATCTGTTCACAACGGTCGGCATGAAGACCCATGATATAGATGCAAATCCAGAAATCTGTTTGCAGGTTGAAAAAGTTGACAACCCGCTTCATTGGCGCAGCGTGATTGTGACGGGTCAAGCCGAGCGGCTCACAGAGCAACCAGACATCGATCATGCGAGGCAATTTATCCAAAAGCATAATCCAACGCTTTCACCTGCCATCAACCGAACGTGGATTGACGCTTGGGGACGAGCGGAAGTAGTCGTAATCTACCGCATTCACCCCAGCGAAATGAGCGGACGGACGACTGATGGAATCAGCAGTCAATGAAGATTTGAAGGATCAGGGTGGTTGAATACGGTTACTCAAGCCTCAAGTAGGCACGGAGAGCGGAAGAACAGGGTTATCTCACCACTCCCTCGCTTAACGATAAGCACCAGTACATAGCCTGGAGATGCTTTCTCCACTGATAACCTGAGCTGTATAACGGCTAAAGTGAGCGGCGACGAAAGAACTAGAACGAAGCGCGAAGACTCTGTACCGTCCGCTCCACTGAGTTGTTAGCCTGTACTGCGTAACGCTGGATTAGCGGTTACAACTCGTCGATTGTCACTAATCCGCCTTCTGTGAACTGAATGACAAGTTCTTGTTCGTCTAGCAAAGCAGTTCCGAGAAAAGGTCGCCTTCCTGTTGCAATGACCAAGACTTCTCGCTCAGCACCATCCCAAAGGACGATCGCTTCGTGAAGTAGTAGCAAGACTTCACTGTTATCTGCCAGATTTGCAGGAGTGTCGTGTCTAAAGGTCAAGCCCATCAATGAAACCGCTTCCGGAGGAAGGCACAATTCTCCTGTGAAACCTGTATCGATGACAAACTCAATCGGGATGCTTCAACCATTCAGCAGCAAGAATGTCAACGCGACCATTGCGTGTCTATTCGTCACAGTCCCAGAAATCACTTGTAGACCCGCTCCATGACACCACCAAACGAGACAGCAACATTATATCCAATACGAATCCCAAAGAGTCGGGCGTTTGGGTGCTTCTTGCTAAGGTTACGAGATGCTTGCAACCCTGTTTTATCGACTTCATAATCACCTGTCTCAATGTCGATGATGACCATCTTGCCAATGTTGTCTTCGTTCTCGACCTGTTGACGGATTCCATTCTCGTACAGTTGCTTTGCACGTCGCGCAACTTCTTCGCGGCTTAGCAGAATCGCTTGCATGGGCTGACTCCTGATAGCTATTCGGCTTGCGTAGACTTCTTTATAAGATTTTACAGGTCGGTAGGATAAGCTAATGCTCACCCTACTAGCGTCTGCAATTAGGGATTAGGGCGTAAGAATCGTAGCGATGCCTGTTGTAAGTTGATGACGATCGATTGCCCAGACGATGGGACAAAAGCTCTAAGATCTTGGCAAGTGACCCAACGCCCTGCACCCGTCGGCGTGTTGTCAGCTACAAGACAGACCCGATACGTCTTTCCTGCTCTGATCCTATCGGTCACGATTCTCCTAAACTCTCTCTCGCGAGTCACGTTTGAATTGAGAACGTTGATGTTTGCACACATTCCAGTTCGTTGATCTGCATTGACTACCTGGATCAGAGCAGATATTCAGATAGAGATCGCCATTTCCAGGTGTAACATCCCCAGGAAACTGGAAGACTGGAAGCGATCGCAGTTGGAGGTATTCTGGCACCCGATCAGGTGATCTCCCTGGATACAAATCTGTTGTGACATCCTCATCCTAAGAGAACTTTTCAGGATAAGCATAACGTTCCCCTTCAGCGGCGGCAGATAACCTTTGCATCACCACCAATATCTTGATACCGTCCGCTGCACCAGGCTTGTTAGATGGCATTTCACTTTTGCATCCCACGGAGAGCGATCGCTTGCTATGATTAGGCATCATACCAAACAATTATCGCTTTTACTCTATGTGATTGGATGAGTAGAGTCACAATTTCGATCTTTAACACAAGCGACCCAGACAGCATCGAGCCGGTGGACTGTCTCGGTGTGGTAATCAACAGCCCTGAAGATGTGGTATCTGGGATAACAGATCGCTCAGGTAGATTTCAAGCAGATCTATCTCCCGGAAAGTATTTTTTCAACATCATTGACTATGCATTATTCCCAACCACTGAAAAAGGAATTCCTTATCTCCTGGATTACCCGATAGTTGTTAAAGTCAACCAGGACTTAGTGATTAAGGCAGAAATAGACTCTAGCTCAGTGCAAACCGAAGATGATATTCCTGAATTGTTAATAGTGAACGTGATTGTAGTTGCATACCCCTCAACCTGATTTCAGACTTGGTTTTCAGCCTTTTTTAGGCTACATGTGCCAAATCTGTAAACAGCTCTAGTTCAACTGGATACTCAAAAACCAGTTGAGCAGACAACCAGGGATTGGCAGCGCGAACTTCATCATAGAACGCATCAAGTTTCCAGTCTTCCTCTTTATTAGTTCCCAAATATTTTGTGAGAAACTCCAGACGCTTTGTTTGATAAGAATCTGAGGCTTGTAAACCTAGTTGATCCAAAGCTTCCAACTCAGACAAGATTATCCGGTCAGACTCAAGGCAGGCTTGATAATCAAGGTAGTAGAAAACTTGATCTCTCGATTGAGTCTGTTTAAGCGCCCCGTGACGGCGAAGTGCATTAAGTCTCATTTGTCCTGCCGCTGCATCGTGGTGAGAAATGATCAACCTATCTAGACTTTGACTCGGTGCAGCAAGTGTATACTTGAAAGCTCTATCCAAAATATCCATCAAAGTTACAGCCTGAATGAGTTGATGATTGAATAAATTACAACCCAGAGCATTCAAACCAACATTACTGCCACTGTCGGCGCGTAATTCTTCATCAACACCTCTCATGAACGATGCAGATTCCTTGTTCTTATGATTCATAGGCTGACTACCAAGAAAATGAGTCATGTTGTGCAAACTGATCAAAGCTGCTTGAACCTCATTGGCATCTGAGAACTCAAACAGTTGGCGAATTTCTGCTAACTGTTCAGGCAGCCAAAATGGCTCTAAAGCGGATAGAGTGTGGTTGACTGACTGAGCAGTATAGGTATTTAACAAATAGCCAACACTTTCGATACAAATCTCTGGCGGATCTGGTAGGTATTCAGGAATAAAGTACGGAGGGTGATGAATATTGGTTGCCTTCACCGTATGCGCGCCCACAAACCGAGTTCTCACCATTCCAATTGGACAACCGGGGTAGAGCGTAGTGTTAAGACGAGCTAATTGATTAGGATCATTGATAGCTAAGCCAGATGCCATTGAGTTCTCCCTGACCAAAGCCACAAATCCTGACCATAAAACGGGATGGTTGTGCATGGCGGGGACAGGTGCGACAATGACTGGCTGTCGAATCTGTTCAAAATTCTGCAAATAGAGCGTTTTTAGAGACTCCCAATTATTGCTCCTCAAAGCATTTGCATTCTCTCGACAAACCTGAGCATCCCAGAAAGCGTGACGCTCTTGATCTAAGTGATAAGCCGCATGATCTAAACAATTGGCAATTTTTTCGCTTAGAACTCTCTCGGCTGCTTGATTTAGGCATCCATGCAGTTGAAGAGATTGCAGACGATTTGCTAAATCTACTGCCTCGATTTGGCAATTGAGAGCAGTACGACGAGAAGCGGACAAACCTTGAAGAGAAGTTGACACCTCTACCTTACAAAGAAGTTGTTTGCGAGAGGAACGTTTACCAGATTCATCTGACATAGCTCTAAGCTCCAGTGCCTGAACATGACACTCACAGCATAGTAAAACCGCCTTAGCAAGCTAGATGTGTGCTTTGCTCACAACTGATTTTACATTGAGGCATTGGATGTGTGAAATTAGCACATTAAGAACCTTGAGTGAACTAGCCCAAGTGCAATGTTTGCACACTAAGCATAAAAACTAGGGCATCATGGTCAAAAAACTTGGTTCAGAAACACTTATCGGGACTTAAACAATGAATTAAAACCAAATGAGTTATGATCCATGCCAGATAAGAAGTTCACGTTGAAAAATACCCATGAAGGAAACTACACCCGACGCAATGCCTCCATGCTTTGAGAAATGGTGC
>NZ_JBYCCT010000003.1:0-43632 GCF_057473865.1 Coleofasciculus sp. H7-1
CGTTTAAGTAAGGATTATGAACGACTACCCGAAACTTCAGAAACATTCATCTATGTTGCCATGATTCGGATCATGATTCGACGGCTTGCATAATTTTTAGCTCTCTCTGACTTTTAAAACATCCTCTAACATTGATAAAGAAGATCGAGAAGCCAATGCCTTTGATACCGTATTGCAAATCTTAAGTTTGATCAGCGATTATAGTGCGCTGACCATTTGTTTTGACCAGCTAGAGGGAGTTGAATTCAACGAAGGGGGTTATACAAAAGCACAAGTAGTTGCATCTGAATTAGTTAGCAATTTGTTTGAAAGTCTTAATTTAGCCAGTGGTAGCCGGGGAGTTGTTATTCTAACCGTTATGATTCCCGATATCTGGAAAATAAAAATTAAGCCGCTTCCGGGTGGCATACCTTATCGGGTTTCAACAACGACGAAAGAGCCAATCGAGTTACAACCTATGGATAGTGATTCTATTGTTGAGCTAGTAACCCTATGGCTCAAAGAGTTTTATGAATCGATAAATTTAGTCCCCCCGCATCCTGTCTATCCATTTGTCGAAAGCCAACTGAGAGAATTAAGTAAAGAAAAGCCGCCTGTTCGGAAAGTTCTCCAATGGTGTGCAGGGCATTTTGAGGTAAATGAGAAAAATGGATCTACAGGCATAGAAACACCTCCGACTCATCCGGTTGAAGCTGCCTTTAATAAAGAGCTTGCAGCGCTAGATGGGTGTATAGCAGCCTTACTGGAAGATAAGACTACACTTGCTAAGGCTCTGCGGTTGGGCTTCGACACCGTGATTGGACAGACTATAGAGAAAGTCAAAGTTGAGGACATTGTAGAAGTTGAAGCTAAAGGCGCAGACAGAGGTTACATTGACTTCAAAATCATAGGTAATGAAAACGGAAAAACGGTCAAAATTGGGGTGGGAGTTATTCAGCAAGCTAGCGGTATTGGAGTACAAGCAGGATTGAAGCGTCTAATCGAGTACAAAAAGTTCAACCTGACTCGTGGTTGCCTGGTTCGAGCTAAAGAAATTAGCTCCACTGCAACTAAAGCTCAAGAATATTTGAGCCAACTTCTATCTCCGATGTTAGGCGGCGAATGGGTGAAGCTTACAGGTGACAATATCAAGCCTCTTTTAGCTATTCTATTTGTCTATGAGGGTCGTGACGATTACGAACTGACAGAAGAGCAAATTTTTGACTTCATTGTCCATAAAAAATTAGCATCTGAGAATTACCTTGTTAATGAGATTTTAAGCGATCCTTCTGGTGAAGTTCCTAGTGGCTTAGTTGATGAAGATAGTGTTGCATAAATCCACACAATATCGCTGCGGACAAATCTATGAGTACCATACGGACAAAACTACCGACTGATACTTGGGTTGTAGCTACATGGGATGAATTTATCCAAACCATTGAAGACCCAGCTTATCAAAAAGCTAAAGGCTACTACTACAATGGACGAATGAGGATTGAAACTATGTCAGTAGGTCCCGATCATGCAAAAGATAATGGGATTATTGCTATTGCTGTCACCTTATTCGCCGCTCTCAAAGGCATCCCACTGAATTGCTTGGATAACTGTAGCTACCGCAAAACAGGTGTTCGAGAGTGCCAACCCGATGTATCTTACTACATCGGAGAACGGGCGCAAATGGTACCAACAGGAACAGCGATCGCTAATCTTGACATTACTCCACCGCCAGATATAGCTATTGAAATTTCTGATAGTACCCTAGCTGATGACAAAGGCGAAAAACGCTTGCTTTATGAAGATATAAAAGTAGCGGAATACTGGATAGTTGATGTGCAACAAGCCGAAATAATCGCTTTTGAAATAATCTCTAGTGGTGGTAGTAGAAGAATTACTCAATCTCAAATATTACCAGGGTTAGAGATGGCAGTATTAGAAGAGACTTTGCGGCGCAGTCGTCAAATGGCACATTCTCAAGTTGTGGCTTGGTTATTAACTCAATTTCAACCGTAAGATGAAGTATGCTGCTAGCCAATTCTGTCAATCTTGATACTGCCCTAAAACTACCTGCGCCAGACATTGAAGCATTAATTCAAGGAAGAGCGATCGCAGCGATGCCTCGGACATTCATTGATCCGGGGCGAAAATTTGCTCTTTATCCTACGGATGCTTCGATTAACTTGCTACCAACTGAGCAATATTATCGCTCCAATTTTTTGTCTATTGCTCAAACTGCATTTGCTCAGTTAAATTCTGAAACAGTCACAATTAAAGCTTGGGCTAAGTGCGAATTGTGCCAAATTATAGATAATTCTGAAGCGTTAGGAGCTTTGTCGCAGTTGACAATTTGGACAACAGAAGCATTGCAGCAAATTCTCTCGAAACGTCCTTATATTTTTCTGACTTATTTGCGCGTTTATCCTCTAACTCAGCCGATTGAAGCTCCAGTAGATTCTAAAGGGCAGTTTGTACATTTTTCACCTTTACAAGCTGTTTTTGAAGATAAACCAGTTTTGAGCGATCGCGTCTTCACTCAACAACGCCACCAGCTAGAACATCGACTACCGCCACCGCATCCCGAATTGGAAGAGTTGCAGAATGCGATCGCGCAGTTATCTATCAACAACCTAACCGGTAAAGAACTAGATCGAGACATCAAAATTTTTCTGGGTTGGACTGAATCCTTACACCTACGACAATCCGATCCCGATTTAGATTGGATAAACACAATTGCTGACTTAGGCAATCGTAGTAAAGAAAATGAAGGCACAAGTAACTATCAAGCTGGAACTGATTTTGAGATTGTAGTCCGTAACAGCCTTGAATTTTTAGGCTTTACAGTTGACTATTTCCACAAAGGCGGCGCTGGTGGTGTAGATGTCTTCTGTTCGCAACCCTATCCTTTGGTTGGGGAATGTAAAGCCGGGAGAAAGATTCCCAACCCAACCGCAGTGCAACTGTTGAATTTGGGAATGCTACGCCTGCAAAGCAAAGAACTATTTCAGCAAGCTGCTAAATTAATCATTGGTCCCGGCGAACCAACTACCCAACTCAATGATGCCGCAATAATACAAGGTATGGCGATTATTAACCCTGAAACACTTGAGAAACTGGTAAAACTGCAAAGTAAGCATCGTAACTCAGTAGACTTGTTTAAGCTGAAAGATTATCTGAAGCCGGGACAATCTGATGATGAAGTTGAGAAATACATTGCTCAAGTTGAAAAAGAGATTAGATTGCGATCGCATCTAGTCCAGCTTGTAAAAAATTACCTGCAAAACACAGGTTTAGATAATGCTGGAGTCGAAGCTTTACATGGCGCATATTTTAGTTCTAATCCGCCTCAGCCATTAAAAACTGAGGAAATGCACGATATTTTGATTGAGCTTTCCTCACCATTGACGGGATATTTGGGGCGAATTAAGGGGAAGGATTGGGGAAGCGATCGCTTCTATTTCCTCCGTGACTTGCCAGCTGCATAAGTCTCATCAGCCAGGACAATGGCAGGTATTAGTTGTATAGCATCTTTGGCGACTTCCTCTCTTCTTTCCATTTCTGTCGTAACAGTCTCCATCATTGCGACATTCTAATTTTTCCTCACAAATGGTATCGCGGGGAAAAACTCCGACATCTTTTACAGAAACTTCCGCAGTAAAAGTGCCTTGTTCGAGCATATTTTCTCCTTCTTTAATTTCATACTCAAACTTATTTTCGCCTTCTAAAACTGCAAAAGTTCGAGTTTCATGGCTATTTCCCAAGCTTAAATCAACGCCTTGAGAATATTGCCCTTCACTGTAACCTCTGGTTGTGTATGGATAAGGATTACTCTTCATACCCTGAGTCACATTGCGAATTGTCACTTTCCTTTTAGGTGCGGGTGGAGTTGATTTGGAAACAAACTGAGCTTTTCTTGTGCCCGGATTCATCGCGGTTCCCGGACATTGCCCAACATATTCAACCCGCTTAAATTGAATTGCATTGACATCAAAATTATTGCCGTTACTTACCAGAAACTCTGCCCCGTTTGCATTCGCCCGATTCACAAAAACCACAACCAGTACGAAAGCCGCAATTAGCAGCATGGCGGTTCTTTTGATTACAATTTGTAACACAGAAAAGCTTTTGGGTTTCATAATTTTTCCTGGCACCACTAAAACCGAGTTGTTTATCCTTCTTAGGAAGTAGACGAGGTTTAATACTTCCGATAGAGGGTTATTGACTGTTTTTAGTGTCGTTAAATATCCATTGATTGTTTCCTTATTTTTATAGCCGCTTGTCGCTTCTCCCGGCAACTGAATCAGGCAAAGCAATTGGCATCAGCAGCCTGTGGAGGAAGTTGGACGATTTCCCCGCGATCGCTCAAAAGATTTTCTTAAAATCTCTTAAAAATTGACACTTTAAAGAGAAAAATGTAAAAATAGATACAGAAATAATTTAACTTGTTCACCACTGACTGAGTATTCATAGCCGTCAGTGGCTCTGGGGAATAGAAGTAGAGCGCGATCCCAAAGGAACGTGCCTTGCTTAGTAACAAATACTCAGGAAACTCAATCGGAGGCGAAACTTATGAAACTCTCTTATCGCGGCGTCAGCTACGAAAAAACTTCACCCACGCTGGAAGTAACCGAAAGCGAGATTGTGGGTAAGTATCGGGGACAGACTTACAACATTGCATATCCCAGACATATTGTAGTTCCCGATGCGATTGTTAACTTGAACTATCGGGGAGTCCCCTACTTCATCGGCAAAACCGGAACCACTAGGGATGCTCTACAGAGGCAAAATTTCTTATCTGAAGGGATGGCACCTCTAAGCGATCGGAAATTGCCAACCGATACAAATCGTCAAAAAGTGTTGGATAACGCGGCTAAAAGTCACCTAGCCAATATCCACCGCAGCCTGGAACATCGGCTACAGGTCGCTAAAGCTAAAGGTGACGAAAATCTAATTCGCCTTCTGGAAGCAGAGTCGAAGCAACTGACATTGTGCCTCTAGGAGTTTCCGTAAGTCTGGTGGCGCTAGCGTTTGAGCCAGGAGTAATTGCAGCCAGAATCCGCAAAGCGTCAAAGATCGCACTCATCCCCCTTAAGGTGTAAAATTTTATCTAAGCACGAAATCTTCATAGCTGAAGACGACGGATTCCTGGTTTATAAAGCTACGTGGGCGATAGAGAGCGATCGCCCTTTTTTTTATGGCAATGTATTCAGCCAGATAAACCGTTACAGGTAAGGGTAGTTGCAGCGAATCCTACAAATTTTATTCCATTTTTTCACAATAATTAATAAAGTGGCTCTGCGACTTAAGCAGTAGCGCCATGCCTTGTGTTGACTTTTAACTATCGAGGGCAAAAAGCGTGTGAATCGCATCCTCCCGATTGAGAACACAAAAGCGCTACCGCCGCCAAATTTTGCTGAGATTAGGAGACTTGAAAATGCTTGAATCTTATCGTCAACACGTCGCTGAAAGGGCGGCACTCGGAATTGGGCCACTGCCGTTGGATGCCCAACAGACTTCTCAATTGTGCGAATTGCTGAAAAATCCTCCAGCGGGTGAAGAAGAGACGTTGTTGGAATTGCTGCGCGGTAGCGAAGCGGTAGCGCTCTTAGCGCATCGCATTCCCCCAGGCGTCGATCCGGCTGCTTACGTCAAAGCTGGCTTTCTCACCGCTGTAGCCAAAGGCGACACCATTAGCCCTCTAGTTACCCCCATCTATGCAGTAGAACTGCTGGGAACAATGGTAGGTGGTTACAACGTGCAATCGTTGATAGATTTGCTCAAATCTGACGATGAAAAATTGGCTGCCTCAGCAGCAACTGCCCTCAGCAAAATCATGCTGGTGTATGATGCCTTCCACGATGTCTTGGAATTATCCCAGACTAATTCCTACGCCAAGCAAGTCATTGACGCTTGGGCGGCGGCGGAGTGGTTTACCAGTCGCCCCACCCTGCCAGAAGCCATTACCGTCACCGTTTTCAAGGTGCCCGGAGAGACAAACACCGACGATTTATCCCCTGCACAGCACGCCACAACCCGCCCGGATATTCCCTTGCACGCCTTGGCGATGCTGGAATCTCGGCAACCGGGAAGTTTGGAAACGATTGTCGAGTTAAAGAAAAAAGGACATCCCGTGGCGTATGTAGGGGATGTCGTGGGAACGGGTTCTTCCCGGAAATCGGCGATAAACTCCGTGTTGTGGCACATTGGGCACGATATACCCTTCGTACCGAATAAACGGGCTGGGGGATATATATTAGGGAATGCGATCGCGCCGATTTTCTTCAACACCGCTGAAGATGCCGGTGCATTACCCATCCAGTGCGATGTCACCCAGATGGAAACCGGCATGGTAATTACCATTTATCCTTACAAAGGTGAAATTACCAACGAAACTGGCGAGGTAATATCCACCTTCAGCCTCAAACCCGACACCATCACCGACGAAGTCCGCGCAGGCGGACGCATTCCCCTCCTGATTGGACGCACCCTCACCGATAAAACCAGAATTGCACTCGGATTAGTCGAACCAAGTCCAATCTTCATCCGTCCTCGACCCCCCATTGATACCGGCAAAGGATTTACCCTAGCGCAGAAGATGGTAGGCAAAGCCTGCGGACTAAATGGTGTGCGTCCCGGCACTTCCTGCGAACCGATGATGACAACTGTTGGTTCTCAAGATACCACCGGCCCCATGACCCGCGACGAGTTGAAAGAACTCGCCTGTCTCGGCTTTAGTGCAGATTTGGTGATGCAGAGTTTCTGCCACACCGCCGCTTATCCGAAGCCAGTTGACATCAAAACCCACCACGAACTGCCCGATTTCTTTGCCTCTCGCAGCGGCGTCGCCTTGCGTCCCGGCGATGGCATTATCCATTCTTGGCTGAACCGGATGCTGCTACCCGATACCGTGGGAACTGGTGGCGACTCCCACACCCGCTTCCCCTTGGGAATTTCCTTCCCCGCAGGTTCCGGCTTAGTTGCCTTTGCAGCAGCTTTGGGCGTGATGCCTTTGGATATGCCAGAGTCGGTCTTAGTGCGGTTCAAAGGCGAGTTGCAACCCGGTGTGACGCTGCGGGATATCGTGAACGCGATTCCATATATTGCCATTCAAAAAGGTCTGCTAACAGCAGAGAAGCAGAACAAGAAAAACATCTTCTCCGGGCGAATCATGGAAATTGAAGGCTTGCCAAATTTAAAAGTTGAGCAAGCTTTTGAACTCACCGATGCCAGCGCCGAACGTTCTTGTGCAGGCTGCACAATTAAGTTAAGTATCGACACAGTTTCCGAATATCTGCGTTCCAACGTAGCGCTATTGAAAAATCTGGTAGCGCGGGGTTATCAAGATGCCCGTACCATCATGCGTCGCGTGGCAAAAATGGAAGAATGGTTGGCAAATCCCGTATTAATGGAAGCCGATTCAGATGCAGAGTATGCGGAAATTATTGAGATTGACTTGAACGAAATCAAGGAACCAATCGTCGCCGCACCCAATGACCCAGATAATGTTAAGTTGCTGTCTGAAGTTGCTAACGATCCGGTGCAGGAAGTATTCGTCGGTTCTTGTATGACGAATATTGGTCATTATCGCGCCACCGCGAAGGTGCTGGAAGGCGAAGCAGCAGTTAAAACCCGCCTCTGGATTTGTCCCCCAACCCGGATGGATGAACACCAACTAAAAGAAGAAGGTGTTTATGGTGTATTTGATGCAGCAGGTGCCAGAACAGAAATGCCGGGATGCAGTCTCTGTATGGGAAATCAGGCGCGTGTGGATGACGGTACAACCGTGTTTTCTACTTCCACTCGCAACTTCAATAATCGCATGGGCAAAGATGCGCGAGTTTATCTCGGTTCTGCTGAATTAGCAGCAGTTTGTGCGATGTTAGGTCGCATTCCCACAGTGCAAGAATACATGGACATTGTGGCGAAGAAGATTCATCCTTTTGCTAGTGATTTATATCGCTATCTCAACTTCGATCAAATCGCTAATTTTGAGGATGAAGGTCGCGTGATTTCCTTGGAAGATATGCCCAATATTGAGGATATTTTGGGTATTCCATCAGGTGCATTACGGTAGAATAACTGTAGGGTGGGCTTTGCCCACCTTAATCAACTAATGAATAAAAGGAGATTAGGTTATGATAAGCCCATCGCTTTCCACCTCAAATAGTCTCTACGAACAAGACTTTTATCTGTGGATAAAAACCACTGCTCAACAGTTAAAAGAAGGTAAAATCAAGGATATAGATATTATTAGTTTAATTGAAGAAATTGAAAGTATAGGCAGAAGTGAAAAAAGAGAGTTAAAAAATTGTTTAATTGTTCTTTTAATGCACCTGCTTAAATGGCAATATCAGCCTGAGAAACGGAGCGAAAGTTGGCGCAGCACCATCACCGAACAGCGTATTTGTATTGAAGGATTACTAGAAGACAGTCCCAGTTTGCAACCTCTAATTTCAGAAGTGTTTGATGATTGTTATCAAAAAGCTCGTCTGAAAGCATCCGATGAAACAGGGATTAAATTAAATTATTTACCTAAAGAATCACCTTTTACTCCCGAAGAAACTTTGAAATATAGTTTTTTAGATTGATAAATTCAAATGGACATTACCCTACAATGGAGAGGCAAAACTGTGATGGTGCCTGAAATTTCTGACAATGAAAATGAGGTTTAAAGATGCTGTTGGAATTAAAGCGATTTAATATCCCGCCTGGTCATAAAGTTTTTCTAGAGGATATAACCTGGCAAGAATTTGAAACCATTTTAGAAGAGTTAGGAGAACATCGTGCCTCAAGAGTAGCTTATGACAATGGAATATTAGAAATCATGACACCCTTGCCAGAGCATGAAATCAGCAAACTGTTTATCACCAATTTTGTGGAAATTCTTCTAGAAGAACTAGATATTGATTTTTATCCTCTTGGTTCTACTACTTTTAAAAACCAGGATATGCTGAAAGGGATAGAACCTGATAACTGTTTCTATATTCAAAATGAAGCAGCAGTAAGAGGAAAAGAAAGATTAGACTTATCCATCGATCCACCTCCAGATTTAGTCTTAGAGATAGATATAACTTCTCGCACTCATCCAATGATTTATGAAGCTTTAGGAGTGCCTGAGCTTTGGCGATTTGAAAAAGGGAAGTTACAAATTAATGTATTACAAGATAGAAAGTATATCAAGTCAGCCTTTAGTCTAAATTTTCCTAATTTACCACTTATTGAGGTGATTCCTCAATATTTAAGTCAGGTAAAGACTGTTGGTAGGAATAAGACAATGAGAGCTTTTAGAACTTGGGTACGAGAACAAATTACAGAATCGTAAAATTTCAGCCGATTCTTATCCAATACTTAAAGTATTAATATATTCTCGAAAAATGGGAGATAAATTAAACAAAATTTTCTCTTCCTCTGTTGTTCTGAGTAAATAGCGTTTTTTCAAAGATTGTAATCCATTAATCAAATCCATTGACGATAATGATAAACCTTGTCTTAAATCTTCTCTGGACATAGGTTGATTAGATTTACTTAAGTTTAAAACAATTTGTTGCTCTATTGCTGATAATTGGTCGAATAATTCATTGAACCGAAATTTAATATCTTCCGTCAAAAGCAAGGTATTTTCACTTAAAAACTCAGACACTTTACCCAAAAAAATATTTTTTATTAAACTAGCGATATCTTTTAAATAAACTGGATTTCCTTCATATAAATTAATCAGTGTTAACCAGCTTTCCTCATCTTTTAATCCCAGCTTTTTAAGGATTTCGGTATTATCTAAACCCTGTACCTCTAAGCATTTAACAGGATACAATTCTTCATCTAAGCAGATCATTTCTTGGCATTGTTCTTGGCTAATTAAAATCAAACTACTTTGATGCTCAATTTCTGTCATCATTGTGAAAAAATTCTTATAGTCTTTGTATTCAGTTTTGTACTGTCCTGCAAATTGTCCACTGGTAAATAATTCTTGCAGATCATCAAAGATAATTAAACATCTTTTCTGACGTAAAAGATGGAAAACTTGAGTTAATTTATTGTTTGACTCAATAGTATCGGTATTAACAACTGTTAAAATTTCAGTAATAATGCCATCTAAAGGAGATAATTTGATGCTTTTCCAGATGATTACATCAAATTGTTGTAAATTTAGATCAATAAACTGTTTAACTAGGGTTGTTTTACCAATTCCACTTAATCCTAAAACTGAGATTAATCGAGTGTTTTGATGAGTTAACCAATGAGACAAGGTTTGAAGTTCGGTTATGCGATCGCAAAAATAAGTGATTTTTGGGGCTAGGGTTAAATCTTGATAAGATTTTTTGGAATAACTTGATTCAGTATTTTTAGAATCATGTTTATGACTATTGGAACAAAGATTAATATGGCTATTAATTAAACCTACTTGCTGTTGTGATGAATTAGATGGATTAAAAGAATTAGCTAATCTTTCTAGTGTCCAACAAAAATTAGACTTATTAACATCTTCTCCTGACTGTTCAGATAAAATTTTATATAACTCACGGCTAACATTGCCGATATGATTTTCATTATTATAACCAAACTCTTTTGCAATTTCGCCGTAAGTTTTACCTTGCCAAATTCCTTCAACTACATTCTTTTGTAAGTTATTGAGGTGGTTTCCTGTGTGCTTGAAGACCAGCTGATCCACCAATTGTAAAACTTCTGTTACAGTCATAGGAACTAGACTTAGTATGACTTTTAGCCATTATAGCTTAGTCTCAGACAAGATTATCAAGGGTTATAAAGGGTTTATGTTATATTTTGAAACAAAAAAGGGAAGAAAATCAAGTATTTTCAGGTGGCAGTAATCAGACAAGACGATTTAAACTCTTATAAGAATAAAGTAAAAGTATTTCATTTTCGACAGTCAATTAAAAGACAGCATGATTATTTATGTTTGACAAAATTCTTACTTTTGTGACTCCAGGTCCCATGACTGAAAGGTTCAGTTTTGGAGCAAGAGTATTTTACAGTTGGATTAGCTTGGGGTTAATTTTAGCATTAGTCGGAACTATCATAGCTTTAAGTTTAGGACAAACCATAGAAGTTGGAGCATTAATAGCAATGCCCATTGTGGTTTGTTTATCTGGTCTGTTCGGTCTAGGACTAGATTCTATTCGGGGACGTAATACTGAATATCCGGGTTGGTACTGGTTGTTATTTCCAATTTTAACTTATTTAGTTATAGGTTTCGGGTTTGCTTTTTTGGTCGTCGGCTTTGTTCTAGGAATTGGAGGAGTTAGACTACCAGAAATAAAAAACTCTCATCAATACAGACATAGAAAAATAAATCCAAAAGAAGCTAAAGATAAAATTCGGCGAGAGGTTAAGCGGCAGCAGTCCAAAAAATTCCTAGATGAGTACGAAAAACGACTTATTCAGCAACAGCGAGAAGAATTAAATAGCATTCAACGAGAGCAACTTGCAGAACAAGAAAAAAGAGAACGTCTTGAATCTTTATCCATCCGCGATCGGATTCTTCTGAAATTAAGAGAAAATCCAGGAACATTGCTAGAAAATATACTAACAGAAGAAGAAATGGAAGAGTTAGCTATTATGCTTCTTGAATTGCTTCTTGAGGGCTAATCTTGACTTTTAGATTTGATCTCAAGTGTAAAATATCTACTTTATTTATCACAAAAACCATGAAAGATCGTTGGATTACTCGTAATATTACCGCAAATAGTCCAATTCTTCAGAAAATACCTGGATGTAAGCCGGGAACGTATGATTTTATGTGGGACACACATAGGGGACTACTGCTTATCAGAGAGACAGCTTCTGGTCGGGAACTGCCACCAATCCCCATGACTTCAGTAAGTGATGCTATACAGTGGATGAATAGTAACACTGGTCAGAAAATTAAGGAAACCATAGTTGGATATACAATGCCTACTGGCGAGCAAATTTCTGTGAAGATAGAAGACCACAAAGAGGGAGTTATCGTAACACCATTATCTGGAAATATTAAAAATGTACATCATCATGTGATCGAAGAAAATGGGAAAGTAAAGATGGTGGTTCGTGACAATAACAATCAGAATTTAGCTGCTTATGTTTTAAATAAAAATGATGGTAGCTGGACTCAAATATCCTTAAACGAAGGGGAAAAAAGACCAAGACAAATACCATAAAGAAAAAAATAAATAGTGCGATCGCTTATCTCATAGTTTTCATCAACCCCAAAAAGTTATCGATGAGATAATTAATTTGACTATCTGACGCACTCTACAGACTATGGTTGAGTATAGCAATTTTTGGTAGAGGTTGGATGAGGTGCGATGGGAGCGATCGCCTTTTCGTATAATCTGCGTTTTTCGGGTGCGATCGCATCCTCCGCCTATCGCCAAAAAACCTAACCCCCAACCGCCTTCCCTTGCAGGAAAGCAGGGTGTCTTCATACAAAGTGGCGATAGTTTGGGAGAAACTACAATTGCAAGGCTGATATTTATCCGAATTCTTCGTCAATTTTGATGATCTTCAAGAATTATTTTCATTTTTCCGCTTTTGTATAAAACCCCTATCCCATTCTCTACAAAGGAATGGGCTAGGGGTTCGATCTTGTATTTGAGTCAACTGAGAACCACTATATCCTTTGATTTTGAGATGTTAGGTTTCCGCGTCGTCGAAACGGATAATGTCATCCTCTCCAAGGTATTCTCCATTTTGGACTTCAATCATCACTAGAGGAATACACCCTGGATTTTCAACTCGGTGAGGTGTAGACATCGGCACGTAGGTTGACTGTTTTTGAATTAAGGTTGTCTCTATACCATCACAAATCACTTTGGCGGTGCCAGATACAACGATCCAGTGTTCGCTGCGGTGATAGTGCATTTGGGTACTAATGTGATGACCTGGGTTGAGTTCAATGCGATTAATCCGGTAGCGTTGCCCTTCTTCTAAGACGGTGACTGTGCCCCAAGGTCGTATCCGCATCGTGTCACTATCTTCAGGCAAAGGCAGAATCGAAGCCTGCCCCTCATTTTGGTTGCCATTCATCGCTGCTTGTCTCCGAAGATTCGCATCTTAATTTTGCCGCATTTTTGAAAGTTCCTCAGCACTAATTATCGGTTGGACAATACGCCGAGGGTGCTAGTAGCTGGTAGCAGCATCCGAAGCGTGCAAGCAGCGCATCCGGCGGTTCCTATGAGATTTCTACTGCTTATCTGCCCTTGTGTTTGCCACAATTGATTTAGTTGCAGCAGCTTACAAACATGGCACAAACACAACAAAGCACGATGGAAACTGCCCAGCGTGCATTTGGGCACTTTATTCATGGTATGGGAACCGGCGAGTGGGAACCGTTCCTGGAGATGCTTGCGGAAGACTTTAGCTTCTGGTTTCCAGTGGGGCAATACCAGGGGGAGAATGTCGGTAAAGCACGGGCAGCTGCTTTCTTTGAGTATGCGTCTGAAGCTTTCAACAATGAGCTGGCGGTGACGCTAGATGGCGTCACCAGTAACGAGACGACAGTTGTATTTGAGATTCGCTCTCAGGGGCATCTGCGGGGGAAGCCTTATCAGAACCGAGGGGCAATCTCTTTCGATGTTCGCGGCGACAAGATTTGTCGTTACCGCGAGTATCTTTCGGTTGTGGTTCAGCCCAAGGTAGAATCGCATCCAGAGCCGTCTCAGCCGATTGGCTAGTCGTGTGATTTATATCACTCAGCGATCGGGCGCTCATCACCTTTACCTAAACCTGCGATCGCACGATTGTTCAGGGTATTGTCACATTTTTCTAAGTGTTTAATCACTCAGTAAGACGGACAAAAGCTGGATATTAGAAGTATCGAGTTAATACCCGTAACGATGCCTGTTCAAATCTGCCCTCTCGAATCTGCGATCGCTGAACTCTTTGCTCAAGCTACTCACTCTGGTAGCATTACTCTCGCTGACCGATATGGACTGATGGCTGCACTGTTGCAAGATTCAATCAACGAAGAAGACCAGCGAGCAATCGACCGACTACTTTACGCTGTCCGCAAGAACCGGCTGAAGGTTGTAGATGAAATTTCTGCCCTAATGTAAACAGCGCCGCTGATTGAGAATTTCTATTACTTGATTATTGCTTCTTTTATTATTTCCCTGCGCTTTTATTCTAAAAATATACAATTCTGAAATATTCGGAGAATTTTATAAAATTTTAGAATATATTTTTCTTACTTAAAAATCTCTAGTATAAAAATGATAAGTTGATATTTTGAGATTGTCTATAGCAGTCCTAAATGATTCGTGAAGGCGAGATCCTAGGGCAACTCTTACGAAGTCGTGGAGCTGAGACGCTGGCTCACAACTCAAATAGGATTGTTATATACTGGGATGATTCAGCTATTCGCATCCTTTTATCTTCCAACAACCGCCGCTAAAATTCAATCGCTTTGAGGTTTTACTTCCCAACTAAGAAGCCGTGGAATTTGCGACAAGTGTACGCCGTAATTAAAAATCCAAAGAACAATTTCTAGCAGTAATAATCTCTGTACCCATATTGTCCCACTCTCAAAATTCAGAAGCGTCAATCCACCATACAATTGCCAAACGCGATAAGGAAGGTATAAGCAAGGAACCATCACGAACGTGCAGGATTGAAACCTTCTCCCTGTCACGATTTCGGATAAGATTTGTAACCCCAAAATGACAAAGTACGGCACCAGTGACTGCAACACGCTGGGATGATTCCACCATACGCCCCACAGAACCATTGCTACCAGGGGAAGCGCCACTCCCACTAGCAGTACAACAAATAACCACGCTTTAAACCAAGGCGGAAGTGGTTGAGGAATCGAGAAAGGAGGTGAATGTCTCCAAAGCCAACCCGCAAACACAAGAAAAGACGTAACAATTACCAGGAATAGGAGGTTTTCTAAAAAAATATTCAGGTTGGTAGATGCGGTCATGTGTAACATAGGATAAAAAAGAATTTCAGCAGTATAACGCTTGAAATTGCTGTAGTGCATGAGCTAAAAAAGACATATTACAGTAGGGGAATTGTCAAGATGTCTAAAGAAAGTGCGTGTCAATTTTTGGAAGCTGCTACCTACGATCCAGCTTTACGCGAAAAGTTCCAAGAAGTAGCCAGTCCAGAGGAATTTGTAAAAGTTGCTCGTGAATTAGGCTACGCCTTGACCACTGAAGAATTGAAGGATGTTGTTAAAGAACATAGTGAAGGTGTCATTTTGAGAAGGCAGACGGGCGTTTGGCCCTGGCTGCGGAAGGTTAACTGGATTTAGTGCATAGGCTAAAGCGATCGCGCCTGGGAGCGATCGCGCTGCTGGAGCGATCGCACTGTGGAAGTAAAACAGCGATCGAACATTAAAACTCAGCCGTTGAGCATCGCATCTGGCGTAGACCCTACACCCTATCTAGTGTCTGTGGGTTTGTCCTGAGCTTGTATGCCCTTACTTTTAAAACTACCCGCAAAAAAATAAAGAATAAAGGATAAAATTTTATCCTTCATCCTTTATTATTCATGCTTCACTCAGGGGCGTTTTGCTGTTGTGGAGGTTCGTTTTCATTTTGGGCAATTGTTTCCTGAATTCTGGGAATTTGCAGGAACTTTTTCGTTTCTGCGAGCAAGCGATCGCCCCAAAGATTTTCTTGGAGAAATTTTACATCGGCGTAGCGACTGTCTAACCGAATCGCTGCCTCTCCCAAAGACAAACCCTGTTCGCGATCGCCCTTCGCATACAGCGCCACCGCCATCGCCAACCGGGGTTCTGCCGCCTCCTTATCGAAAGAGCTAGCGGAACGCCACTGACCGAGCGCTCCATCCACATCGCCCATTTCGTACTTAACTAGCCCAATATTATTAATCGCAGGCCAGAATTTCTTTTCCTTAGCGACCGCCTTTTGGTACTGAGCGATCGCATCTGGAAACCGTTTCAGTTTGTAGTAAGCATTGCCTAAATCAAACAAAGCTTCCGGGACATCGGGTTTGATCTTTAACCCAGCTTGCAAAGCACTAACAGCTTCCTGATACTTTTCCTGCTGAAAATGCCCACTTCCCAGAGCAAATAGAATCCCCGGCTCATTAGGTTGAAGGGTTCTAGCTCGTTGCAAGGCATCAATCGCCTTATTTACCTCCTGCGCTTGCAAAAACAAACTCCCCAGTAAAAACCAGGTTTGATAACTGTTAGGAGCCAGCTGAGTCGCCAGTCGCGCTCTAGGCAGTGCCAGATCGTATTGTTGGAATCGCGCTAGCTGAGCCGCATCTTGTGCCAGGTTCAAGCCCTGCTGCTCTAGCTCTTTTGAATCCATTTGTAGCGTATAGGGCACAAGTGCCTGCCCAGAGGCGGGGAGAGCAACGCTCCCTAAACCAAGGAAAACGAGAAGCGGGAATATAGAAAGACGCTTAGGCACGGTGCAGCCTCAAAGAAATAATGCGAAGGAATGTTCAGCAACCTTACCAATAATTTAACTGACCCTAGCAGAAATCGAGAGCAAAGCCACACGTCAATTTGGGGATCGCTGTAACGGATTGGCGGGAAACACTTTCTGTATGGTTCAATCCGTCAGCAAGTTCAAACTCGTTAACATAGGGAAAGAATAAGCAACTTGCTGTAGATAGATACAGTTGAGTGTGACTCCTTGGTGCTAAAGCTGAATCCCATCGTCATTAAAATCACCCTCCCGCAAGCAGCCTGTTGATTCGTACTACCGGACTTGAAGACTACACGAATGCAACTTCCACTAATAAGCAAAGTCAAGAACCCTTCTCGCTGGGTCATTGGGCTGATAGCATCTAGCATCTTGGTAGTTGGTACGACTTATTTCATCATCGGTCGGGCAACACCCAAACTAGACATCGAGAATCTGACCGTACCCGTTAAATCGCAAACCTTGAAAGTACGGATTACCGCTAGCGGTACTGTCGTGCCAGTTCAAAGCGTCAATCTCAGCCCTCCAACATCTGGGCGTTTGGCAAAATTATACGTCGAGCAGGGAGACCGAGTGCAGCAAGGGCAAAAAATCGCCCAAATGGAGAATTCCCAACTTCAGGCTCAATTCTTTCAAGCCAAAGCCAATCTGGCGCAAGCTCAAGCCAAACTGCAACAAGCTCAAGCCGGGAGCCGTCCCGAAGAAATCAATCAGTCAAAAGCCCGTCTAGAGCAAGCTAAAGCCCGTTTAGCAGCGGCGCGGGTGGGTCGTCCCGAAGAAATCGCCCAATTCAAAGCCCGTCTGGATCAAGCCGAAGCGAATTTAGCATCGGTGCAAATTGGTCGTCCCGAAGAAATTGCCCAGACCGAAGCTCAAATCTCTGCCGCCGAAGCGCGGGTGGATTTAGCGCAAAAACGAGCCAATCGCAATCAACAGCTGGCTTCTCAAGGAGCCATTTCTAAAGACCAGTTGGATGAGGTGCTGACAGAGTACCGCAATGCCAGCGCCAACCTTAGAGAAGCCCAACGACGGCTAGAGCAACTCAAAAACAGCACCCGCCAAGAAATTCAGCAGCGTCAAGCGGCGGTAGCAGAAGCGCGATCTGCCTTGCAGCAAAGCCAAAAGGGCGGTCGAAGCGAGGAAATTTCCCAGCGCGAAGCGGATGTTGCAGAAGCGCAGGCTGCTCTGCGACAGTTAGAAAATGGGACGCGCCAAGAGGAGATTGCCCAGCTAAAAGCAGCAGCTGACGCCGCCAGAGCTTCTATGCAGGCGGTGCAAGTCCAGCTCTCTGACACGGTAATCGTCGCTCCGTTTTCTGGGATTGTGACGCAGAAATACGCCACAGAAGGCGCTTTCGTCACTCCCACGACTTCTGCTTCCAGTACGGCTTCCGCCACCTCAACATCGATTGTTGCGATTGCCAGAGATTTAGAAATTCTGGCGAAAGTCCCAGAGGTTGATATTGGACAGATTACCCAGGGACAGCCGGTTGAGATTGTGGCAGATGCCTATCCTGACCAGGTGTTTAAAGGCAAGGTGAAGCTGATTGCGCCGGAAGCGGTCATTGAGCAAAATGTCACGTCTTTTCAGGTGCGGGTAGTCCTAGAAACTGGCAAGGAGCAACTGCGATCGGGAATGAATGTTGACCTGATTTTTTTGGGTAAACCTGCGAATAATGCCTTGGTCGTTCCCACGGTGGCAATTGTCACGGAGAAAGGAAAGACGGGTGTGTTAGTGCCTGATGAGGAGAATAAACCCCAGTTTAAACCTGTGACCATTGGCCCATCGATTGAAAACCAAACACAGATTTTAGATGGCATCAAAGAAGGCGATCGCGTATTCATTGATTTACCCAAAGATCGCAAACCCAAGCAAGAGGAGTAAAGACAGTTGGTAATGGGTAATTGTCATTGGTCACGCTTCTCATTACCCATTCCCGATTACCCATTACCCATTCCCGATTACCCATTACCGAATATGGATATTGTAGAAAGCGTCAAAATGGCTGCCACTACCCTGGTGGCAAACAAACTGCGTAGCAGTCTCACCATGCTGGGCATTATGATTGGCAATGCCTCGGTGATTGCGATGGTGGGCATCGGACAGGGAGCGCAAAGGCTAGCAGCGGAGCAGTTTGAGTCGCTGGGACCAAATGTGCTATTTGTGGTTCCCGGTTCTCAGAAAACTCGCAATACGACATTTGAGGTGCCGAAAACGCTGGTTCTGGAAGATGCGAGAGCGATCGCAACTCAGGTGCCTTCCGTCCAAGATGTCGCTCCCCAAATCAACTCCAGACAATTAGTCACCTATCGCAGTAAAAATACTACTACCTCAATTCTCGGTACAACGCCAGAGTATCTCTCAGCTAGAAGTTTTGATGTGGAGCGAGGACGATTTATTACCGATCTCGATATTAAGCGGAGTAACCAAATTGTCATCCTGGGATCAGAGTTGGCAGATAAATTGTTTGACAATCAAGATCCCATCGGACAACAACTACGAATTAAAAATATCAGCTTTCAAGTGGTTGGCGTGATGAAACCCAAAGGTTCGGCCCTGGGAGACAATCCGGATGAAGCTGCTTATGTACCCATCACCACCCTAGCTAATCGGATTGTGGGAAATACGTCTCCCTATGGTCTTGAGGTGACAGCCATTTCTATCTCCGCCAAAGATGAAGCTAGCATTGGAGCCGCTCAGTTTCAAGTGGCAAATCTGCTGCGGTTGCGGCACAAAATCAACGGTGAGGATGACTTTACGGTTCGCAGTCAAAAAGACCTTTTGACCATTGTTAACACGATCACCAGCGGCTTGACATTCATGTTAGCGGCGATCGCGGCGATTTCCCTATTTGTCGGCGGCATTGGCGTGATGAACATTATGCTCGTCTCCGTCACCGAACGCACCCAAGAAATCGGACTCCGCAAGGCGATTGGCGCACGAGAGCAAGATATCCTGATTCAATTCATCATCGAAGCGGTGTTTCTCTCAGCGGCGGGTGGCTTACTAGGGACTCTGATTGGCGTCGGCGGAATCTCGCTCATCAGCGCCGTCACCCCTCTGAAAGCTGGCATTTCTCCAGCGGCAATTATCCTAGCCGTCAGTGTTTCCGGCGGTATTGGGCTATTCTTTGGCGTCGTCCCGGCGCGACGAGCCGCTAAACTCGACCCAATTGTAGCTTTGCGGAGCGCTTAAAATGCACTTCGCAATGTTCATGGTTCATGGTTCATCGTTCATAGCTAAGAGCTTTTGAACAATCCTTCAATCCTTCAATTACCAATGAGCAATCAACAACTCAGTCCTCAGTCCTCAATCTTCAGTCCTGTTCAAAAACCTGTCGTCATTCGCATGGAGGATGTCACCAAGGTTTATGGGATTGGCGATACAGAAGTTCGCGCCCTTGCTGGTGTGAGCTTAATTGTAGAGGAAGGCGAATATTGCGCGATTATGGGGGCGTCTGGATCGGGCAAATCTACTGCGATGAATATTATCGGTTGTCTCGACCGACCCACCGACGGAAGATATTACCTAGATAACGTGGATGTGTCCTCTCTAGAAGACGCTGACTTAGCGGGAATTCGCAATCGTAAGATTGGTTTTGTGTTTCAACAATTCCATCTCTTGCCACAACTAACAGCGCTAGAAAATGTCATGCTACCGATGGTTTATGCGGGTATTCCTAGTGCTGAAAGACGCCAGCGAGCAACAGTTGCTCTGACTCGCGTCGGTTTAGAGCATCGACTGAATAACCGACCAAATCAACTGTCTGGGGGACAACAGCAGCGGGTAGCGATCGCTCGTGCCATTGTCAACAAACCCGTCTTACTGCTTGCCGACGAACCCACCGGCGCACTGGATTCCAAAACGACCCAAGAAGTGATGGATATCTTCACAGAACTGAACACCAGTGGCATCACCGTTGTCATGGTAACTCACGAACCCGAAGTCGCTCGTCTCACCCAACGCATCGTCTGGTTCCGCGATGGACAAGTGCTGCATTCCCATCTCACCCCAGGAGATATTGGTAAAGTTGCCGTTTCTTAATTTCAAAAAAAGAGCGTTCAATCCCAAGAACGCTCTTTTTTTAATGGCATTTCGGCTCAAATCGCGGGGCGCTTTATTCTATGCGCCCCTGCGATAGCAAAATGGAATGATTTAGAGACTGGCAGTCTTACCAGTTTCAGCTTGAGAGGGAATTGGCTTTACGTCCGTATAGCCCATGTTGCTAACGATTGTCCGGAACATAGAAATTTGTCCCTCAAAGTCAAGACCTTCAATTTGGCTCATCAGGTCGTTAACTGGGTTATTTGCTTGGTAGTCTGAGGGCACGTCTACTACCGTATCACCCATACCCTGCGCCCAGGCGTACCAAACCATTAACTGATTATTCTCTTTCAGCGACCCATAGGCATGGGAATATTCTGTATTTTCGCGGTTGACAATTTCTCGCATAATTGCCAACTGGCGATCGTCATCCAAATCAAAGAATTCTCCTAACAGCTTCGGAGCCAGTTCTGGATCGGTTGCAGTTGGGGCAGCGGGAGTAATCGAGTCTCCCATCTTTTCATAAACATAATAAAACCATGCCAGTTTGTCATCCGTGTTCAACGCTTCAAAAGCCTCAACCACTTTTTGAGTTTCATTGGAAAGAGCTTGAGATTTTTGGTTTGCAGTCATAAATTTTATCCAACAGTGAGGTTCATATTTCCAAAAGTTACAAACTTTGCGGGTTAAAATCGCCCTCCAAGAGAGAGAGTTTGACTAACTCGGTTTCGCAGACTGAGAGTTGGGTGAGGATCTATCTCAAGAGGGTCAAAGGAACGGGGATCGCTCCCTTAAAATCTAAATTGCCGATAAAAAAGTCTAAATAAATAGGAGTTACTTATGACTGAAGAAGTGAAACCCGATCCGCAACAAGCGACAACCCAAGATGCCCAACTAGCAGCCGAACGCATGGTTGCGGGTGAAGAAGCAACGCAAAGTGTCGATTTCGACGCTGACTACGCAGCATCAAAAGAGCTTAGCGTGAGTGAAGTTGACCGGAGTGGTGCTGGTGCCCAAGCTGCTGAAGCCGCAACAGGTGCTGCCAAGAAAATGCCCCAGCCAACAGAGATGAAATCCTCACCAGAAGCCCATAGCAATCCAGACGACTTTCGGGAAATGGCAAAGGATGTCAATCCTAGAGCATAAGGAAAAAGCAGCCGATAATAGCGATAAAAGGATATAGCGCGGGGCTTCCGCAAAAACCAAGCTAAAAATGCAAAAATATGGCTCAACCGACTGTTGGTTGAGCTTTAGTTATTTTGGTGCCAATGTCAGGAATCGTTAGGGGTTTGGTAGGTTCAGCTTCTGGCAGTTTGAACAGAATTACAAAGAATGCAGGATAATGGGCAAAGCTTTCACATTTTGTTACCTTTAAATCCCAATCTTTCAGCAAGCATTCGATCGGCAACCATGCGAACCCATTACTGCGGCGAAGTTAGAAGCGAACATATTGAACAAACTGTCACCTTGTGTGGATGGGTAGACCGTCGCCGCGACCACGGGGGTGTCATATTCTTAGATTTGCGCGATCGCACCGGCATCGTTCAAATTGTCAGCGACCCTGTACGCACGCCTGAATCTTACGAAGAGGCGGCTTCCCAGCGCCACGAATACGTCCTCAGAATTACAGGTCGAGTCAGCAAACGTCCCGAAGACTCACTCAATCCCCGCCTACCGACGGGCGAGATTGAAATTTACGCAGATAAAATTGAACTGCTCAATCAGGTATACAAGCAGCTGCCCTTCCAAGTAGGGGCGGGAGACACAGAATCCCTGCGCGAAGACTTGCGGCTGAAGTATCGCTATTTAGACTTAAGACGCGATCGCATGACTCGCAACCTCCAGTTGCGTCACCAAGTCGTCAAAGCCATCCGTCGCTACCTAGAAGATATCGAAAACTTCATCGAAATAGAAACGCCGATTCTCACCAAATCCACTCCCGAAGGCGCACGGGATTACCTCGTACCCAGCCGCGTCAATCCCAGCGAGTGGTATGCTCTACCTCAGTCGCCGCAGTTATTTAAGCAACTGCTGATGGTATCCGGCTATGACCGCTATTACCAGATTGCTCGTTGCTTCCGGGATGAAGATTTACGCGCCGACAGACAGCCAGAATTTACTCAGTTAGACATGGAGATGAGCTTCATGTCTGTTGAAGAGATTCTCCAGCTCAACGAAAGTTTAGTTTGCCATATCTTCAAAACCGTAAAAGACATCGACCTACCCCGTCCCTTCCCGCGCCTGACTTATGCAGAAGCGATGGATCGCTACGGGTGCGATAAACCAGACACCCGCTTTGGCTTAGAACTTGTCAACGTTTCCGATTTGCTCAAAGATTCTGGGTTTAAGGTATTTTCCGGCGCTGTAGCCTCTGGCGGCATCGTCAAAGTATTGCCCATTCCCGGCGGAAACGACGCCTTATCCAACGTGCGGATCAAACAAGGCGGCGACCTGTTTAAAGAAGCTAGCGTTGCCGGTGCTAAGGGTCTTGCCTATATTCGCGTGCGAGATGACGGCGAACTCGATACCATTGGCGCGATCAAAGACAACCTCACCGAAGCGCAAAAGCAAGAATTGCTGAGTCGCACAGGTGCAAAAGCCGGTCATCTTTTGCTATTTGGTGCTGGCGATACGAATACGGTTAATAAAACCCTAGACAGATTGCGCCAGGTGATTGGTGGCGAACTGGGACTCATCGATCCTGACAAAAACAACTTGCTTTGGGTGACAGACTTTCCCATGTTTGAGTGGAATGCTGATGAGAAGCGCTTAGAGGCGCTGCATCATCCGTTTACTGCCCCCCATCCCGATGATTTGCACGACCTGAAGACGGCACGGGCGCAAGCTTATGACCTCATTCTCAATGGCGTGGAAGTTGGCGGTGGAAGTCGGCGGATTTACCAGCGCGAGGTTCAAGAGCAGGTGTTTGAAGCCATTGGCTTGTCTAAAGAGGAAGCTTATAGCAAGTTTGGATTTTTGCTAGAGGCGTTTGAATATGGCACGCCGCCGCACGGGGGGATTGCCTACGGCTTAGACCGCTTGGTGATGCTCTTAGCGGGTGAAGAATCGATTCGGGATGTGATTGCCTTCCCGAAGACGCAGCAGGCTCGTTGTTTATTGACCGATGCCCCCTCTGGTGTCGATGCCAAGCAGTTGAAGGAATTGCACGTCGCTTCGACATACAAGCCGAAATCCAGCGATAAAGACAAGCAGTAACTCGCGCGATCGCTCTCTAGCGCTAGAGGCGCACAAGGAATTGTGCGCCTTCAAAATTTTTGGGTATTACAAGAATTGCGGCTCAGTTACGGGCGTCGGAAAGTGAAACAGAGGCGGGAGGAAATAATCGCGCGATCGCTCTCCTATCTTCCCAATCTTACAAAAGACCATTAAGCTTCAAAATCAAAGATGATCGCATCGTCTAAGCATTCCAATATCGCCGACTTAACTCGTTCGTGTTCGGGATGCGGCAAATAGGCATCGCGGGCGTCTGCGCTCTCAAATGTCATCAAAAATCCGTGGTTGTAGCCCTGGTTCAACCCCTCGTGGCTAGAATAGGCTCCCCCAGCATAGTAGGTAATGCCTGGAATTAATTGCTGAAGTTCACCCAGTTGGCTTAACAAATCTGCAATCTTTTCCGGCGTTATTTCTGGTTTAAATTTGAGCAGAACCATGTGTTGAATCTGAGGCATTTGCTTGGGTTATTGATGGCAGAGTATCTAAAAGCTTAGCTGGGAACAGAAAGAACACAAAGCCAGACGCGATCGCTCTCAATAAAACTTTTCTTTTCAGTCACAAGCGATCGCTCCTCAACCCTGCTTCTGTTGGTGCTTGCTGTCTTAAACAAATTACACTGGCAAGACCAAATTGTTCTCAATTGTCCTGCTGCTTTTGAGCTGCTTGCTGCACTTGCTCTATGGTTAATCCCAATCCCTGTGCTACCTGTTCTATACTCAATCCCATTGCCAACAATTGAGGCACTGATTCTAACTTGCCCTCTAACTTGCCCTCTAACTTGCCCTCTAACTTGCCTTCCTGCTTAATAGATTGATACATCCTTGTCTGTCTAAATTCATCGTCGATTCCCAACATTTGTGCTAATTCCTCACGACTCAATTGGGTAAACTTGTACAACAGGATCGTCTCTATCAATGCCAACCCCCCAACCCCCCTTCGGAAGAAGGGGGGCCAGAGGATGCTTCGCTTTTATTCTAAACTTTTGCCTAGTTTCTTCATCTTCAATTCCTTGTCTCGCTTGCTCAAGTAACCGCCTAGCTTTGTTAAGAGTTCTCGCTCTTCTCTCCACGACTAATTGCACAATGCCGATGCCAATAGATTCGGCGGCGGCTATTCCTAATTCATCGGGATGAGCTTCTTATATAATTGACAAACATCTGTCTAAGGTTAGAAAAACCTAGGCGGCTACCTCAGGAAAGCTTGCAGAAAAAGCCATGAACTCCAGCACGTATCGAAATAGTTTACTCAAAGTTATCGGTGTACCTTTAAGAGGTTTTATTTTATGGCTTTGCCTTACAAGTGGGGGACTGCTGGCGCAGACGCTTTTCGCAGCCTGGTAGTTAAGAATTTGCAAGAACCCGGAAATTTTGTCTTAGTCAACTACTTGCTTAAAGCAATCGGTCAGGAAAAGGGAGGACATATCTCCCCAGTTGCTGCTTACAACGAAAAGACAGATCGCTTTTTGATTTTAGATGTCTCCCGCTACAAATACAGCGTTTTCTTTCTGGATGAGGTACAGTCAAGCTTCCAAAATCAAAGGTTTTAGGCGATCCTCGTACCTCACTAGCTTCAAAAGTGCTGTATCCCCCAGTCTGGGTGAAAGCAGAAGACCTCTGGAAGGCAATGGCGACACTAGATCCTGATTCCGGTAAGACGCGGGGGTTTGTGTTGGTATCGCGTCAATCCCGCGCCGATTCTTCGTCAGAGATGCGGAAGTGAAAAAGTCGCCGCTACACAGACAAAGGCTATAGCCTAACGTCATACGCTTTGTGCCTGTGGAGAATAAATTGCACGGTATATATCTGTAGGGGCGTAGAGCCGTGCGCCCCTACAATAATTGCAAGCAGATAGCGAAAAAGCATAAAAAAGGAGATATATTCATGCGATCGCGTTTGAGATGGCTGTTGTCAGTTATCAGCTTCATCGGTGGTTGCGCCTACAGCATCAGCGGCGCGACCCCTTCTGTACAAGCCGCTCAAACCATCGTGGTTCGGAAAGGCTTCTCTACTGAATCCATTGAGATCGCGGATCTCCGCCAGCTTGCGGAAACGGGAACTGCCCCATCGTCTCTGAGAAGTTTCGCAAGAAACCTGTCTTCTCAACAACGAAGCCAAATTTTATCAGCACTGAGGGCAAAATTTGATATTGATGTTCTGCAAGTGAGTCGCTTACTTGATACTGAGATTGGCAGCGCGATCGCATCTGCTTTGGCTAGCACAACATCGCGTCAGGATAACGTCGGGGTGCTAGATGTGCGATCGGGACTGGTATTGGGGGCTAGGGCACCAGAAGGACTCTCTTTGCTCAGCTTTATCGAAGCTTATCCCCGTCAAACGCTTTATATAGACTTAAATCGGGCGTTTAAAGTCGTCGAAAATTTTAACAGCGCTTTTTGGCAAACTCAGTGGTTTATGGCGGAGATTGCCCCCCAACTGACTGTCAAGCGCCCCCAACTTAATTTACCCTTTGATCCGACGCTACCAGGAACTGCATCCGTGCAGGTGCTGAACTTGAAACTAAATGATACCCAGCGCCGCCGTGAAATTCCCGTTGATGTTTACTGGTCGGAAGCAGCTTCTCCGGCTAAACCTATTATTGTTCTATCGCATGGGTTAGGTTCGGTTCGCACCGATATGCGCTACTTGGCAGAGCATTTGGCATCCTATGGCTATGTGGTGGCAGCCTTAGAACATCCTGGGAGTAACGAAAGTCATGTGAAGCAGGTAGTCAGAGGCAAGGCTCCTCTGTTGGATGCTCAGGAGTTTTTGGATCGTCCTAAGGATATCAGTTTTGTTATCGACGAACTAGAAAAGCTGAACCAAAAGGCAGGGGAACTTCAGGGTAAACTGGCACCCGATCGCGTCATGGTAATCGGGTATTCTTTGGGCGGTAGTACAGCTTTATCTATTGCTGGTGCCGAGTTGCAATTAGCGTCTTTAAAAGAGCGCTGTAAAGGTAACGTGATTTCCTTTAATCTTGGGGAAGCTTCCCAGTGTTTTGCCAGCGGACTTCCGGAAGACCGCTATCAACTGCGAGATCCCAGAGTCAAAGCAGCGATCGCTTTCAATCCCACCACCTCTTTACTCTTTGGCGAAACGGGTTTGAGCGCCGTGCAAGTCCCCACTTTAATTGAAGCCGCTTCCGCCGATAAGACAACTCCGGCTTTAACCGAACAAATTATCGGCTTTTCTCAAATACCCGCCCCAAAATGGTTGGTGGGTGTGGTGGGAGGCACCCATTTGAGTGTCAAAGATCCCAGCACTACCCAAGATCAAGCTAGACAACCGAATACACTTTACACGGGCGGTGAAGTCGTCGGCGAACAAGCGGTTGCCATCCGCAGCTACATGAAAGCGATCGCGCTGGCAATGGCAGCACAACTCACAGATGATGCTGCCAAGTCCGCGATTTTCCTCACCCCAGAATATGCCCAGTTGGCATCAACAGATGCTTTCCCGATTCGCCTCGTCACTGAGATTCCGCCGAAAGCACAAGCAGTAGTTGACGATTTTCTTCAGAATCAATCAAAAAGGTAATTAGTCCTTGGTCATTAGAGGATGTTTGAAAAGTGCTTTTTCAAACGCTATGGGTTAGAGATCCCCCTTGCATCCCCCGATAAATTGGGGGACGCAAGAAGATTTTCCCCCCTTAAAAAGGCTACCGTGTACACACAAGTGACTTATAAATTTGTGCGCTCAGTGATGGTGCAAGATATCAGCTTCTCGACTCGGTTCTAGTTTTTTAGTCTGTTTAGACTTGCTACGGGATTTTTTCCCACCAGATTTAAAGCGATCGCGCAGCGTCCCAATCACGATATACAGAATTGGCACCACAAACAAACTCAACAAAGTAGCCACGAGCATTCCGCCAAACACCGCCGTTCCTAGAGATTGACGGCTACCTGCACCTGCTCCTTCCGCTGTTACTAGCGGTACAATACCTAAAATAAACGAGAAAGCAGTCATTAGAATCGGTCGCAAACGCTCCTGCGACGCTTCAATTACCGCTCTAGTAATCGAAAGACCTTTATCCCGCAGTTGGTTGGCAAATTCCACAATTAGAATCGCATTTTTACTTGCCAAACCAATCAACATCACTAAACCAATCTGGCAATAAACATCATTGGATAAACCGCGCAGTGACTGAGCCGAAAGTGCCCCCAAAATAGCTAGAGGAACAGAGAGCAAAATAATCAGAGGGTCAATGTAATTTTCGTACTGGGCAGCTAGTACCAAAAATACGAAAACCAGCCCTAAACCAAAGATAATTGGTGCTAAACCTCCAGATTCGATTTCTTCTCGTGAAGTCCCCGACCATTCATAACTAAAACCAGTGGGCAAAACCTGCTGAGCAATTTTTTCCATTGCTTTAATAGCATCTCCAGAACTAGAACCAGGAGCCGGAGATCCAGTAATTTCCACTGAACGGAACAGATTGTAATGGTTAATTGTTGGCGCTCCTGTTGTGGGAGTAATCGTGACTAGATTACTCAGAGGAATCATTTGATTTTGTTGGGAACGCACGTACAGTTGACCGATATCTTGTGGGTTAGAGCGAAATTGTTTGTCTGCTTGGACGTACACCCGATAATTTCGCTGCTGTAGATTGAAGTCGTTTACATATTGCGACCCTAAGGAAGTTTGCAGGGTATTGAAAATATCGTCTATCGAGACTTGCAGCGCTTTCGCTCGATTGCGGTTGACTTCGACCAGTAGCTGAGGCGAGTTCGCAGCAAATGTGCTAAAAACAGCTTGTAATCCTGGTGTTTGATTGGCACGACCGAGCATCTGTCCCATCGTCTGAACCAGAGAATCCAAGTTATTATTACCGCGTTGGTCTTGCAGCTCAAACTGGAAGCCACCAAAACTGCCCAATCCCTGAATTGCCGGAGGATTCACTGGTAAAATTCTCGCTTCTGTAATTTGTGAAAGCGTTCCGCGCAGTTTGCCAAGAATTGCCTGCACTGACTCACCCTCACCGTGGCGTTCCTCCCAAGGTTTGAGGGTGGTAAAAATGAGACCGTTGTTGGCAGTATTGCCGCTAAAACCAAAGCCCCCTACCGCAAAAGTTCCCACAACTAAGGGATTTTTGAGAATTTCTTTTTCTACCTTTGCCATCACTTCGCTGGTATAGTTCAGCGACACCCCTTCTGGTCCTTGGATGACGGTGATGAAATAGCCTTGATCTTCTTCAGGAAGAAATGCTGTAGGCACCTTCAGGTAAAGCCAAGCAGTCAGTCCCAAAGAGACGATAAATAGCCCGATGACAACTCCTTTGAAGCGGGAAAGGACGGTGAGCGATCGCTGGTATTTCCGGCGCGTCCAGTCAAATCCGGCATTAAACCGATCGAAAAACCAACCAAGCCATCTGGGAGGTCTTTGTCCCTGACGCAGCAACAACGCTGAGAGAGCAGGTGTTAAGGTCAGCGCGCTAAAAGTAGAGAGTGCAATTGAGAACGCGATCGTCAGTGCAAATTGCTTGTAAAGTATCCCAGTCGTTCCGGGAAAGAACGCCACGGGGATAAACACAGCCATCAGCACCAGTGAAGTTGCAATCACTGCCCCGAACAGTTCTGCCATTGCCTCAGAAGCCGCCTGACGGGGATTCATTCCCTTTTCCTGAATAAAGCGGCTGATATCCTCAACCACGATAATCGCGTCATCAACCACCAATCCAGTCGCCAAAGTCAGACCAAACAAGGTCAGACTATTGATCGAAAACCCAAAAATCTTGATAAAGGCAAAAGTACCAATTAAGGAGATCGGAATCGTAATCGTGGGAATGATCGTGGTTCGCCAGTCCTGCAAGAAAACAAAGATGACCAAAACAACCAACGCGATCGCTTCAAAGAGAGTCTTGAGTACTTCCGAAAGCGACTGTTCCACAAACAGGGTCGTATCAAACGCCACCTGATATTTCAGTCCAGGGGGAAAAATCTTTTGCAGCTTTTGCATTTCTGCTTTGACTTCCTTGGCAACATCCAATGCATTACTGCCAGGAAGTTGATAAATCCCTAAACCGACAGCTTCGTTGCCTCGAAATCGCAGAAACGAAGTGTAATTTTCTGCTCCAAGTTCAACCCGACCCACATCTTTCAGCTTAACCAGCGTCCCATCCGTATCTGTTTTCAAGACAATGTCTTCAAATTCAGAGGTTTCTGTCAGTCTGCTAACAGCCCGCAGGTCAATTTGATACATTTGCCCTTCCGGCGATGGTTCCTGACCAATTCGCCCAGCACCAACTTGTAAGTTCTGTTCGTTGAGCGCATTAACAACATCTCGATCGACTAAACCGCGACTGGCAAGCCGATTAGGGTCTAGCCATACGCGCATAGAATATCGGCGTTCGCCAAAAATTTGCACATCACCAACGCCCTTTAATCTTTTCAGAGCATCGGTCAAATAGAGGTCAGCGTAGTTACTTAAAAATATGTTGTCGTACTCTTTGTTTTGGGCGTACAAACCGACTGCCAAAAGCAAGCTTGTAGACTGCTTATTCACCCTGATGCCAGTCCGCTGCACCGCTTGAGGCAACTGTGGTTGGGCGACAGAAACTCGATTTTGTACGTCTACAGCGGCAATATCTTTGTTCCGCGACGAGTCAAAGGTAGCTGTAATCTGACTGGTGCCATCGTTACTGCTACTCGAAGTCAGGTATCTTAGCCCCTCAACCCCGTTAATTTGCCTTTCTAAAATAGTCGTGACCGCGCTTTCCACAACTTCAGCACTAGCCCCGCTGTAGTTAGCAGTAACAGTGATTTGGGTTGGGCTGATTTCCGGGTACTGGGCAATTGGTAGCGTGGGAATGCTAATTGCTCCCACTAGCAGGATTACCAAAGAGCAGACTGTAGCGAATACAGGTCGCTTAATGAAGAAATCAACAAACATAGTTTTGGTAATTGGTAATTGGTAATTGGTGGGTATTAAGTATTAGATATTAGGGATTGGTGAAGAAAATTCTCCATTACCTTACTCATTACCTATTACCCATTACTGATTACTTAGACTCAGGAATGATGGGAGCGCCATCAGATAAATTCTGAATACCTGAGACGATAACTTTTTCGCCTGGTTGTAATCCTTCTAGCACTTGATAATTATTTTTCTGGATATCGCCCAACTTCACTGGCTTTTGCTTAGCTACAAGCTTGGCTTGTCCTGGTTGCGCTTGTCCTGGTTGAGATTGTTGAGATTGCGCCACAAAAACAAAAGTTGATCCACCCAAGCGAGAAATAGCGCTAGTTGGGATTAAAACTCCCGGACGTTCTTGCCAAATCAGATTGGCTTTGATAAATTGTCCATCCCGCAGTTGTCCTTGGGAATTGTCAAAGCTAGCTTTTGCTTGAATGCTTTGAGAATTGCTAGTTACTCTAGGAGAAATGAAACTAATTTGACCTGTACCTAGCAATTTTCCTTGAGAATCCTTCCCTTCAACTCTCTGCCCCAAGCGTAAATCTGGCCCCCGTTCTAGCGGGATAGATAACCGCAGGTCTAGCGCTTGGTTTTGAGTAACCGTGGCAATTGTATCGCCACTCTTAACGTAGTCCCCTAACTTGACTGGAATAAGTCCGACAACGCCAGCGATGGGGGCGACAATTGTGGCATCTTTCAGTTGTTCGTTGGAAAGATTGGCGTTGGCTTCAGCTTGCCTTACCCCGGCTTGCGCTTCGGAAAGGCTGGCTTGAGCTGCCTGAATGCCTTCGCTGCTAGCATTTAAGGCGGCTTGGGCGGCGCGGATATCGCGGGTAACTTGGTCTAGTTCTGCTCTTGGCAACGCGCCTTGCTGTACGAGGGTGGAAGTACGGCGGAAGTTTTCCTTTTGTAGTTCTACTTCAGCGACACGAGAAACCCGTTCTGCTTGTAAGGCTTTAATTTGCGAGACGGCATTGGCACGGGTGGCGCGGGCGGCGTTAACAGCCTGGAGGACGCTGGCTAATTCGGCTTGTCTCTTTTCGCGGCTGAGCTGGGCTAAGGGCTTACCAGCGGGAACGCGATCGCCTTCAGCAACAAAAATCTGACTGACTCGCCCGTCAATTTCAGGCTTGAGTACCACCGAACGTTGCGCTTCTAAAGCGCCGACAAACTCGGAACTTTCCAGAATCGTCCCTATCTCTATCGTTGCTAGCTTGACGGGAATTCCTTGAGGTTTACCCACCGCCGCCGCAGTCGCATTCGGTGCTTCACTGGCACGGCTATGCCACCACCGCCAACCAAAACCTGCACCGACGATTAAAAGGATAATTCCCAGCGCCACAGACCAACGCTGTCTTTTCCGGGGTTGATACCGCTCATTTGCCTCATACTCATCGTATTCTAGAGCCTGACGATCGTCTGCGATCGCCATCTGTTCTTTGTCAACTGAAACTGGGGATGGGGACTCAGGATCGGGCATTGTCGTTTCCTCTCCTTTTACTTAGCTTGATAGCACGCTTTAGTCTTAAACAGCGGTACTTATTAAACGACTTTCAACAGCGTCGCTATTGGCTTATATAGTTTTCTTAATGGGCTTGCGGTCATTGCCACCCCACCTCAGTCCGATGATTGAGCCAGAGAGACAGCAGATAACATCTACATATATTAAAATCAAATGCAACAATTAATTGTATCAGATTGATATAAATGCTGGAATTAGCTACTTTAGGTCTACTACAACGCGAACCGCTACATGGCTACCGCTTAAAACAGCAACTAGAGCTGTTCATGAGTGGTTGTATCAGCGTCAACTATGGAGCTATTTATCCGCTCTTGAAGCGCCTGGAAGAACGGGGTGCAATATCAGTGTTGGTAGAGGAGGAAGGCGAAGCGGGTTCGCTCCGCAAGAGTTACAGCATTACGGATCGAGGGCGCGAGCGATGGATGCACAAGATGATGGAATATCCCCATGAAAGCTGGGTGAATGCTCGCTCTCGCTTCACGATCAAGTTTTTCTTTTTTGGTAACTTAGAACCCGCAAAACGGATTAAGTTACTGGAGCATCGCCTGATGGTTTGTCGGCTGCGCCAGGATCTCCAAGAAAGGGAACCGCTGCCAGCAGATCCCTACCAGGCAGAAGTTTGGCGCAGATGTATGGTAGTGATTCGAAGCGAAATCGAATGGTTGACCGAACAACTGGCATCTGAGCGAACAGAACCCTCTTTGGGAAGTTCGGGGCAAAGCGAGGTAGAGACGAGAATCGTCGCCACTTGAGAGACATCGAATCCTGCAACCGAACAATGGCAACGCCATGTCAAGAGAAATACAAGGACTATCTGTAGGGCTAAAGTAGTCAATTATTTCTAGCAGAATGCACCAATATCAAGCTTAGGGGTCTGCATTTTCAGGTTCTTGGCGCAATTCACAAAAATTCGTTTGCCAAGCACATTAGCAACCCAGTATCCTTCTTAAGGTGCTTGAGCTAAAGAAAAGAAGTTTTTCTAACAGCGCAGACCAAATTCAAAAACTTATGCCAAATTCTAGTCATCCGTTTCACTGGGTAAGAACTGGTCTCATGGCTGTGGGTGCGAGTGCAGCGATCGCCATGAGCTGTGCAAAACTGAGTGTTGCACAAGAAACGCCTCCTCTTACTCAGCCAAATAGTGCTTTTGAAAGTCAGGGAACCCAGTCGGTTGCCCCTACGCCAGCGCTTCCCGCAATATCTTCCCAGACGCTAAAGGAAGCCGTCAGCCGAGATGGAGCTAGCCCTCCCGACTCAACGGGAGGAAAGACAGGTGTTTCCCAGTCGGCTCCACCACAACCGCCACAGGCACCCGCCTCTCTGGAAAGCCTACCCCTTGAATACCTCAACCCCAGCGCCAATCCCCTCCAATTTCCCACCAAATCTGAGGAAGTGCAGATTCAAACCTTCCAACGGATTACCCTACAACAAGCTCTGGAGCTGGCACGGCGCAACAATCGGGATTTACAAGTGGCAATTCTCACCCTGGAGCGATCGCGGGCATCCGTGCGAGAATTTCAGGCGGCTGAGTTTCCATCAATCGGCGTAGAATCAAATTTTTCCAGGTCAGATTCTCCGAATGCTGAGCTAAATCAGCAACAGTCATCCTCCTTAAACTCATTATTCGGGAATGACGACGATAATACCGTCTCGACATCCTTTGACACCAGCCTGCAAGTGAGTTACGAACTCTACACCTCCGGGCGGCGCGGGGCACGTATCCGGGCGGCAGAAGAACAGTTGCGATTCGATCAGTTAGAGGTAGAACGCCAGTCCGAGCAACTCCGCCTGGATGTCAGCAATGCCTACTACGATCTGCAAGAAGCCGATTCCCAAACTGAGATTTCCCAAGCAGCAGTGACAGATGCCGCGAGGAGTCTCCGGGATGCTCAGTTGCTAGAACAGGCTGGACTTGGGACGCGATTTGACGTACTCCGGGCGCAGGTACAGCTGGCAAATGCCGTTCAGGATCTAACTCGCAGCCGAAGTCAGCAGAGCATTGCCCGCAGGCAATTAACGCGGCTGTTAAGTCTAGGGCAAACCGTTGAAGTGGCGGCAGCAGACGAAATTGAGGTTGCCGGTGACTGGAATCTAACACTAGAACAGAGTATTATTCTCGCCGTGAAGAACCGAGCCGAGCTAGAACAGCTTTTGGCTCGACGGAACATCAGCGAACAGCAAAGGCGTATTGCCCTGGCGGCAACCAGACCGCAAATCAACCTAGTTGCCAACTACAGCGTTTTAGGGGTATTAAATGATGATGTGGGGCCAGCCGATGGTTTAACCTTGGGGGCGCAATTCCGATGGGATTTTTACGATGGGGGAGCCGCCAGAGCCAGAGCAAATCAGGAGAAAACCAATATAGCGATCGCTGAAACTCAATTTGCCGATCAGCGCAACCAAATCCGCTTGGAGGTGGAACAAGCTTATTACAACTTAAGGTCGAATGCCGAGAACATTCAAACTGCCTTTTTTGCCGTCACCCAGGCAGAAGAAAGCTTGCGTCTGGCAGAGTTACGATTTAGATCCGGCGTCGGCACTCAGACAGATGTAATTAGCGCTCAAACCGAGCTAACTCGTGCTAGAGTCAACCGTCTTACAGCTGTTCTCGACTACAATCGCTCCCTGGCAGCTCTCGAACGGGCGATTAGCAATCTCCCGGATAGTCAACTTTCCGATCAACCCCAATAGGGCGATGGAAGCGAATCGATCCTACGGTGTCTCAAAACACCACTGGCGTTTCAGTAAAGATCGGCTTTGCTAAATTTGGATAATTTTTTAAGATTTCTTAATAGAAGCGAGGTGAGTTAAAAAGGCGGATGGCTAATATTACATTTGTCAACGAAAATCAAGAAGCGATCGCAGCAGATGGGGCTAACTTAAGAGAAAAAGCCCTACAGAATGGCATTGATATCTATACCTTTAGGGGAAAGATGATGAACTGCGGGGGATATGGTCAATGCGGCACCTGCATTGTGGAAATTGTCGAAGGTATGGAAAATCTTTCGCCTCGCACTGAGGTGGAAAATCGCAAACTGAAGAAAAAGCCAGAAACCTATCGCTTAGCTTGTCAAACTCTTGTAAATGGCCCGACAAGTGTGAAAACAAAGCCGCGATAGAAAATTAAAGGTTTTTAACGCAAAGCTCGCAAAGGATTTCGCCAAGTTACGCCAAGGGATGATAAATTCTCTGCGTTACTCTGCGCTTCCTTTGCGTTTAAATTTTCATGGCTCTACTGCCTAGAACCATCCTCCCAGCGGCACTAGCTTGAGAAATTCTTGCTTGATCTTTTGATAAATTGGAATCTTTCCCGGTTGGATGTGAGCATACCCAGTTGTGCCTAAAAATAAGGGAACATCTGGATTTTCAAACGAGATCCGCACCTTTACTATTGGCTTTTGTTGAGATGGCTCGGATGGCGCTACTGGTAAAATTTCTTCTACCTTCGCGTCGTAAGCGCGGAAATCGATTCCCGGTGGGCGAAATCTCACAGACATTCCCTGTTTAATTAACTCAGCATCTTCTTGCTGAATCTCCACAACAGCCGTGAGCTGACTCAAGTCAACGATTTGTAAAAGTTCTTTGCCTTCTGGGAGTTTTTGACCTTCCCATTGGTCTATATCCTGAGTAATTACCGTTCCTGACATCGTTGCTAATACAGTTAGCTGGTTGCTTCTGTCCTGCAATTTTTCTTGTTCTGCTTGCAACAGGAGAATTTGTTTCTCCCACTTTTGCACTTCGGCGGCGGCAACTTTCACTTCTTGTTCGGCAGACTGCACTGCCATATTCTTTTCCCCAGCTTCATCTTTGCGCCGGTTCAACTCTAGACGTATTTCCTTCTTAGCGGCATCAATTTGAGCTTCTGTGGTAGTAATTTGCTGGGTTTTGGCGGCGATTTCTCCCTCTAAAACGGCTCTTGCTCTTTTGGGTTCATCCAGCTTGACGCTAGGCAAGACGCCCTGTTGAACTAATTTCTCATCCCTGAGAATTTCAGTCTGAAGCAAACTTAAACTCTTTTGCAAACCATCCAGTTCTTTGTGACGTTCTTCCTTAGTTCTTTCTAAAACAAGGACGTGAGGTGGCGGATTTCCTTTAAGCATTTGGTCAAACTCTTGCTGGAGTTCGTTAGCTCTTTGAGCCGCTGTTTGTGCTAAAAAACGGACGTGTTGCAGTCTGGATGAGGCGGTTGATTGCTGTTCTGATGCTGACTTCTGGGCTGATGAAGCTTCCTGGAATTTTTGATCGATGTCGGCAAGCTTGTCATCGAGTTCATTACTCGAAAGTTGGGCAATGCGTTGTCCGGCAACTATCTTACTATTGGGACGCACGTAGATTTTTTCCACTACGGCTGGCTCGGTCATAGTAACAACTTTTCTGGAGCCTGGGGTTGGTTCGATGGTGGCTTTACCCGTGACGGAGTTTGCAATCGGGATGAATCCAATACCGACTAAACCAACGGTAATACCACTGAGTATTAGCCATTTGCTGGTTGATTTGGCTGAAGTGGGGGTCTTATTGGGTACGTCGGCGTGTGGCGCTGTTGGTTGCGGTGTCACATTTTTCCCTGTTGTAGGGGGTGGCACCACTTTTAGCTGGGGAGAGGGGCTGGAATTATTGGCAGGATTTGCAGAATTAGGGGTAAGCATGGTGGCAGATGCAGGAGTGGGGTGGGGACGTTGCGGTTTGGGGGTAGAACTACTGGTATCGGCGGGAAAGTAGAAATAAATCGCCCAAAGTGCTAGCAGGGTGAGGGCAGTAATGGGGATATGGGTGAGCGTCCAACTGGTGACAAAACCCAAGAGGCTGCCAAAGACAAGTAGAGTGTAGGCAAGACTACAGGGGGCATAGGCAGCTAAAATCCTCTGGTCGCTTGGTTCTTCTCGGCTGGCGCGTCCTTGCAGCAAGTTGGCATAAAATCCGAAGGAGCGGCTACGCAGGTTGTTGATGCCACTCAGGGCGACTGCCAGGTAATAGCCATCAAACTTGCTTAAGGGATTAAGATTCAAGGCGACAGTAAATAAAGCTGCTGCCATTAGTAAGTAGCTGGTGGTGTGCAGCCACGAGGCGGATGACTGCCATAACCAGAAAGCACCTGCGGCAATTATCAGTTGACAAACCACTCCCGCTGCCACAACTAAGACTCTTTGCCGACGCTTCACTAAGCAATAAGCATCAGTGGTGTTGGTATAGGCAGCGGGGATAAAAAACATGAACATTAGCCCCACGTCCGGGACAATGCCGCCGTAGTATTTCAGCGTGAAGGCATGACCGAGTTCGTGGAGGGTGACAACCAGCATGGATAGCAGGGCAAATGGTAGCACTAAGGCGGCTCCCTGAGTGGCTACCAGTTGGTGTCCGGTGAAGAAAATTTTAGCTTGTTGGGAAAGAGCAAAAGCGCCAGACCAAGCGAGAAGGAAACACACAAAAAAACCGAATTGCTGCGTCCAAATCCAGCGCAACGGGTTAATATTCCGCGTCAACCACTTATCGGGATTGAACAGGGAAATTTTGAAAAACAGTAGTTGTAGGGGGGTGAATTTGCCTTTAGGTGGTTTTGACGGTTTAGTGCCTTCCAGCATGGCAGTCGCCGCCAGTAGTTGCAGAAGTTGCCGCAGTTCGTCGGGGGTGAGGTGGTGTTTTTGAGCGATCGCCCCTAGTGTCATCCGTCCTAAATCCGCGATCGCTGCTTTACTGCGCTCATCCACCTGAAGAAACGTTACATCCTCTGGATTTCGTAATATCCAGTATCCATCTGGGTGCTGAATCCACTGTACGCAAGACTTCAGAAGAGACGAAGTATTTGGTTCTAAATTTGTCGATTTTTCCGGGGCTTTATCACTCGATACTTCCCCTATATTGCTGTCTTCCGGTAGTGCCAGAATTTCTAATTCAATTAATTTCTGTAGTAGCTGAGATACAAAATCGGAATAAATCGCTTCACCCAACTTTTGCTGACAGCGCTTTTGGACTTGTCTGATGGTAAAACGCCCGGTAAAAAATGTTAGAGCATAGCCTTCTATGGCAGAAAACCGGATGCGTCGATTGTCTTGTAGCGCTTGCAAGAGGAATTCAGATGAATTCCGCACCTTGCCCAGTTTCCAATAAGCAGTTAGGTCGGGACAGATCCAGTTACTACTTTCGTTCTCAGCGAATCCACCCTCAAGATTCATTAGCGAAAGTCCTACTTACAGTAGATTCATCCCTAACAGCATAATCTTAAATTTTCAGTTTTAGGAACAAAAACAAAGAAATTTAGACGAATATCTAAAAACCATTTGATTATGAATTAAAACTATAAAAATATATGTATATCTACGGATATTAAATATTGTTTTTCTGTAAAGGTTTACGCCACTTCTTCATCACAACTCTATAAAAAGACGCGAAAAATCTAGATAAAATTCACCATAAATTCACAAACTAAACTAAAAAGTTCAGTAATATCTCTCCCCTTATCTGGAAAAAAAGTCGTGTAAATTTTACTCAAGCCAGAGAAATATCACTGAAGATAGCTGGTGCTGCGCCAAGTATTTTAAACTACCAGGGTACAGGGAATGAATCGGTTCAAGTTTTTCTCGAAAAAGGCTGCGGCTCAAAGATTCCAGCCTCAGGAATCCCCTCAGTTGCCACCGTTGCAGACGTTCATTTTAGAACCGATTCTGACGCCGAGTGGTTTGTTAGACGGCGGAGATAGTGCGCCCGATCCAATGGTGATGGATTGGGGTACGGATGCGATCGCTGATGCAGATATCCCGGACACAGATGGGATGGATGCGATCGCTGATGCAGATATCCCGGACACGGATGGGATGGATGCGATCGCTGACATTGACATTCCAGATGACGACATCGAACCCGTTGACTTCTTCTACGGCGATGCAGATGACCCACTGGGGGCTATTTCAGACCCCAGCCCCATCTTTGAATCTGGCGTCTTCACTGTAGGCGAAACCGGCGAAGTTAGCATTGATTTCCTATTTGACGGCGGTCAGTATCAGGGAGAACTAGCCGTTTTTAGCCTGGATGGAATGGATGAATTTGAGCCTGGTTCGCAAGAGTTTATCCAAGAAGCGGCTTCTCGCGCTTTGAGTAATTCTGAGTTAGGTCATGTAGCGCTTTCTGACACCGCTGAAGGAGCCAAATTTAATGGCGCACTGCCCCACGAAAGCAACTTTAACACTGGCGAATACCAAGGCGTCAAAACCTTCTCAATGCGTCCCGGCGACACCTTTGGCGTCATGCTAGTGCCTCATGGTACTGTACAGCAGCTATTTGACAACCCCGCGGCTGAGGGTTATGCGCGTCCGCTGTTCTCAATGACGACAAGCAACCCGAATGATGCCTTCCACATGGGACAGATTGCCGATGTCACCGGCGATGGCAATACTTTCGTGATGGAAGATATGCGGGTTGATGGCTGGACAGACAAAGACTATAACGACGTTGTTTTCCAAGTGCGGGGTGCAACAGCCGAAGCAGTGCATCTGGATGATGTAATTGACTCCGGTAAAGATTGGCGCAGTACAGATATGGGTCAGGCATTAATCGCTTATGCCGAACCCTACGTTACACCCGATGCTGATGATGGGGGAGCGATCGCTGTTGACACAATTCCCGATTTAGAAGACTCAGGGGATGATGGGGGAGCGATCGCTGTCGATCCTATTCTCGACTTAGAAGACACAGGGGATGATGGGGGAGCGATCGCTGTTGACACAATTCCTGATTTTGAAGACATTGCTGAAAATCCAGCTAATGATACAGAAGTTGTAGAAGAACATACCCATGTCGGAGAAGTACCCGTAACCAACATGGTTCAGCCGCAGCGGTTTGAGTTTGCCAAAGCGAATCAGCCTTTGGTGGGCGTGATTGATACAGGTTTCAGTGCCAATAATCCCGATATTGACTATAGCCGGATTATTTTGGGGCAAGACAGAGTGGCTGGGGATGCTAACCCGTTGCTGTCAGCAGGTGAAGGCAACGAACATGGAACCCACGTTTTAGGTATTATTGGGGCAACTCAAGACAATGGTATTGGCATTAATGGCGTCAATGATGAGGCACCAATTTGGGTAGGCCGTGCAACTGGTTCTGGGCAATGGTCACAATCTCTAATTGAATTTGTAGATGCTGCCAAGGAGTCACAGCAACCAAATGCAGTTGTTAATCTCAGCTTTGACCTGACTCAAATTAATCCTGATGGCAGTATCACCACTCGGACAGAACTGACAGCAGCAGAACGTGGGGCCTTGGAATATGCTCGTCATAACAATGTTTTAGTCGTTGTCTCAGCTGGGAACCAGGGCGGCGAGATGTCGGCTTTAGGGACAGCTTCTTTGGAATTCGACAATGTGATCGCAGTTGGTGCTGTAGGTTCAGACTCTTCTGCCCATGCTGATTATTCCAGCTTTGGGGCTGGGCTAGACGTTATGGCTCTTGGCGGTGATGCTGACAATCCTATTGTCTCAACAAAGGCTGATGGCATTGGAACGGGATTTGGTACTTCTGTGGCTACTGCAAGAGTGACTGGGGCTGCGTCTCAAGTCTGGGCTGCCAACCCGGATCTCAGCTATCACCAGATCAAAGACATCCTCAAGGCAACAGCAACGGATCTTGCTCAAATTGGATGGGATGCAGGAACAGGAGCTGGATTGCTAAATATGAATCTGGCGGTTCAACTGGCAGCATCCACAACACCAAAACCCAAACTAACACAGTCTTCAACCATAAATCTGCCCGATCTCAAAACACCCGTTCTGGGGTCAACTCAAGCAGAGAATGGCGTTGTCTACGTGTCTACCAGTTTTGGTCAAATTCTGCGGATCAACACAGAAACGGGTGAGCAAAGTCAGGTATTCCAAGGTCGAGCATTTACGGATCTTGCGGTTGCTCCAAGCGGCAAGCTTTATGGCTCCACTTTCAATGGTTTGTTTGAAATTAACTCAGCTACTGGAGAAGAGACTTTCATTGGGCAATTTGCTTCAAGGCTAAGCATCAATGCCCTGACATTCTCTCCTGATGGCAAGCTTTATGGAGCAGACAGCGAGACAGGTAAGCTATTCCTAATTTCTCCTCAAACTGCCCAAGCTGTTGAAATGGGTTCTTTAGGTGGGCCAAGTAGCGGAGATATCATTTTCAATGGTCGTAATCAGATTTTGGCAACGGTCAAGGGTTCTACGAGCGATCGCCTGGTTGCTGTAGACGTGACCACTGGCAATGCCAAGATGATTGGTGATTTAGGCTTCTCTAATATTTATGGTTTAGCACTTCTGAATGGAGCGCTGACAGCCTTGACCGCCGAGGGTCAGAAACTAGCGATTAATCCACGCACGGGTGTGGCAACTCTTCAGGGTACGGTTTCCAGCCAAGGTCAGATTTGGGGTGCAGCTGATAATCCTAGCAGTGCCGGGATTGTAACGGGTGAATTACCTACAGTTCTGCCGGAGGGTCAAGTTGACCCCAACCGTCTACCAGTAAATGTGGAACGCGAAACCGATGCAGCATCTCAAAGCAAAGCCAGCGCTATGGGCTCAGACTGGAGGACAGAGTATGACCGCACCCAGAACTGGATAGGGAGTATTACAAGCTTGCAGCCCCGGTTCTTCTGGAGGGATGGACAAGGCCGTAACTGGGAAATCATTAATACTACAAACGGCTATATAATACGCACACCTGGACTAGGAGCCTTTGCCTTTTCTTGGGAAGAGTACAATAACACGAAGAGTTGGGACTTGTTCTGGAATGCAGTGCATGCAGGGCTTACCAGAAATCAAATCATTGCGCTCAAAAATGCTTACTGGGATCGTCGCAATGTAGGTACGCAGATTGTTGGTTCCTTACAGCGTTGGGGCAATGGCTGGACACAAGAGTTCAGGGACGGCAGTGGTAACCGCACAAAGCTGATGTTGGAGGATGGTGCCAATACAGCTTACTGGATGCAGGGCGGCAATCTAGCTGAATATGAATTTGTGGGTGGTCCAGTTGGTCGGAACTTAGAGGGTCGGTGGGTACAATTGGGCTACCCTCGCTCTAACGAAAATCAAATTTCTCGTTCTGATGGCAAATGGGCGGTCTGGCAAGCTTTTTCTGGTAACGACGGTAAAGCTCGTATTCATTACCTAGATGGGATTGGCTCAGTCGCTACTTGGGGAAGCATTGGTTCTCTCTACACCAATTTGGGCGGAACCTATCACTGGTTGGGAATGCCAACTCGTCGAGAGTACATTGACGGTGACACGATTTTCGCTGACTTCCAAGGAGGTCGCATTGCTTACAACCGCAATGATGGACGTACTGAAGCGATTCATTGGGGTGAACAACCTTCTTGGAGACGTCCAGTTGGTAATCCCGATATTGATATCCAAGTTGATTTCTATGGAAATTTTACTTTATTGCAAAGAAACTTAATTCAACAAGCCGTCATAAATTGGGAAAACATCATCACGAGAGATAAGGTATCTAGTGGAGTTCTCAGAATTGCAATAACTCAAGGTTCAAAAACTATGAATGGTGGTACTTGGGGTCACTGGGCTGAAACCACTTTTATGGAAAATCAGCAAAAATCTCGGTTAGACTTAACTCGTGACTACTTAGGAGAGGGGCGTATTCATTTCAATAGCCAGATAATAAATACATTGTCCAGCAATTCATTAGTTCGTCTGACTATGCACGAAATTGGTCATGCACTAGGTTTAGATGAAGCTCAATTTGACGCAACTTTGGGAATGAACAGTGTCATGGATTTAAAAGGTCTAGATCCAAACATCACTGAAGGTATGTATAAACGGCTAGAATGGTTGGGCTACAGCGTTAATCGTAGTTCTAGTATCAACTGGGGTTAATTGTGCTTATATCAGAAGGCGATTTCTTGTATTTCCAGCAATCCCTTTTCCTCCCCCAGAGAATGTCTTTTATCCTTCTCCATGCCTGAACAGTATTGAGGAAATTGAATGGGGTTTATCGCTGGCAAAAACACAGGTTCAACCTTTAATAAATTGATGTAGATGTCACAGAAGCGATTGCACTCTCTATTTCCCCAAATGTGATCGCTCCTCCTTTTCCCCTTCCGAAAGAACGCGCAATCGCCTTTTTTCCTGTTATAGAAATAGGCGATCGCCCAACTGGGCTATGCGAAAGCGTTGCGCGGAAAAAGTCAGTTCGCAGTTTGCTTTGCAGATGCTACGCGATCGCGTATCCTGTATGCTCTCGCACTTGGGGCGGATGGAACGCCAGCACAATATGACCTTTAGGCACTCCAGCCGCCACCAGTTCACCCGTGATGCCATCCTCAATGCCATCATAGTGAATCCAGATTTTGTCATTGCGGATTTGGGCATGAACCATACAGCCATGCACTCGGCGGTCATTCTCCCAACCTTCGTGCATCAGCATAAAATGATTGCGTTAGCGAAGCTTTCCGAAGGAATCGCGGCTAACCACCACATAAGCGATCACATCCCCATAACGGTAAGGCAGATCCGCATAATATTGGAGAATTTTCTCCAAAGTCTCACGCCATTGGTCTATAGGTTGATTTGCGGTTGCCATTGGA
>NZ_JBYCCT010000004.1:0-43171 GCF_057473865.1 Coleofasciculus sp. H7-1
TTCTGACCATTTTTATTAATATGAGTTGACTGACATTCAGGGCATTGCATAATATTGCATCTTCATGAGTGTTTTTTTTGGCGCTCGCACGATCGCTCGCTTTATCATACCCTAATTCAGCAACGCCGATTATTTCAAAGCGAAACCCGTCAATATTCCTAAGATCACGATCCTGCTAGACCACGGTGATCACATTGACGCTTTGATTGAGGCGTTAGAGCAGGTTTATCCCGATATCATGACGAAAATCAGCTTTGAATTGTCAACGAAACCCTCGAAACAAGAGAAAGCAGCACAAGGCAAAGCGGGCTTTGTCCCAGCAGTGGCTCGCTGGGTCATCGAACGATCGAATGCTTGGATGGAGCGCTGTAAAAGTCTCGTGAAGAACTTTGAGCGCACTTTATCTCATGCCACGACCAAGATCAATCTCTGCTTTGTCAGGTTAATGCTGAAGCGGCTTGCAGCCCCTTCCTGAGATGTCAAATGGGTTCTATAGGCCAAGCGCTCTGTCTGCGTAGGTAAAATCTGCACTGTAACTCAGGTCGCTTTCGGGAATAGGTAGTTTAAAACCTTGATAAATATGATGGGGAAAATACCTTTCCAAGTAATGTTTAAATCGAGCCTCCGATGCTCCCTGCTGAGCCGTACTATAGCCCTGTGTAAGAACGAGCGATTGGGTTAGTCGGGCGTGTAATCTTCTTCTATGAGCGTCAATAGTTTTGTTGTCGAAAAGCAGTTGCAGTTCGTACTCTTTTTTCTGGTTTGCTTCTCGGTCAGGAAGGGATTTTGGATAAAACCGACCGACAGCAAGTTTTTTGAGAGCAACTATAAGAATGCAGCAACAGCTTAGTAAAAGCGGGAGTAATAACCAAGTAGGTAAGTTAGTAAAGAATATAGCTCCAACTAATAGCAGGAAATTGATAGCCAGCGCTAGTTGTAATAGTGCGCTGCTAATCCCCTAAATACCTAAGTTTCCTTTTTTCCAGTTCCAGTAGGAACTTTATGTTATTGCCGTAGCCAGCATCAATTAGTACGATACCTGGTCGATATCCTCTCTCTAGGCTTCGGTCAATTAACTCTCTTCTAGCTCTGGCTTTATCAATTGGCGATCGCTCAAATTGTCGCCATGACCGAAGTTTAGGTGTAGGAGATGTCACTTACTCAGCCAACTCACCCCAAAGCCTTTGAAAAGATTTTCCTGAAGAATCAATTTCAGCTTGCTGATCGAGAAAACCTAGAAAATCTTGGCATTCATCAGAATCATCAGGAAAAATCGTTAACAGTTCCAGATATTCGCGGGTTCGGCGCGGCACGTTTCTCCCATTTGGGTCATTAGGATTAGTGCCTAGAATAACCTTGGGATACATCCGATGCCAAATCCGACCCACTTGACTCATTCGACCGACAAAACCAGTTACGGATGAGCGTTTAATACTAAGTTCAGGTTGTCCTAGGCTACCGTCATTACGTTGATAAGGTTGATGAAACCATTGAATCGCCAAAGAATCATCTTCATCTTCCGCAATCCGTCCCCAAACCTCCACATTTTTAGGATGCCAGATTTCTCGCCAAGGAGCTTTATTGTTAGGTTTAGCCGTAATCCCTTGCAAACTCATCCACTCTTTTGCTGTCTGTTGCACTGCTTCAATAAAAGGTGCAACCTGGTTTAAATTTCTAACCGGAATTGCTTCAGCCAAAGAGTTTCCATGCCATTGCCAATGACAACCGATTAACGGTTTTTTCTTGTTTCGGTAATAGTTATCATAAAATTCCCGATGATCTGCCCGTCGCCAAGACTTACCAAACCCACCGAATAACATGGTAAAGCGCATCAAGCCACGAATCAGTTTCTTTAAACACTCCTGTTGTGCTGCTGCTAAAGATTGAGTCAACAACCAACGCAGTTCACCTGTCACCTGATAAGTTGGTTCACCATAGCCAGCCTGGAATGGTTCAATCTTTAAATGAGAAGATTTAAACGCAATTGCCAATAACCCTTGTGTGCCCTCTCCCCGAACACCACCAAACAACGTATCGACTAAATCCTCCGCTGTTTTATCTCCCGTCAAACCGCCAAAAATGCGTAAAGCATGACCCCGCACAGCTCCTCTAAAAATGTTAGGACGAAATTCTCCGTCTTCACTATCTAGTAACTTAGGGGCTTGTCCTTTTCCTGTTAGATGACATTTATAGAGTAAATTACCTTGAGTTGGGAGTGCTTTTTCTTCCTCTCCCTCCAAACGGGCTTGGGCTAAACCATAGCCACTACTTACCCGACACCCCAGCCCAAACCCTAATGCTTTTTCCCAAATTTGCCATACTTCATCCCAGTTAGTATCCGGCAGTAAACTAGAAATCCCAAATTCAAATGTGGGTTGATAAAGGGAAATGAGAGCAAAAGCACTTTCTCCTCTTGGTTTATCGCGGGTATCGGTTGTTTTGACTTGCCATCCTTGCTGCGGATGGACAATATCAAGCAGATTTTGCGTCCAATCATTAACGGGATAGCCCCCATGAAACCGCAATAAACTGGGTTCATCTCCATTTTTGGTCAGTCGATAACGTTCTCGTTGTTCGGACGTACAAGCTTGACAAAATATCCCTTTCATGGAGCTACCGGGATAAAACGGGAACCCATAAGCCCCCATGACTGGGCGAATAATTCCTTCATCTTGCCCGCCGTTGGTAACAAATCGCCAAGGAAAGGTATAGGTATGGGTTTTGACATCTTCGCCAAATTCTGGCTGTTTAGTATCTACCCGTTCAATCCATTCAGATACCCAACGTTCACTATCTTGTTCCTGTTTATTTTGGTCAATAAAGTGAAGTTGCGATCGCCCTTTAATTTGGGCGCGAAACATCAAAGGAATTTTCTGCTCTGGATCTGGAAGATGAGACATAGGATTTACTCAATTCTATCTGAACAAATTTAACTGAAATGGTATTGACTTAAGCAAAAACTCTGGAGGTTAGGTCAAGGAAAAAACGGCAATTTCTATAGGTGTTGGGTTTAGCTATTGCTCAACCCAACCTACAAACAACCCTGTTTGCTGTTCCCTGTTCCCTGTTAACTAGATGAGGATGTCCCTTTATAGCGTTGTGTCCACCAAACAAGGGCATCGCACAACTGACTCAACACGGCTAAGATAATGCGTTGATCTTCAAGATCGAGTTTCCACAATTTCTGCGCCATAGCTTCAACGGCTGAGGTGTTGTTGACATTAACAACATCGTTGGGAATTTTAATTCCGGCATTTTTCATTATCTCGACTAAAGCATCCCAAGTTTCTTTCCAGTAGAGAGATTTATTAAGTTCTTTAGCTTGTAGTCGTAAATGTTCTCCCCAAAACCGTTCTAATCCATAGGCGACGGTTTCTCGCATTTTAAACGCTTGATTAAGGGAATCGCGATCGCGTTTTTTCGCATCTAAAATTAGCTGTTGGGCTGTTTGGTCTATGTTAGCTGTGCGAGTTGTGGTATAAGATTTCCAAGCCATTAGTGATTAGCCTCCTGTGTTTCCGTTTCAGTTTCAGATACGTTGAATCCATCCCCTGCCAGGGTAACTTTACACCGACCAAACCCAATAGATTCCAAACCACCAAAATACAGTTCTTCTGTATAAGATTGATTGGGTTCAGAAGCCTTGAAAGGTTTCCAGCCCTTTTGTTTTAAAGCAAGGGGAAAAATTAAGATACTTCCCACAGGTAAAGCTTCTACATTGAAGAATGCACCTTTCTCTGTATCAACTTTTTTCATGTCATCTAAAAGTTTGACTCGACTTTGCCGATAGAGCGCCATATCATGTAATTGAGCGATGTCGTTGTTATGAACAACTACTAACTGATTAGGGTCTAAATCTGTCCCAGTTGGAATCCAAGGAGATAGATCAACTTCATGGTCAATTTCTAAAAAACCGAGATTGAAAAATAAGACTTTTTTCCTTTGGTTAACTCCTGGCTTGGCTTGACTAACTCCTGATTTTGCTTGATTAACCCCTGATTTTGCTTGATTAACTCCTGGTTTGGCTGGGCTAACTCCTGGTTTGGCTTGGTTAATCTCTTCGTTAACCTCTTCTGGCACAACTCTCGCTTTTAACCCTGGAGACGCAGTATAAGGAAGAGGAATGGACGTTTCAATCTTCGTAATTTGCTGATAGCGTTTCAGGAGTAAAGGACAGCTAACCCAAACAATCGGTTGACCAGGACAAAATACAGGTAGCCAAACAAGGGAAGCATATTCAAATTTAACCATAGCTTCAGTTGTGCCGCCGTCTTTTTGTCCAGGTTCAGCAATAGCTTCATGTCCGTACCACTTATTTGTTTCAGTTGAATTTTGCCCTCGCATATCTGCCCGAAACCGTCCCCGAATCGAACTGCCAGGAATTATTCCGGTTTGGGTAAATTGGTCTCGAAAAATTAGGTTGAGATTGCCGCTTTCTTCTCCCGCACTTGCACCCACATGCAAGGGCGCTTGAGTTTCAATAATTCCGTAAGCTTTATGATACATCGTTAAGTCTCCAAACTATATTAAATGCGCGATTTTTACACAGGTAAAGCTAAGCCACAGCCCCAACGTTTATAGGAATAACCTTCACAAGGGAACCAAGACTTATTCCATTCAAACCAAGGTTGGGAAATCCCCGTTTCCAAAACATAGACAGTTCCAGCGGGGACAGCGTAACGTCCCCTAGCGAGGCGTTTGGTTTCACCCGTTCCTCCTAGCCGATAACGAAAGGGAATAGGACGTTCGGTGAAAATTTGGGCTTTTTCCCATTCTGGTGCTGTTTTCCAGTCCTCTTTTTGCCCAATGGTGGGAAGTCGGTAAGATAAGCGATTAGAACCCCAGACCGCAGGCGAAATCAGGGCAAAATTACCTCCTACAGGTTTATGTAATAGTTTTAAAAGCGTTTCATTAGTAATCTCCTGACACTGTACATCTACCAAATGTCCCTCACCTCCAAAACGGTACCAACCCTCATCAATGGGTGTATTAGTCAAATAAACTAAACAAGTATCCGGATGCATTTGAATTGAATTTTCCAAGAACAAACTGCCCCGTTCTAAACTTGTATCGACCCGACGCTGGTCAATTTCTAAACGCGGATGTAAATGAGGTAAATACTGCCAAGGCACTTCAGAAACGGTCTCAGACTTCTCCCATTCGTTAATTGGTAGCCAGGTTTTAGTATCAAACTTGCCAACTTTTAGCGGTTGCCATTGCTGATTTTTGCTGTTCCAAGCTAATTTTTCGGTAATTTTCCCTTGACGAATTTCTTGCCCATCTTGCGGAGGATTCATCTCGGCTAAATAGTTAAATGGAGTTGGAACGTAAAAGTTTTGTGGATTCTCGGTATAAGCCCAAAAAGGACCCGCTAGAATTAAATCTGGTAGATCTAATCTTTGGGTAGTTTCGCCTCGTTCATTGGTTCCAGGTTTGCTGTATCTAGCAGCATATAATCCCGATACTGTTGCTGCACTGGGGGGAAAGCTATTTCCCGATCGCCCCACTAAGTTATCTGGCGAAAGAAATGGACCAGCACTGCCATATAGAAAACCGAGAGGTTGGATAATAATCAGGTGACAAAACATAATAATGAAATCTTACTTGAGGACAGAATTAAATTAGATGCAGACTAGAACAAATGGAACCCAACTTTAGCCAGGTTAATTACCCACTTATTTAAAGCTTTGATGTTTTGTTTTTCCTCGTCATGGGGTTGATTGCCTAAAATTCCAGTTTTACCCTCTTTATCCCACAGATGAGTTTCTAAACATTGGCGATTTTCTTTACCCAAGTAAATCTCAAATAGACCAAGTGCAATTTGTGTTTGTCCCTCAAAAGCATGGTGAGATTCTAAAGTCGCAACATCATTATAAAAATGCGTCCAGTTGTTTTTTTTCTTAGGGTTATTTTGCTTTTCCTTCAAAGAGACTAGTATATCTCTTTGTCTGTCTTGGTAACTTTCTAGAAAATTTTGCAAACACCACCAAGGACAAACCCATTCTAGGTGATTCCCGCTATTAAATAGGATACGGATAGCGAGGCGATCGCGTCCTTTTTTCTTAGCTGATTTCTCTGCATCTCGACAGTGTTGCAGCACATCCCGTTGAGGTACATTAGGGGCAGCCCAAACTAAGCCTACACTCACCGTAATTTTTTGATCATGCTTTTTCCAACAAGTTTCGGGGAATTGATAGAACCAATTAAGGCATTCTTGCGGCTTTAATGCAGTCTTATCCTCTCGGTAGAGGACACCAAAAAAATCATCTCCACCTGCATAAATAATTCGTCCATCCGCCGCATCTAAATTCTGGCGTTTAACTCTATCTTCTTGAGAAGGCGGTAAATAATACTTCAGCTTTTTACCCCATTCCATCATCGCTTTGCTAAAAGTCTTGAGAGATTCAGCTTCATCTTTACCTTGATCTCTCAACTGCCGCAGATACTCGCCAATCTTATCCCCATCCCCTTGAAACCATCCTGTCCATAATTTATTTTCAAATCGGTTTAATTCAACAAAACTTTCTGGAACTTCAACGCTAGGAAGATCTGTTTCTGCAAGATTTAATTGCTTGGCAATTGCATCTAAGGTGATTAACCGCTTAATTAGTTCAGGAATACTCAATCGTTCAGAAGGGTCGAGAATAGCTTCCCCTAGTTTCTGACTCAGACTTTCATGAAATTGCTTAATTTCCTGAGTTTGTTCTGCCATACTAGAGGAGAGGGGATGAGTTTTATCGGTCATGCGAGGGTATGCGATCGCTTCCGTCCCCGATAGTGTTGAACTTTCTCCCTGCCAATTAATCCCTGTCCAATTTCGTTGAGTTTTAATTTGATTCAGTTTGCGGCGGGCATGAGTAATTAGAGTGGCATCTTTTTCAGTGACTCCAGCTTCTTTTTCTTGACAGAGTTCTTCTTCTTTGCTTTGCGCCCAAAAAAACTCCCAGCCATGATTTGACCAAGCATTCCATTGTCGCTGCCATGTATAAGTAAAGGTCTTTAATTCCTTCTTGATGGTAAAGGTTTTTACTTCCTTCTCGATGTATCCACGGCAGGTTTCTACAACAGTTCGCCAAGCCGTATTAAAAACTTCCTCTGCTGTTGTTTTCGGGAAATCTCCTGCAATAATAATTTGGTTGGGTGTTCCTTGCGTCAGATTAATTAACGCTGGAGACACAACAGAACAACCATTTTTTTTGGCGGCATTGCAAATCGCACAAGCTAAATAAGAGAGGAGAAAAGAACTGCCATATAAGTCCCGCAGTTTGCGCGATTTTTCGATAAATGCTTGAATTGGAGCAAAAGTAATGATGGTGTAACACTGATTAGCTTTTTCCATGTTCAGTTACAGCGTTTGGCTATTTGCTTGTGATTGCTGATGTCATTAGTATAAACATGGCTGGAAAAACCCTTTTCCAAAGTTTGATATTCGCAGCAGCTTAAGGACTTGACCAACTGACACCCTACGAGTATATGATTCCACGATGACAGCCCTTTTCAACGAGGGTGATAGCAGCCAACGGTTGAAAGCGATTCGCCGATTAATCCATTCAACGTCAAGATTCCAATGAGGGAATGATTATGCAATCCGCCACACAGACACATCACCTCGATCCAATAACCGCTCAAGCCTTCTTGGAAAAGCTACCAGAACATATCAGGGAAGCGCTTTTAGCACGTGCTGCCGAGATCGACTATCCAATCGAGGCGGTTCTAGAGTCAGAGATCGCCTCATCCCTCGATCCAGATGCTCTCAGCTTTGCCGATTGCCTTCCCTCCTCAAGTCGCACCAACGCCTAAGCGATACTCAACCCCCACAAAAATAACAACCAGAAGTACCTAAATAGTTGGTATCTGCCTTAAGCCAATTAGACCCAGGAAACTCATAAACCCAGTCAAGACCATTATCCACATTCAGAAAGCCACTGAGCATACTGTGGATGATGCCAACTCCCGTACTCGCACACAGGCTATTCAACCAGAATACTGCCGGATTGCTGATGCCTTCTACATAACCAACTTTGGCAGCTAGATGATTAATCTCGTTTGCGGCAGACTCTAGGGCAGCGCGATGCAAGTTAATAATATTGCCGCACATTAGACACCACCCACCCCCAAGCGGTGGGACGGTGACGCGACAATACATTCGCGGTGTATTATTCGGTTGCATGTCGATGTGAGTACCCAGACAAACCAGGGGACGCATATATGCTAGGGCTAATTCTTGGGCAACTTGCCGAGAGGAGTGATTGTCAGTTGCTACGACAATCAAATCAGCAGCAGCTACTTCCTGTCTCGCCGCTGCATCAGCAATTGAGGCGGGTATGGCTTTGACAGCAGAACCAGTGGCGTAGATGCGTTTGATCAGGTGCTTGACATAGTGAACCTTATGCCACTGCTGGTCAGCCATTTCCTGGGTGGCAGCAGGTAGGCGATTGAGGTTAACTGATTCTAAGCGATCGGGGTCAATTAATATCCATTTTTTCACCCCCAAACGCCCCAGCAGTTCGGCAAAAATTGAGCCAATGCCGCCACAGCCAATCAAGGCGACGGTGAGTTCGCCAAGCTGTTTTTGCACCCCTTCTCCAAAGACTTGTTGACGGGCAAACATCAATTCTGTCCAATCGCGATTCGCCTCTTGGGTTAGTTCAAACCAAGATTGAGTGCAGTTAATGCTCTCGAATGATTTGCCTTTTCTGTCCCAAATGCGGAATTGAGAGTGTTGGAATGTTTCGTCAAAAACTCCAGAGATTAAACGCGGCTTTTTTTTGAAGTGAGACGAGAGAAATTTAGCATATGCTGATTCATAAAGGTCATCAACGCAGGAAAATTCAGGTTTGTGGCGATCGCTGTGAGTATGAATGTGAACGACATCTAATTGTTCCTTTTCCAAAAATGTCTCAAGCAAGTACTCATGAAATTGCTGTTTCATCACTAATTCACTAGCCGATTGACGTTCGTAGCAATCGGGAGAGGGAACAACCCAAGATTGAGGTAAATATCTAATTTTCTGTTTTGAGACCTGATGGCATTTACAGAATAAGAATCCAATTACTTCTTCATTGTTTGTGCGAGCATCAAGCAAGGTGTGGTGAAATTGATGCCACATTTTTGGGGGAATGTGGAGAGAAATCTGGGGAGATTTTTTGTTGTTCATGATTTTTTTCGGTAATGAGGTGTGTATCGGGAGTTGTAGTTAGGTAAAACTGAGATGTTGCACTATTCTTAAGAAAGTCAATTGTAGGGTGTTAGCGTAGCGTAACGCACCATTTTTTAGGCTTTGGTGGGTTACGGCGATCGCCTAACCCGCCCTACAATTTACTACCCATGTTGTGTTTATTTGCACTCAATCATCTGTGTTAATTGCGTGGCGGGCGGTGACAAATAAAGTTGAGAGATTGTGTCCTCGATCGGGTTGATTGCTAGGTCGCCAGGAGTTAAGCCATCTGTCTTGATTAAAGCCGCCACCCAGTCCGACGCAGTACCAGTACCAGCCTTCATCACTTAAAAAAGGTGCGCCATAGTGACTCTGGTGGGTGAAGTGATGATCTCCCTCGCCAACGGTATTCCAAGGGTAGTTAAGATAGCAGCCAATTGGGGGAAGACGCGGGTAATCTGGTGGCAGTAGGAATAAGACATCGGTATTAGAAACTGTAAATTTCCGAGAAGACAATGGCATTCCTTTAACCAGTACGGCTGTGTATTGAATGCCATCAATGGTTTTACTGCCAACGTGTACGTTTTTTGCTGCTTTTTCTAGAAGTTTGAGTTCGGCAAGTAGTCTCGTGTTGGGTTGAAAACCTGTTTGATTACGATTGATTGCTATTGTCATAATTTCTTTTATCCTTTTACAATTTTGGGAACAGTCCAAACTTTGGAACCTTCTTTGAGGGCTTCATGTTCTTTTAAGGGCTTAGTGCCGCCAAACCCTTCTTCCATAACGTCATCGTTGCCAATTTCTGGCAGTTTAGATCTCAAATCTTCAACGGTTGCGCCATTAGGTAAATTTACTAATTTACCGTTGACAATTGCTCTCACGGTAGTCTCCTTTGTGGTGTTTGAGTTAACAAGAGTTGGCTGTTGATCGCTAACTTTTTGCGGCTCATTTAACTGAGGCGATCGCCACTTTTGGATTCGCTTGAAAATTGCTTTCATTGCAATCTCGTTAATGGTAGTTGAGTTAACAAAGATGAAGAGGATGTTTGTCAAGTACCTTTTAAAACATCCTCTAAGAGAGTCGCTTACTAACGGTTTGCAGATGGTTGAGTTAAGGCGCTGTCTACTGTGGAATTTACCTGTTTAATTGGGGTTTGGTCATGATTAAAACCTAAGACAACAGACCAACTTGCTAAGCCGATAGCTGCCACAATAGTTGTCGATAGCAAGCGGTTATAAATTCGTTCTAACTTTTGTAAGGACGTTTCGACGGAAACAATTTGTTTGAGATAATCTGTTTTGTCATTTTCACTGTTCTCGCTGATTGTTGTCATCTGTAGTTCTAAGTGTTCAAACTGTTGGGTGAGATTTTCAATTTCTTGCTTAATTTTATCTAACTCGGATGGATCTTCGGTGATTAATTTACCGTTGAGGGTCTGCATAATTCTCCTTGGATGAATTGAGATAAGCTTAGAAAAAGTAGAGCGGTAGGCGGGGAGGTGGCGAGATAAAATGTTCATGTTTTGTAGAGATAGCATGGTTTTTGACTCCTTTTTAATCAAAGATATTAGTGTGACCAATTCGGTGAAAATTTTGCTGGTTTTTTTTTTGTTCAAAGCTATCGAAGACTCCAATCAAATCGACGATACTACTGGCAGCAACTTTGAGATCGTTGCCGAGAGATTGTTCGACAGAGGCAACTTCTACCCGCATTCCCCGCCTTCTCAGTTTTTCGGCAAGGTAGGCAAAGTCAGAATCTCCAGTGACTAAGACAACAATATCGGGGCGAACGTCTAAGGCGAATTCAATGGCATCCATCGCCATGACAATATCAATGTTGGTTTCATATTCATCACCCTTGGTTTTACCTTCTTTATGAACTACTAAAAACCCATTACTTTTTGCCCAGTAAATGAATTTTTCTTTAGTTTTTCGTTGTTCTTCAAATCGCTCTCTGGCTGGTGGTAAACCGATATAGATCACCATTTCAATTAGTTCTCGACCTTCTTGCGGGTCAGCAAGATAGTCTCGGATTTTCTGCCAGTCCAGCCTCCTGTTAAACCTTTGTGCAGCCAAGAAGGTATTGTCGCCATCGGCAAGAATTAGTACCCGCCGGGTTGTTCCCATAAATGTTTTGGAATCCTTTTCTTGTTTGTTATTTGTATTAAAACTCAACGGTGGAAAAGGGGTTTTCTTGTTTGAGTGGGAAGTTAGAATATAGAAAGGCTCTGTTATGCAATGTAGCGGTTTGCAGTTGAGTCTAAAAGCGATCGCTAAAAAGCTAAGATCCCCGACTTCTCCAAGAAATCGGGGATCTCCTACCTGATTTTCAGACTTCTTGCTTCAAGTCAGGAAAATCTATAGTTAATTATGTAAATATCACTAACCTACCAATTCTCCACCACAGCGACAGGAACTACCTTCTACACAACGATAGCAATAGGAGCACTCGCATTCGACACATATTGATAAGTTTTCTAATTTATAAGTTGTACTGCAACGACTACAACATTCTCGCACGTTCAGCATTTCGTGGTAATTATTATGACCGAGTGCTTGGAAATTTGCTGATCCAAGGCTGGGGATATATTCACTGAATTCTTCGGATTTTCTAGCTTCGCGACTAGACCATAAAAAAGCCCGTAGTTGATCGTACTCTAGCGGAAACACTAATACTTGTCTATTGCTTTTTCCGCTATTTATCCATTCAGTTAGTCTAGCTTCAGCTCGTTCTCTAAATGTTGCCACTGGAAGTACCTCATAAACAAAACCTGGTTAATTCCGATTTAACTCAATCGGTAGGTTCAATATAACAAGTGCTTGGAATGGGGTCTTTCTAACTAATCCGATTCAATCCAATCGGGAGAAACTTCTCATTTTCATCTACTTAAGCAACAGCAAAACCTGTAAACTGTCGCACGAAAGGAGAGCGAAAAGCTAAAACAATATCTGCTGTCGAATGTCATTGAGTCGGGATTTAGAAAGTGAGCGATCGCAAATGTAATGACTGATCGCTCAAGATGATTCCCTGACTATTTCAAGTTCAGCAGCAATGCCAAAATGGTCGGAGGGGTAAAGCCTGCGGTCATTGGGGGCAGGGGAGGTGAGAATGAGTTGGCAATGGCGCACTCGCAAATGCTGGTTGATAAATATGTAGTCTAACGTACCATGCCAAGGTTGCAAGGTGCGGTTAAGCCACGAGCTGACTAAGTATTTGCGTAACTTGTACTGCCAACTGCGTTGTTTTTTTAAGGGTGTGGGACAGGTATACTCTGGCTCACGATCGTTATATGCGGCGTAAGCTGAGGTAAATTGTTCGCGCATCAGTGCGATTGCAGGTGTTTCGGGCATTCCGTTAAAATCCCCTACGGCTATGATTGGCATATCGGGTGGTAATTTACCCAGCCAGTCGAGGAGCAACTGCACTTGTTTTACCCGTTCGGGATTGGGACCTGGATACCAGTAATAATGGCCGTTACAAAATACCAATGGCTGACCATTCACTTCAACCTGCACGTATTGTGCTATGCGTTCCTGACTTCCCAAATCAAGGGTATCTTGTTGCGTGAAGGGATAACGGCTGAGAATTGCCGCTCCATAATTGTCTGGTCCTTTGTAGGGTACTAGCTGCACGTAAGGCATATTAAGTTGCTGTGCCAACCAAGCGCTGTTGTCTTCTGGAAGTATGACCTCTTGTAGTCCAATTAAATCTGCCTGTTGTGCTGCCAAACCCTCCACCAAAAGTTCGCGTCGCTGTGCCCATGTTTCTCTTTCAAACAGAATGTTGATCGTGACAACTTTGACCACTCTACAATGCTCCTAAGTTCGGACAAAATCATAGGTCTAGAGTTTATTTATTTTCGTTGGGCAAGTTTCTAACCTTACCGATTTAACCCAATCTGTAGGGTTTATTAATGGCCGGGGTGGATGTTGCCTCTGCCCAAGAGTTTCCAACTAATCCGATTTAACCCAATCGATAGGGTCCAATGCTAACAACAACCGCACTGGTGACGTTTCTGTTTCCAACTAATCCGATTTAACCCAATCGGTAGGGATGACGGAGTGCGCCATCAGGTGCCACAGCATTTGGTTTCCAACTAATCCGATTTAACCCAATCGGTAGGGTGCTTTGGGTTTCTGTAATCTCGACAACGAGAATACGGTTTCCAACTAATCCGATTTAACCCAATCGATAGGGTCCAATGCTAACAACAACCGCACTGGTGACGTTTCTGTTTCCAACTAATCCGATTTAACCCAATCGGTAGGGATGACGGAGTGCGCCATCAGGTGCCACAGCATTTGGTTTCCAACTAATCCGATTTAACCCAATCGGTAGGGAAGTAATTCCCGGAGCGGACATGAATGTCGGTGCTTGCACTGTTTCCAACTAATCCGATTTAACCCAATCGGTAGGGTCAAGCCTCGCTCAAAGGTGGAAACCAAGAACAGGCTCAACGTTTCCAACTAATCCGATTTAACCCAATCGGTAGGGCGGAAAAGCCATTCTTTCGTCAGACAATGGCGAACGTTGGTTTCCAACTAATCCGATTTAACCCAATCGGTAGGGTTGCAACTGAAAAAAACCCCTCTTCGGAAGGGAATAAAGTTTCCAACTAATCCGATTTAACCCAATCGGTAGGGCTAAAAGTTTTCTAGTTTTTAAAAGTTGCAAAAAAGAGTTTCCAACTAATCCGATTTAACCCAATCGGTAGGGCTGATTTTCTGGGTAGGAGGTTGAGCTAGAGTTGGACAGTTTCCAACTAATCCGATTTAACCCAATCGGTAGGGTGTTTGGAAAGTTGTTGTCAAAGATTTGACTTCAGGTTTCCAACTAATCCGATTTAACCCAATCGGTAGGGCTAAAAGTTTTCTAGTTTTTAAAAGTTGCAAAAAAGAGTTTCCAACTAATCCGATTTAACCCAATCGGTAGGGCTGATTTTCTGGGTAGGAGGTTGAGCTAGAGTTGGACAGTTTCCAACTAATCCGATTTAACCCAATCGGTAGGGTGTTTGGAAAGTTGTTGTCAAAGATTTGACTTCAGGTTTCCAACTAATCCGATTTAACCCAATCGGTAGGGCGCAAGTTCGTACTCAAGCTGGCGTTGCCCAAAGTTTCCAACTAATCCGATTTAACCCAATCGGTAGGGTCCTGCGCCCAGCTCTGGAACCATTCTTTAACGTCTTTCCAACTAATCCGATTTAACCCAATCGGTAGGGGTTAGAAGCTTTCAATCCCCCTCAACGTTGAGAACTTTCCAACTAATCCGATTTAACCCAATCGGTAGGGATAAACCCATCAGGTCTCAGCGAAAGCGAGACCTGGAAGTTTCCAACTAATCCGATTTAACCCAATCGGTAGGGCTGATGACAAAGGGGCGGGTCGGCGCGATGCATGAAAGTTTCCAACTAATCCGATTTAACCCAATCGGTAGGGTAAGGGACACATTCCCCTTCGTACTTGCCCAGCCCAAAGGAGTTTCCAACTAATCCGATTTAACCCAATCGGTAGGGCATACACCTAAAAGGAGAAAAAAATGGATCTAGTACTTTCCAACTAATCCGATTTAACCCAATCGGTAGGGGGAAGAGATACTCGGGGAGGTAGAAAGACAACTAAAACTTTCCAACTAATCCGATTTAACCCAATCGGTAGGGCTGTAAAGTGACCGGCAAGGTCGATATTTCCAGCTTTCCAACTAATCCGATTTAACCCAATCGGTAGGGAATACGGCTTCCGTGAGGTCGCCTACAACAATGGCCTTTCCAACTAATCCGATTTAACCCAATCGGTAGGGGGAAACGGCATACTGTGAGTTTGCCCAGTTCTGGTTCGCTTTCCAACTAATCCGATTTAACCCAATCGGTAGGGTTTACTTTCAGGGTGTCAAGCAAAGGTAAATGAAAATCTTTCCAACTAATCCGATTTAACCCAATCGGTAGGGTTTTCACTGGGTGGACAGATTGGTGACAATTCTGTCCTATTGTTTCCAACTAATCCGATTTAACCCAATCGGTAGGGTCGAATAAGCCGATCACCACCACCTCTGGCTCCAATGCCACTGGTTTCCAACTAATCCGATTTAACCCAATCGGTAGGGTACTCAAACTTTGTTGATTTGGTTTTTCGGTTCCTCCTTTTGTTTCCAACTAATCCGATTTAACCCAATCGGTAGGGTACTGCTCCTGCTTACGGCACTGCAGATGGAAACACCGTTTCCAACTAATCCGATTTAACCCAATCGGTAGGGGCGGTCGTACTTTCCAAGCGGAAAGCACAGGTACTACGTTTCCAACTAATCCGATTTAACCCAATCGGTAGGGTTCCTCAAACTCCGTTTCCAATGTTTCCACAACTTTCGTTTCCAACTAATCCGATTTAACCCAATCGGTAGGGAAGTTTGCCGAATGTTCGAGAACAATTAGGGATAGTGGTTTCCAACTAATCCGATTTAACCCAATCGGTAGGGAATGCCATTGTGGGTGTTCCATTTATATAGCAGAGGGAGTTTCCAACTAATCCGATTTAACCCAATCGGTAGGGACTACAAAGCTGGGGGGCTTGGTCACAATTCACAAAAGTTTCCAACTAATCCGATTTAACCCAATCGGTAGGGGGCTTAATTTTCCTTGCTGGTTGCCATGGTAGTAAATCGTTTCCAACTAATCCGATTTAACCCAATCGGTAGGGTTAAATAAGCAATTTCGTTCGGCGACCACTAACAAGTGTTTCCAACTAATCCGATTTAACCCAATCGGTAGGGTTAAAAGGAACTAAAAAAATGAACGTAAGATACAACCACAACCGTTTCCAACTAATCCGATTTAACCCAATCGGTAGGGAAACATTAGTTTCTTCAAAAAGGACAAGTCCATGCGTTTCCAACTAATCCGATTTAACCCAATCGGTAGGGTGACTACCCATCGGAGTGCAACGGCGGGGATGCCAACGTTTCCAACTAATCCGATTTAACCCAATCGGTAGGGGTAAAAACAACGGGACAGCAACCGCTGCCCCCGTTAGTTTCCAACTAATCCGATTTAACCCAATCGGTAGGGGCGATTCTCAAGGCAGATTGCACAATCAATCCAGGGTTTCCAACTAATCCGATTTAACCCAATCGGTAGGGACAACGATTTCTTCAAAGGCCCTGGGTTAATCCTTTTTGGTTTCCAACTAATCCGATTTAACCCAATCGGTAGGGTTTCCCCTCGTTTACTTGGATTGAAGGCGGCGCTTACAAGGTTTCCAACTAATCCGATTTAACCCAATCGGTAGGGTTCCACTGTTGCTCTTCGGACAACTGGTGGAGGACTGAAGTTTCCAACTAATCCGATTTAACCCAATCGGTAGGGGAAATTTTTCTAGTAGAGGGCGTCCTGTCCTTACCCGGTTTCCAACTAATCCGATTTAACCCAATCGGTAGGGCACAGCTTACAAGCCTATTCCAGCTAGCACGAGCGACTCAATCGTTTCCAACTAATCCGATTTAACCCAATCGGTAGGGACCCTGATTTTAGGGATCGAGCGATCGCGCGGGGAAACAGTTTCCAACTAATCCGATTTAACCCAATCGGTAGGGACGTGGCGCAAGAAAGCCCAAGAAGCAGAATATGTTTCCAACTAATCCGATTTAACCCAATCGGTAGGGTCCAGCTCTGGACATCTGGATCTGGGAGTTGCCAGAGAGTTTCCAACTAATCCGATTTAACCCAATCGGTAGGGTTCAACACCTCCAGTGCTGAAGTTCCAAGGTGCTGTTCCTGTTTCCAACTAATCCGATTTAACCCAATCGGTAGGGGGCTAACGTAACTGTTTCCTCCGTTATTTCTGGTTTCCAACTAATCCGATTTAACCCAATCGGTAGGGCTGCATCTCAAACGGGACAGCTCAGTAGTAATTCGTTTCCAACTAATCCGATTTAACCCAATCGGTAGGGGCGCTGGAATTGAATGGTCGGGAGAAGTCCGAGGTTTCCAACTAATCCGATTTAACCCAATCGGTAGGGGTTTTGTTTACCAAGCTTCTCCACAATATAGCTTGATAAAGTTTCCAACTAATCCGATTTAACCCAATCGGTAGGGCTTCTCCACAATATAGCTTGATAAACAGACGAAAAAGTTGTTTCCAACTAATCCGATTTAACCCAATCGGTAGGGCGGTGAAAAGCAAAGCTAATTCAGTTTTGTTTACCAGTTTCCAACTAATCCGATTTAACCCAATCGGTAGGGGAAAAGCAAAGCTAATAGTTTTGTTTACCAAGCTTCTCCGTTTCCAACTAATCCGATTTAACCCAATCGGTAGGGGAAAATTACGCCTCATCGAAATGAGAAAAGTGTTTTTTAGAGTTTGTTTCCAACTAATCCGATTTAACCCAATCGGTAGGGTGGGCAGGCTTCTTTCAATCTGAAGCCCGGAATGGTGGGTTTCCAACTAATCCGATTTAACCCAATCGGTAGGGTTTGGAAGTATTAGAGGGAAATCAATGTCAATCTTAAGTTTCCAACTAATCCGATTTAACCCAATCGGTAGGGTGAAGATATAGTTATTTACAAGCATCAGCCTGGTGAAAAGTTTCCAACTAATCCGATTTAACCCAATCGGTAGGGAAAATGAAGAAAAGTGTTTTTAGAGTTTTGCTAATTGTTTCCAACTAATCCGATTTAACCCAATCGGTAGGGTTTGTGGTACTGTCAAAACTGCCGGCGAGATGTGCCGGTTTCCAACTAATCCGATTTAACCCAATCGGTAGGGAATCTTAAAGTTGAAGCCTAGTGACGAGTTAAACTTGATGTTTCCAACTAATCCGATTTAACCCAATCGGTAGGGAAGTGATATCGTTCAGTCCCAGTGGAGGATTATATCCGTTTCCAACTAATCCGATTTAACCCAATCGGTAGGGTTCTGTAACCCTCCGGGGGGTAAGGTAGATAATAAGTCACAGTTTCCAACTAATCCGATTTAACCCAATCGGTAGGGGTTTTTACATTAGGTAATTTAAATACTAACGGTAATACAGTTTCCAACTAATCCGATTTAACCCAATCGGTAGGGCGCTTCGTGTCCTTGGGATTGCGACGGTCACTGCTAATTCGTTTCCAACTAATCCGATTTAACCCAATCGGTAGGGCTTACCGCCCTTCAGTGGTAGGAAGTGGCGCAGTAGAAAATGTTTCCAACTAATCCGATTTAACCCAATCGGTAGGGCTTGATTCTTTAGCTTCACAAATAGAAAGTATCAAGTTTCCAACTAATCCGATTTAACCCAATCGGTAGGGATAACTGTTTTAGGACTTGGAGCACTATTAGCTCTGCGTTTCCAACTAATCCGATTTAACCCAATCGGTAGGGTTAACTTATTGACTGCTGCTAGTTTGCTTGCTACTGTAGTTGTTTCCAACTAATCCGATTTAACCCAATCGGTAGGGAGTTCGTCTAGCAGCCCAAACCCAGTAAAGGTTTCAGCCGCCGAATCGACACACCTCTTAAAAGAGTAACATATCTTTCCCAAAATTGCTCAAAACACATCCCTCAAACCCTTTCCCTGTAAGGCATCGACACACCTCAACGAAAAATATAGGGTTTCGACGATTTGCCGAGGTGTGTAGATGAACATCTGAAAACTCTCCTTAAAATGTCCTCAAACCTAGATAACATAATACTTTGGCGGTGGTTGGGGTGCTTCCCCACCAATAATTAACGACCTCGATACAGCTTCCTGCGATATCCAATAAAATCGCACATTATCCTCAATCGGCTTAACTAACTTTTGCACCTTTTCAAAAAGCTGCCGCATTTCCTCCAAATTTAAGAAACATTCAAACACAGAAAGTTGAACTCTTCGCCCATATCCCTCTAAAAAATTGGACAACTTAGTACGTCTTTTATCATCAGGAATATCATAAACAACAACGACTAACATTTACGTAGCTCTTAAAAAAGCTTCATAGCCAGCCCCAGATAATAAACTACGTTTATATCGTCTGACTTGTAATTGAATCGCATGACGATAGGTGACTGGAGACTGCAAATCTGGATGGGAAACTTCTTCATTCATCCGAGTTTCAAACTGTTTGAGAAAAACCCGTCTTGCTGATTGATTTAAATAGACCCCTCCCGTACTAGCGGCTACATCAAAATCTTGTGGTTTGAACACAGAATTATTAATAATCATTAAAACCAAGCCATCAACAACAACCGACCTCATTTCCTCCATCAAATCAAAAGCTAAATAAGGCTTTTGCTTTTCCCCATAATGAAAATTACCTAAATAAGGAGAAAGCCCCTCAGCGATAATAAAACTCAACACATTATTAAACAAAAGCGTGTAACCAAAACTCAATAAAGAATTAACTGGGTCTGTTGGCGGTTGACGGTTACGCAGACAAAATTCAAACTTAGAATTAGTAATTAACTTCCCAAACGCTGGAAAATACCTCGCCGCCCCTATCCCCTCATAACCGCGTAACGTATCTAAATTATCCACCAACTCCAACGACTCAATATCTTAATTGATGCCAAAAATCGCCTTCTCCACCTCCCTTAGTTTGCGCTTGCGGTTAAAACGCAACAATAGCTGCTTAGAATTCATCAACTTACCATAGACAATCGCCTTAGACACATTAAATTGAAAATCCGCATCACCGCGTTTCTCAACTTGTACCAACTCATTCTCTAAATGCCTTGACTCAGCACTCCATAAATGACCGTGATATTGACCGCTTTGACTAAGAAACAACACCGCTATTTCTGATTGCAAACAAGCTTGAATCACCGGAGTGGATAATTGAATATTGCCAAAAACCAGAATTTGCTGCACTTCTCGAATCGGTACTTCAACCTTCTGTTTTTCAGACACATGAATGATAAAACGTTGGTAATCCTTATAGATACTCGTGCCTTGTTCGATTAGATAAATAGCTGCCATTTCTCGATGCCAAATATTTTTTTGAAAAACACTATCATCCTCCTCGCTTTGAGGAAGTAATTCCGTTTCTACTTCTGCCAGAAAAGGTTGATGTAAAGTCGCAATATCTCTTACTTCCTCGTCATTGTCCTGACCTAACCCTCCAACTTCCTTCCCTTGTAGAGAAGGGGAAGAAAACTGACTTTCCTCTCTTTGTAAGAGAGGGTTTGGGGGAGAAGTTTCAGCGTTAGGACTTTTTTTTGACCTTGCTGAATGAAAGCGGTGGGGGGCAACTGCGGGAGGATTGCCCCTACAGATTTCATCCCCCAATTCAGCAACGCCTTTTTTTTTACGTTTATTCTTACGTTTAGTTAGCCCTAGAATTATGCCCTTAACTTTCTCTAAAGCTGACTTCAGACTCACTTCATTTGCATCGATAGGAAAAATAGCATTTTCAAAAAAACCATGACCTAAAAACCGAAACCCACGCTCAAAATGAGTAATTTGGGTTTTCTCGGTATGCATCGTCAATCCTATTGATTCCAATAAATTGACAATTTCTAACTTGGCTTGTAAAATCCGCTCTTGAGTCCGGGCTAAAACCAGAAAATCATCCGCATAGCGCACCAGCTTTAAATCTGTTGCCGTAACCAACTCATCAAACTCATGCAAATAAACATTCGCCAAAATGGGAGAAACAACCGCACCTTGAGGAATACCCTTTTGTGGCAATATCAACCCTTCCTCCGTTAACACCCCAACTGATATCCAAGATTTAATCAAACATAAAATTCTCGGATTATCGATGTGTAACCTAACTTCTTTTAATAATCTGTGGTGGTCAATATTATCAAAAAACTTGACAATATCTGCATCTAACACCCAACGATATCCCAGATCTCGCCACTGTGCAACTTCCTCCACCGCATTGATGTAAGATAAATTAGGACGATAGGCAAAACTGGCTTTATTAAACTTCTCCTCCATTAACGGATAGAGTACATTTAATAAAGCCTGCTGGACAATCCTGTCCCTGACGGTGGGAATTTTTAACTCTCTTTGCGTGCCATTTCGTTTAGGAATAATCACCTGCTTGCAAGGGAAAGGTTGATAAGTGACATTAGCAACCGCATCGCGTAATTGATAAATATTAAGAGTTTGATTGCGAGCAAATCTATCAATAGTTTCCCCATCTCCCCCCGCACAACCGCGATTTTCGGCTACCTTTTCCCATGCACGTTGAAAATTTTCTAAACGGAGGAATTCATCCAGGATTGCAGTTGGAGAAAATTCTCCGCTGTGGTAAGACTCGTTAGGAATTGTAGTAGTCATAAGCTGTTCAGCATTCAAACTATGTATTGTCTGTTCCCCATTCCCCGTTCCCTTTAATATGACAGGCAGTAAGAAAAGGGGCTTTCCAACACCTGAGATAATCAAAAAAAAGCAGATGGATAAAAGGATTAACTTATGTCTACCGAACAATTTTTTCCGACGGTACAACGTTTAGAGAAACTTGTGCCGGAATTACTACAAGTTTCTAATAATCTTTCCCCTCAAGCCAAATCTAATTGCCTCATGCTTTTAGCAAGTGGTGCGAGACGATGGGTAATTTTACGGTCATTATACGACCCCGATAGTCATTTCTTTATCGAATTTGAAGCCGAACTATTTAACTGTGCTGATTGGTTAACTAAGTTTAAGCAAATAATTAGTAATTATCAATCTCATACCTTAGAATATTGGTTGTTTGCTGACTACACTGGAGTAGTTAAAAGCCAGTTTATTTCAGTCTTAAAATCTAGATATAACCTAGAAGATAATGACATTCAAGAATTATTATCAATTTCGATATTTGCTACTACAGAGCGCACCTTCCGCAATCAATTTACTCAGTTAGCTACCCTCAAAAATCAGATTTTAGAACGAAAAGTTATTAATGAAAAGACTAATTCAAAAAAGCAGATTCACAAATTTCGCAAGCGATCGCCTGCTGCTATACTTGAAATATTAGCAACCAACCAAAGCTTTGATTCTGACGTAGCTTTAGAGATTTTTACCAATGAAGTATCAGCGATCGCCGAGCTTTTACTCACAAAAATTAATGGCGAACAGCGCTTATTCATACATCACGAATATGTAGTCAATGAAGAACTCCGTGAGGCATCAGCCGACTCAGCAGATCGATTAAAAGAACTTTGGAAGATTGCTCCTACCCCACCCATTCAAATTACTTATTACAGTGCTTACTTAAATAAAACCACAAAGTACATCGTTTACCCAGTCTGTCTTTATTATTATCAAAGAGCTTACTACCTTTGTGCATTTGGTCAAAGACCGCAGCGAACTGAGGCTCAACCGCAAATAGGATGGTATAATTACCGTTTAGAACGGATAACCCGACTCAAAACCTTATCCTGGGATACTGCCAATTTACCATTTCTACAATCAGAAATTATTAACCACCCTGAAAACTACAGTCCTGATTATATCCAACAAGAATTAGACTCTGCTTATGGCTTTGATTTTTATGAAAATGTCGGTTTAACTCTCCTCCGTTTTGAGGCAAATTTTGCCCAATGCTACATTGACAACTCCTTCCGTCATCCTACCTTTGAGAAGCTGGATAGCCATAAAGATGCAATAGCTTTAATTAAGCAATTAGAGTTACCAAATCAAAGAAAACTCATAACACACATTAACCAGTATCCAGATGCAGCTTACTATACCCTTCGCTATCGCCAAAATGAAAATAATGTAATCATGCGACTGCGAGCCTGGGGACCTAAAGTAGAAGTAATTTTCCCCCAACAGTTGCGACAGTGCATGAAGCAGGAAATTGAACAAACCTGGCAACTCTACAAAGATTCTCTAGATTAAGCTGCTACTTTCTCATCAAGTTGCAATTCACACTGTCTGAAAACATAGTTAATAGCACTAAACAGTTTCTCAAGCTCCTGAATGCTATAAAAAATAATATTTCTGGCAAATGTATTGGCTTCTAGTTTACCAAATTGCCAGCGATCGCCGTTAGAAACAATCCCGAAAACCGTCATTTGTAGGTCTTCATTCAGTTGTTGTGCGGCAATCATTTCGGCTAGACACTGACCCCATCCTTCTTCAAATTTATCTTGCTTTGCTTCAATTAAAAGGAAGTAAGGTTTATCAAAGACAACCTTTCCCAATGGAGAGCGTTTCGCCAAGATATAGGCGGGAAATCCTGAAAGATTTTCATCACAGGTGAGTGACTCGTGACTCCACAAAAGGAACTTGCTGCGATCGCACTTCCAGACTTCTTTTAAAACGGGATAAATTAAATTTTCACAAATGGCAAATTCTGAGTTATCAACAACTTCTTCCCCCATGACGGTTTGTAAGTCTTCTCGGAAGTAGTCAGAGATGTTAAACTCTATTTCACCGATGAAATTTGCTTCGGTATAGGTAATCTGAAATTCTTGGACAACTGCACCAATACTCTTGTAGCTACTGAAAGCCATATTGACCTCACAATTTTAAGCGTTTAACACTTGTTCCACGACTAGGCTCAGTTGTGGGAAAATTCGCGAGACTGTTGCTTAACACGACCTTCCATAGCAGCAAGCTGCAACATAAAAAAAGCATTTAGATCCTCAGAATCATACTTAATCTGAAGCAGCCGCCGCAGTTTGTCTTCGTCTTCAAGGGTTAAGTAACCCACACTCAAGGCTTGTTGGACAACTTCACGAATCATAATTCAGTAGACCTCCTGTATGAACACACCCTGATTGGCGTTTCGGACTATTTAAAAGAACAGAGCTATTGTGGCATGGTACTGGAAGAGGAACTTTCCAACGAGCTATGCTATCCAATGGGAGCCAAGGCGGTTATTGCGACAGGTGCAAGATCTCATTCCAACGCACCAATAACCCGCGCTAGTTCCTCCACCATCGGACTTGAGTTTGTCTGGCGAAACAAACTTATCAGCGAATGGTAAAACCACAATATTCCTTCCCTACCAGCACCAAATACCGACCAAATTGCCTCCCCTTGTTGTTGGTAATCGCTGAGGAGCGATCGCCCATTGTGCAGCTTATCCGCCAACGCCACCCGACGTACAGAAGCTGAACCCTGACGCAACTGTTCGAGATACCGTAGTTTGCGCTCTTTCCACGGCGGCTTAGGCAGGCTATCGAACTCAGTGCAACCATCAACAATTGTGACTACCCTCTCTCCAAACAACTTCAGGATTTCGGCGCGTGTAGCTACCCCCCCTTGGTCTTCTACCGCATCATGGAGTAAAGCCGCGATCGCTTCATCCTCATTCCCCCCATCCTCTAGCACCAGCGCTGTTACACTCAACAGGTGAGAAACATAGGGAACACCAGATACCTTGCGGATTTGTTCGGCATGAAGATGGTTGGCGTAAACTAGCGCCTTTTCAAATCGCTCTGTAAGTTTGACTGTGACTGTCTTGACCATGTGTTTAATTCTCCAAATTCTTTGTAGGGGTTTAAATCCCCATCGAGTTTCCTGTCCCTATTCCCTATTCCCCGTTAATTCCACACACCTAGCGAGTTAGTAATTTCAGCACCGCTTCCAGTAGTTCTTTCGGTATCGAGAGTGCCTCACCACGTTCCCAAGGTCCAGCAACGATTTCCAAGAACTTGTCATTGGGTAACACCTCAAAGCGCTTCTCCCGGACACTGTGAATCACAACTAAGGGTTTGAGTCCACCTCGCTTGCCGCAGAAGTCATGCCATTTAGAAATCTCCTCTGGCTGACTACTGATAATGATGTAGTGAGTACAACGGTGCAGCAGAACGACATCTTTTGGCTTAGGCATACCACCAAAATCTACCAATACTAGCTCCATCCCTTCACGCATACTACTAACAGCATTGGCATGATAAAGAAAGAACTGTTCTGAACCTTTGGCACGAGCACGCTTACTGAGTTCCTCTGCTAAGGGTCGATTTTTCATCTGGGCAAACCAGTTGCCTTCCCCATCCCACTGCGCCCGCTGCAAGAAGATGTTTTTGTTGGCTATTTCTTGCTTAAAAGTGTGGGCTAAAGCATAGCAGAGAACACTCTTGCCACTGTTTGGCGGTCCCCCAATTAAAATCGCCGAGCATTGTGATTTATTCACCAACTGAAACGCATCACCAGCGACCATCTCCTTGCAGCGGCTAGCTACTACGATAAATGACCCTAAAGGCACGCTGTAGCAGCCTACCCAAGGCAATGCTTGGCAGCGCTTAACCAGATAGCTGTATAGCCAAATTGGAGCTGAACCCCACAAGACTAACCCCCGGCTTTTGTCTAACTCAGCTGGCAACTCTAGCTCACTTAAGATAGCAGGCTTAAGTTCGGTTACAGTAATATCAATTTCTAAGCATTGGTAGCGATCGCCATTGCGATCGGTAACTTCTGTCACCGTCAGTTGCAACGGTTTATTGAGGCAGGCAACCATCGTCAATGACCTCCATAAATCCTAGTTAGGCAGCTTTAACTGGACAACAGACCCCACAGAAACTTTGGGTGTGTGGGTTTCTACTACTACAGCCCCTTCCAAACGAGGGTCGTAGCACCCCACCCAGGCTGTTGCATGACATTCGTGGACTAGGTAGCCATACAGCCAAATTGGTCCTCTGCCTTCAATCACAACACCTTGGCTTGATAGAATACCTTCCGGCAGTTTCAATCCCTTCAAGTCTTCTGGTTCGATAATGCCATCTAAGCTAGGAAGGTGGATTCGCAGATGCCCATAAGGCAAACCGTCTGCGGTTTGATGGGGAATAAGCTGAAGTTGAATCTTATTCATCAGTATCGGTAGACTCAGCAGTAGGAATATTGGTACTCTAACAGCTATCTGGAAATACCCCTTTCCGAAGAGTCCTGCCAATGACAAAATTGCAAATGTTTGGTAGTAACTAATCATGTTCCCCGTCCCCTTCCACAGGCTCAGGGCGTTCCCGACATCTGGGAGACTACCAAATCTCGCTGAGATCCAAAATAAATCTAGGTAATTCAGGATCGCCGCTGACACTATTAGGGTTGTCAAGACATTCCACTGGAATTCCAGGGCGATAAATGTAGATTTTTCGCTGTATGCGGTCAATCAGCCAACCCAACCTCACCCCATTGTCAATATACTCTTGCATTTTTTCTTGCAAATCTTTTAGGCGATCGCTCTGGCTGCGTAGCTCTACAACAAAATCGGGACTGATGGGAGCAAATTTTTTCTGCTGTTCTTTAGAGAGAGCATCCCATCGCTCCAGTCTTATCCAAGCAGCATCAGGGGAAATTTTTGCCCCGTTAGGAAGAGTAAAACCAGTGGATGAGTCAAATCCCTTACCCGTCCCATCCTGCTTAACCCAAACCCAAAGCTGTCCATTTAGACTAAAGTTTCGCTCTCCTGTTTCCGATCCGGTTGGCGACATAACTACCAGTTCCCCTGATGCTTTGCGTTCGATGCGTAATTCCCGATTGAGTTGACACAAGTCATCAAACCGCTCGCCTGTTAGATGGATAACTGGCTCCAGATGCAAAACTAATGAGAACTCTTGAAATTCAGGCATAGTACCATCTACTCTTAATTCTTCATTTTACCTATGCACTTAAAATATACCTTAGACTTCTTGCTCCCAGTCGGGAATGGGGTACTTCCAAGAAAGGAGTAGACTGGAAAACACGGGCGGCATTGATGCGCTCGAAGTCAGAAGATATTTTTAGAGGATATAAAGATGAGAAGTACACTCATTTGTACGGTCGGTACTAGCCTGCTTAATAATCTCAAATATGCAGAAGATGCCATTAAGCAGGTCTTTGAGGCACAAAACTGGAATCAGCTAGCTTTGCTACTGCTCGACCGAAAAAACTCTGACCGTTTGTGTGGTGCAGAAATTAACTCAATTACTAGTATTTGTGAAAAAGGATTACTAGCAAAACGAATACGTTTAATTTTTTTAGTCTCTGATACAGAAGATGGAAAGAAAATAGGTGAGATTCTCAAACTATATTACAACAATACTAATAATCCCCTGCGGTTCGAGTTTGTTGACGTGCGAAAGCTTGAAGGGTTACGAGATGATAATGTCAAAGCATTTAAGCAACAAGGCTTAAAAAATCTCGTCCGTGAGATTAGCAACGAAGTAAGGAATTTCTCGTCGGAAGCGATCGCTATTAATGCCACAGGTGGATATAAAGCACAAATCTCTTTCGCTGGCATGGTTGGACAAGCTCTAGAGATTCCAGTTTACTATCTATTTGAGAAGTTTTCCGAAGTGATTGAGCTACCGCCACAGCCTGTTGCTCTCGATTTGGCATTTTGGCTGAATAACTATGTATTGTTTGAACAGCTAGAGAACAGTCAAATCCTTGAGAAGTCACAAGTTGAGCATAGCCTTGAAAGTGAGTATTTCCAGTCTCTCATTGATGAAGAGGAGATGAGTGAGGGGGTATCAGTCGTTAGTCTTTCAGCAATGGGAATGCTGTTTAATGAGCGCTGTAGACTGCAATTTGCCAAGCAGGAGACTACGCTCCTCTCTTTAATTCCCAAAGATGAAACTAAGCCCGAACACAAGCCTATCAGCCTCAGAGATGACCACGGGAAAGATATTTTAGAAGCGTTCGCGAAAAAAATCCGTCGCTCTCTTTATGTCAAAAAGATTGTTAATTCTCTGCCCTTCAATCCGGCTCAGATTAACCCAATTCGGCGAACTTATCCTGATGGAATTGTGGAATTTGTGCTGACTTGGGAAGATAAAGGACTCGGTTTGTGTATTCAAACAACGGGACGCAATTTAGCGGAAACTAATAGCATCGCCTTACATCTACGAAAAGAGTTTGCCGCTTAATGTTAGGAGCATCTCAGTTTTGCTTTTGTCATATCCCTCTTCTGTCACTCTCCGGGTATAATTAATGCAGAAGTTAGAAGATAAAAACTCTACAACTGAGGTATAGCAATGGATGTAGAGCTACAAATTTTAAAACATTTAGCTTTCTTCTGCACACTCAGTAGCACCAATAATAGACGAATATTGTGCAGAGTATAAAGAGGTATTTAAAGAAAGAAATGATTGAGCTACGAACAGTCTGACAGATATGATAAGTGTTCAACCGAACTTGATATAACGAGTTTCCTAGTTTCTCTAAAGATAGTAATCTAGCGTCTAGTAAACTAGATTCTGGCAGACTAGAAACAAGATTTACATAGACGCATACGGGAGTTTCTAAAGTTAATTGTCAGCTTAAGTATTCCTCTTCCAGAAGTCCGAGAATTTTTTCTTCCAAGCTGGTGAGTCGCGATCGCTTGAGCCTTCCTAAGCCTTCTAGAACTCCCATAGCGGCAGATTCCAAGTCATGCGTTCTTAACCGGGTGATGCGCGAACAGATTTGTTGGGCTTCCCGGCATTCAGTGTCGGTATAGTCAAAAGATTCTAAATTTTCAGGTTTCACCGCAGGATAGTCTCCGTTCCAGGTGCGAATACAACAACTCAGAGCGCCAGCATTCAGAACTATACCCCAACAGCCGCTCAGCGAGCGCAATTCCCAATTGCCTTTAGCAACAATCTGGCAGATTTCGCCTTGGCGGTATGGATTGGGAGTGGGAGTACGTTCTTTGATGCGCTCTACTATACTTTTTACAACCCTTCCCGATGGGACTTTCCCACCAGATGACTCCACCGATTCAAGCCAAACCTGGCGGTACTCATCTGGGGTCAGACCGCGCATGTTCCTAACCTGTCGGTCGCTGGTCGGTAAAATTTGCCGACCATTGGTCGGCATTTTTTCCAGTTCGTCTACAACGTCTGCGGCAAATACCTTCAAGTCTGCTGAGTCGCGTCCGTAGCCGAACCGCCGCTTGCAGTATTCCTCCCAAGTTTTAGGTCGGTACAGCTTGCGAACGCGTAGTTCTCGCAAAGCCGCCCATGCTTCGTACAAGCCCCGGTCTACCTTAGTTTCCAGAAAAGAGCGGGAGCGTTCGTCATCATAAGTTAGTTCGTCACTCTCCACTATGAGGGCGTCAATAGCTTTATTCTGTCGTTCGTTGGGGTGAAGTATGTTAGGAGTTAACTCTTCTCTTGCACCCTCTATGCGGGCAACAACCATAAAATGATTCTCCTCTCGATTTCTTCCAAATAGCTGTAGCGGCTCTTACTACGTCAAGTTCTTCGCTCTGGGGGTTTGAGACTTCAAGCGGGAGCATCGATTAAGTACTATGAAAAATAAACTTTTAAAAAACTATACGCCGGAGTCACGGATGAAACTATACGCCGGAGTCACGGGTGAAAAGGGGTCTTTATACGCCGGAGTCACGGATGAAACTATACGCCGGAGTCACGGATGATTGTTAAGATTCGTTACATTCGTGGGCTACTTGTTTTTGGAATGTTGAGACAACCGCCTGGGACGGCGGACTTCTGATAAAATTTTGGGTTGTGCCTCAGATAATGGTGGGGTAGGCTAAAAGATCATGCCAAGTCCAAGGTCGCAATGCTAATCCCGCACGTTGGGTGGCTGTTGTCTTAAACCGACTATGCTGCCAAATCCAATTGAAGTAGCTCACGACTAATCGGGTCGTCACCTTCGTTTGTTCCCACATCTTGCCAAACTTGTTTTGTCTACGGTGCCAACGTCCGGTTTGTTGTCTGACAATGCCATTCGTTCGCTCTAGTCGTTGCGTCTGATCTTTGCCAATGTAGTGGAGGATCTCAGGGGGCAAGACTCGCTCCTAGCCTCCCCAATCATCACTATTCCATTGTTTACAATCCGTTTTTCCCTCGCTGCTGACGACCAACTCTTCAATCAATTCATCAGTGTGTTTTCCAACTCTTGCAGCTTTAATCAGCCCACTGGAATCAGCTAGACTGACCCCAATCCAGCAATCCCCTACCTCGAATTCACCAGGGAGACATTGTTTTTGTTTTTTGCGACAAATGACCACAATTCGTCCCCACTGACTGCCTCCGTTTGCACCGCTTGAACCTGAGCGTTATGAACCAATTGAGCCTGCTGACTGGCTGCACGAACCAGGCTGACAACGGTGTTGTAGGCAAGTCCACTGGTGCGGCTAATGCCTCTGAGACTGCTCCCCTCACTATGAGCCTGTAAGACCTGCCGAATCTGCTCTTCACTCACATGGCGATGATAGTACATCGTGTCAAAGCGTTCGTTGAAGGTCTGCTTACACTGAGGGCAAAAATCCCGTTGGCTACCGTTCGGAGCAAAGCCCATGTTTATGGGTGCTTGGACAACCGCAGAGCCGACATTCCATAGATTATGCTTGGGAGTAGATGTTTCTCTAGTTTTAATCGACCCACCAAAACTTGACGCACCACCGGTTGATGCGGGGTGGAGCCGATGAGTTATTGTTGCGGATGTAAAAAGAGGCGCAAAAGTACATCAATACTCCTAAATTGAAAGCTTTATTAGAATGGGCGGAACAGGCAACCGCTGGCTCGGAAAGCGATATTAAACCTGTGGGGAAAAGGGCGATCGCCAACGCCAATGCCATCGCCAACGCCATCGCCTACGCCCGTAAACTTGAGCAACTAAAAATCTTTAAGGATGTAAACTTTACTGTGCTGATTGCCCGACTGGAAGCACTGAAAGCTAAAATTCCTGACGATCAACTCCCCTTGAAAGTGCGTCAGGAATTTGTCAACCGTCTCCTGCAAACCTTGCTCAATGCTTTCAATCTCAGCTCAGAAATGGTCAATTTAACTGAGGAAGAAATAAAGGCATTCGACAATTATTTCTATGCCAATTACCTCATAACTCAGTGCAAACAAGCAGCAGTGCGGGTATCACCCAAAACCTGGGAAGAGATAGAGGAGAGAATGCTGCTGGCTCCTAATAATTGAAATTGCAGATACCAGCAGATAAACGCTTGATAACCCACACTTTTATCGCGCAGCAGAACCTCTGTAAATTCGTTCTGCTTGCTCAGGGGATAACAACATTGAGGCAACTCGCTCAGGATGAGACTCTACTGACTCATCCTGATTGGTGGAAAGCTGGCTGTAGAGTGGCAGATACTCCTGACGAATCGGATCGTACCCCCAAACATCTCCCGTTTCGATGTGATAAATCCAGGCGTGGAGAGACAGTTTGCCTCGGTGAAGTTTAGCGCGAATCACTGGATAAGTCCGCAGATTTTCGATTTGCGTTAGCACGTTTTCAGCAATCGTGGCTTCCAGAAGTTCTTCACCCGCAAGCTCTGTGTAGTTTTCTTTAATCAGCCTACGTGTCGCTTCTGCGTGCTTTAACCATTCGTAAACCAAGGGCATCTCTGCCGCCAAACCGCTCAATTTTAACAGCCCCTTCATGGCACCGCAGTGAGAGTGACCGCAGACAACAATTTGCTGAATATCTAACGCATGAACGGCGTATTCAACTGTTGCGCCTTCGCCACCATTGGTTGCACCAAACGGCGGAATCAGGTTGCCAGCATTGCGGATGACAAACAGTTCGCCGACAGCCGCTTGAGTAATCAAATTCGGATCGATGCGAGAATCAGAGCAGGCGATGAACAGCACCCTCGGTTTCTGACCGTGAGCGAGTTGCTCAAACAATTCCTGGTGTTCGCTGAAGTAGTTGCTTTGAAACTCACGCAGCCCTCTAATCAGTTTCTTCATATAAAGCTAATTTTTGCTCTAGCGATCGCGATCCCTTCCCTCTAAATCATAGGAGAGCGCGAACCACCAGGTCGGCGCAACGCGCGAACTGACAAGTCAGCGCAACGCGATCGCACTTCCGAAAGATAGCAGCACTCCCGCAAAATCGTTCACACTAAAGAAGGAACTTGCTTAACATTACTTAATTTTATCAAGTTTCGGTGCCTTCTATTCCTGAACCATGACAACAGTCACGAAACCGTCAACCCGTAAAGCTTGGGCAAAAGCGATCGCCCAACCTGCACAAGAATTTCCCCTCACTCCCCTCCCACTCCTTTCTGGCAAAATACCGGAAGGTTTGCGCGGCACCCTCTACCGCAACGGCCCCGCCCGATTAGAACGTGGCGGCATCCGGGTGGGACACTGGTTTGATGGGGATGGTGCAATTCTGGGGGTGCAGTTCACCGATGCCGGTGCCTCTGGTGTCTATCGCTACGTCCACTCAGAGGGATACCAAGAGGAAGCCAAAGCGAATCAATTGCTCTATGGCAACTATGGCATGACCGCACCAGGCCCGATCTGGAATCAATGGCTCAAACCGATTAAGAATGCCGCCAATACCTCAGTACTGGCTTTGCCGGATAAACTGCTGGCACTGTGGGAAGGCGGCAAACCCCACGCCCTCGACCTGCAAACCCTGGAAACTTGGGGATTAGATAATTTATCGGAACTGGGTGACGGATTACATTATTCCGCTCATCCCAAGCGCGACGCCCAGACTGGGGAAATTTTTAACTTTGGGGTTTCACCCGGACTGAATGCAACGCTGAATATTTACAAAAGTGACTCCACAGGCAAGATTCTGCAAAAGGTGGCAGTTCCACTAGATGGCATCCCAGTGGTGCATGATTTTGTTTTAGCTGGGCAGTATTTAGTCTTTTTCGTGCCGCCAGTGCGAGTGAACTTGCTCCCGGTGCTAACAGGCATCAGCAGCTATAGCGAGGCGCTAGAGTGGCAACCAAGCCTCGGTACTCAGTTTTTGGTTTTTGACCGCGAAACCCTCTCGTTGGTGAGTCGTGGCGAAACTGAACCCTGGTATCAGTGGCACTTTGCGAACGGCTATGTAGATGCCAGCGGATCGGTGATTGTGGATGTTGTCCGCTACGAAGACTTTCAGACAAATCAGTATCTCAAGGAAGTAGCGACGGGTGAAACCCGAACTCCTGCCAAGAGTACGCTGTGGCAAGTGCATCTCAACCCGGCAATTAGTCAGGTAACAAGCATACAAGAAGTCTTAGATCGGCACTGTGAGTTCCCGGTTGTGCCACAGCATCTGGTTGGTCAAGCTTCGCCCCATACCTATCTATCAGTACATCGGCAGGGTGTAGAGATTAGCCAAGAACAATTTGGGGCGATCGCTCGTTTTGACCCCAAAACTGGCACCCTAGAGGAAGCAGATTTGGGTGATAATCGCTATCCCTCAGAACCCATCTATGCCCCAGATGCCCTGAATCCCGAACAGGGTTGGGTATTAACGGTGGTGTATGACGGCAACACCGATACCAGCGAAGTCTGGATTATGAATAGCGATCGCCTTTCGGAGCAACCCGCGTGCCGTTTGGGATTACCCAGTGTGATTCCCCATAGCTTCCACGGCACCTGGAAACCAGCCTAGCGGTCTATCAACGTTGTTTTGAGTTTTGTAGAGGCACTCTTGTGCGCCCCTACAAAACTCAAAACAGGATTGACACCGCACTCAAGGCGCGAAATCTCGCCTTTCTCTATCATCCGGGACTCCTTGATTAACCCAGAGAGCGATCGCCCTCTTCGCTGATTTTCAGAGTTACATCTACAATTTTTTGGCTAAGTAATTATCTAATTTTCCTAAAATAAGGCAAAGTAGGTGAATCCAAAAATATCATATAAAAAGCCCGTTTTATTCAAGAAAACGGGCTTTTAGAATTCGGCGATTATTTGGCTGATGTTGACTGTTTTAATCCTCGTAGAAACCAGAAAAACCGACCTGTGGAACTGTGCGCTCCTGGGTTGACTTCTATGTCAAGTTAAGTTGAAACAACCTCCTCATAGCAGCTTCAGAATTTCCTTCTCCTCTTCGTCCGCTACCGCGATGGGCGCTGTCCTGACTTGAATCATGAGTAAATAAGTATTTTTGGGCTGAATCTGCTTGGTGCAAATTTCCTGAGCGATCCCGAACGTTTGGGAAATTCACCGCTAAGCCAGTAACTAACAGGCTTGATAAGAGGAGGGAGCTGTAAAGGCGCATAGTAGATGTCTCGTCAGAGCTTCTATTGCCTGATTCGGACTCTATGATGCATAATCAGGATAAAATTGCAAAACAATCTGAATAACTGATTTGGGAAGGCTGTAATTTATTTCTTAATTCGTAGAATAAACGCCCTAATTTGTTGCCAGAATTTTTTACAAGCGTCAGAAAATATATGGCTCTTGCCTAAAGGTGCAAGAAGTTCGCCGACTCATTGCGGCTTGGGCACCGTGGGAGCAATTGGCTGAGAGCTTTCGCAACGTTTACAGGCAATTCTTGCAGTTTTAGATGTAAAGACGCGATAGCTGTATTCTCCAGATAGGTACTATAGATATACAGTTCCGATTACTTTCATTGATTTGTTGTAGCCGTCCATGACCACTTCTCCCCGCCGGTATCACATCACCACCTTTGGCTGCCAGATGAACAAAGCCGACTCAGAGCGTATGGCTGGCATTCTGGAAAATATGGGCTTTGAATGGTCAGAAGAACCTGAAAATGCAAACCTGATCCTCTACAACACCTGCACCATTCGGGATAACGCCGAGCAAAAAGTTTATTCCTATCTAGGCAGACAGGCGAAGCGCAAGCACGAGCAACCAGATTTGACACTGGTTGTGGCTGGTTGCGTCGCTCAGCAGGAAGGGGAAGCACTGTTGCGGCGGGTGCCAGAATTAGACTTAGTAATGGGACCGCAACACGCCAATCGCCTCCAAGATTTGCTGGAGCAAGTTTTCAACGGCAATCAGGTGGTGGCGACTGAGGCAGTTGATATCATTGAAGACATCACCAAGCCGCGCCGCGACAGTAGGGTGACAGCTTGGGTGAATGTAATTTACGGCTGCAATGAACGCTGTACTTACTGCGTGGTTCCCAACGTTCGTGGCGTCGAGCAATCGCGGACTCCAGAAGCGATTCGCGCCGAAATGGAGGAAGTGGGGCGTCAAGGATATAAGGAAATCACCCTGCTGGGGCAAAATATCGACGCTTACGGGCGGGATTTACCAGGAATTACGGCAGAAGGGCGTCACCAGAATACGCTCACAGACTTGCTGTACTACGTTCATGATGTGCCGGGAATTGAGCGAATTCGCTTTGCAACTAGCCATCCCCGCTATTTCACCGAAAGATTAATTCGAGCTTGTGCCGAATTGCCCAAGGTGTGCGAACATTTCCACATTCCCTTCCAGTCGGGAGATAACGACATTCTGAAGGCAATGGCACGGGGTTATACCCATGAGAAATATCGCCGCATCATTGACACGATTCGCCGGTATATGCCAGATGCCTCGATTAGTGCAGATGCGATTGTCGGCTTTCCTGGAGAAACCGAGGAACAGTTTGAGAATACGCTGCGGCTGGTGGAAGAGATTGGTTTTGACCTGTTAAATACGGCTGCATATTCTCCGCGTCCGGGAACACCAGCAGCCCTGTGGGAGAATCAGCTGAGCGAACAGGTAAAAAGCGATCGCCTTCAACGTCTCAATCACTTAGTTTCAATTAAAGCAGCTCAAGCGTCGCAGCGTTACTTCGGTCGCATCGAAGAAGTCTTGGTAGAAGATCAAAATGCCAAAGATCCCACCCAAGTGATGGGGCGCACGCGGGGCAACCGTCTCACCTTCTTTACCGGTAACATTGCCGAACTCAAAGGTCAAGTGGTGAAAGTCAAAATCACAGAAGTTCGCGCTTTTAGTTTGACCGGAGAACCAATGGAAGTGCATCAGCCAGTGCCGGTATAAGATTTTTAGGTGGCTCAGAGGATTTCGCGGTGCTAGCATCTGCTATGAAAACATTTATCACCTTGTGGAAACTTGAAGTAAATTCCCGCCTCCCACTCCTCCGGCGAGACTTACAAGAAGCGGTTTATCTTCCCCCTCGAATTGCTTACACCTTATACAACACTCTGATATTGGTGTATTGGACGGCAATTGCGGCTGGAAGCATTGCTTGGTTGACTTGCCGCTTTACTTACTTACTCGGTGTTAGCACTCGTCAACTGATTCTTCCTAAACAGGAATCGCTTCAGCTCAAGGGTAAAAAACCCCCGATTCAGGCAATTGTGACTTCTACAGCCACGGCACCCCTCCCCACCGCCAAACCAAGCCTCCAGACTTCCACAGCCACGACGCCAGTCGCCACGGCACCCACCATTCCGGCTCCCACAGACACGACGCCAATCGCTACCGCATCTCCCGCCGTGGAAAAAATCGCCCTCAGCGAGTTGACAACTACGGCGGCTCAAAAGGTCAAAGCAGCGAATCCCGATCGGGTAGTCCTGGCGCGACCTTGGGGCAGAGGATGGCGGATTGCCGTGCTGGAGCCGGAAGAAGCGAGGAGTATCCAACGCCCCTGGAAACTCGTTGTACGCTCCTGAGCGAGGCAAACAACACTGGCATCATAAGAAAGAGAGTAGAGGCAGTTCCGGTATCGGGGTTCGTCTCACGCCTCTAGGCTGTAGTAAACTATCGGCGGTGTGCAGTGTCAGGAGTATCCGAAATGAATAAAATGCGGGTTGGATTGCTGTTTGGGGGTTGTTCGGGAGAACATGAAGTTTCGCTAAGTTCGGCACGAGCGATCGCGATCGCTTTGAGTGCCAACCAAAACAGCGCTAAGTACGAACTCCTGCCTTTCTACATCCACAAAGATGGACATTGGCAAGCAGGGGAAAAAGCTCAACAACTTTTAGCATCTGGAAGACCCCCGGAATCCCAACTCGCCTCAGAAAATTCTCAGCAACAATTACCCAGTAACGAAAACGCAACTCGTTGGCAATTTCCCCACCAAGCGGCTGAGGTAGATGTCTGGTTTCCTATTCTCCACGGCCCGAATGGGGAAGATGGCACCGTTCAGGGGATGCTTAAATTAATGCAGGTGCCTTTTGTCGGGACTGGGGTTTTAGGTTCCGCGATGGGAATGGACAAAATTGCCATGAAAATGGCATTTGCCCATGCCAGATTGCCTCAAGTGAAATATATCACCGTTAATCGATCGCAAGTGTGGTCGAATCCTAGTGTTTTCCCCAAACTTTGCCAACAAATTGAAGCGACACTCGGCTATCCCTGTTTTGTGAAACCGGCGAATTTAGGCTCATCGGTAGGAATTTCCAAAGTGCGATCGCTCTCGGAGTTAGAAACCGCCCTTGATAACGCCGCCAGCTACGACCGTCGCCTGATTGTGGAAGCAGGCGTCGTAGCGCGGGAGTTAGAATGTGCCGTTTTGGGGAATGACAATCCCAAGGCTTCCGTGGTTGGAGAAATTACCTTTGAAAGTGATTTTTACGACTACGAAACTAAGTACACCGAAGGACGAGCGGATTTAGCGATCCCGGCGAGAGTGCCAGATGCCATTGCCACTCAAATCCAAGAAATGGCTCTCCAAGCGTTTGCCGCAGTTGATGGTGCTGGTTTGGCACGAGTAGACTTTTTCTACGTTGAAGCCACTGGCGAAGTATTGATTAATGAAATCAATACCATGCCCGGTTTCACTGCAACAAGTATGTATCCCCAACTTTGGGCGGCGACGGGTGTTTCTTTCCCAGAATTAGTCGATCAACTGATTCAACTGGCGCTAGAACGGCATAACGGGTAGTAAACTTTTAACGCTCTCGGTACGCCAAGGGGGATTTGGGTGAGATTCTCAATCTAGTGGTGTCAAAGCAATTGGATTTAACTCAAACAGGACTTACGCAAAGCTTATACATATAGCGTTTTGTAGGGGCAATCCCCCTGTGGTTGCCCTTACTATGTGGTGATGTGCGGCGAGTCCTATCAAAGTTAATCTTCGCGTACCTTTGCGTTAAAAAGCCTTCTAGTCTAATCTGTGTTTTGTATCAGTTTGTAAAATCTAAAGGAGATAAACTTGGAACGGACTTTTGTCATGGTCAAGCCTGATGGTGTACAGCGCCACCTAGCGGGTGAGGTTATCCGGCGTTTTGAAGCTAAAGGTTTTACTCTGGTTGGCTTAAAGTTGATGAGTGTAAGCCGGGAACTGGCAGAGCAGCACTATGACGTACACCGAGAAAGACCGTTTTTTGCGGGTCTGGTCGAGTTTATCACTTCAGGCCCAGTAGTCGCGACGGTATGGGAAGGGGATGGGGTTGTCGCAGCTGCCAGAAAAATGATTGGTGCGACTAACCCACTGACCGCTGAAACAGGTACAATTCGCGGCGATTATGGAGTCAGCATTGGTCGCAACCTCATCCACGGTTCCGACGCTATCGAAACCGCGCAGCGCGAGATTGCTCTGTGGTTTAAAGATGAAGAACTGGTCAGCTGGAAGCCGAGCTTGACTTCCTGGATCTACGAGTAAATAGCCAATGGCTAATCGCGAACGGCTCTTAAACAATAATGTGCTATCGGCGATTAGCCATTCCCAGTGCTTTTTTGCCTAACGTTGCTCTTCCTTCTGCTGACTCTGTGCGGTTTCCTCAGCGGGGATGCGCTGAGAAAATCCCCAGGCAAATATCACTCCAATACAGACGATGGTTAACCACTCTGGCGGCACTAAATCTGGTTGAATCGCTTTGCATAGCAATCGCAATCCTACAAGGGCAACGGTGATATAGCCAGCATCCTGAAGATGGACAAATTCATCGAGCCAACGGATGAATAATCCAGCCATAAACCGCAGCGTAATCACTCCAATCGTACCTCCGGTGAGAACCAGCCAGGTATCTTTGGAAACAGCGATCGCTGTAGTGACGCTATCGAGGGAAAAAGCTAAATCGGTTATGGCGATTATCGGAATTGCCTGCCATAGGGAAGTAAATCGCGGTCCATGATGTTCCCGACCTGACCCTTCATCGGAAGTAAAATACTGGAACACCAGCCAAAGCAGATATAGTGCCCCCAATAACTCAAACTGCCAGAACTGAATCACCCAGGTTGCTGTCAGAATTAAAGTGATTCGCAGGATGTAGGCAACTGCTAATCCGAAGTTAAGGGCGCGACGCTGGAGCGTGCTGTCTTCTAAGCCTTGGGCAATAGCTGCTAGGGCGATCGCGTTATCCGCTGACAGCACTGCCTCTAATACAACTAGAACAAGCAGTACAAGGGGAGCTTCAAGTCCCGGATTGAGCGGAGAGTTCAGGATTTGGTCTAGCATTCACGCAAGCTTCAAACTGGAACTATCAAACTAAAAGCAAAAATTAACTGGCTAAATTGTGCCAAAATGATTGCTGTCTTAACTAAGCTTAACCTTTGTCGGGAAAATTTAGTCGAAAATTCCCATTCATCGATCCAAACGGTGAAGCGAGAATTTTTACGCAGGTGTGTTGCATCTTGTTACAAGATGGTTATGTTGGGCATAATTTAGCCGAAATTGTTGAACTATAAACCTGAAATAAGGAGTTGGTAAACGATGTCGATATCCGATACCCAAGTGTATGTTGCTTTAGTTGTGGCGCTGTTTGCTGGCATCATGGCAGTCCGGCTATCAACGGAACTGTACAAGTAGATGTCACTCGCTGCTAGGGACTAGCCGCTGATGGCAAGAGAGAGTGAGGGGATGAAAGGGCTTCAGTATACATCGACTTCCCTTCTCCCGCTCCCTCTTACCCTAGTTTCTAGTCCCTAGCACCCAATACCTAGCTTCTTAATTCACTTGCAGCAACTCTAGGCAGGTGTACATCCCTTTGAAGCCTTTGACAGGCATCCATTGACAGACATAGTGGCGCAAGCGTCCAGAGTGGTATCCTGACACCATGAATGCTATTGAACCCTCTCAACCTTTGCAACCGGCACCAAGCCGCCGGATAGTTCCTCGGACGCGGCGACAACAGCGACGCCATCCTAACCGGGCGATCGCAATAGAAACAACAGCTAAATTAGCGGTAAATGTAGTGCTTTCATCGGCAGCGATCGCCGCTCTCGTGCAACTTTTGCCTTATCATCTGTCCCAGCAAGCAAAACTGGGAGAAATCCGAGAAGAAGTGAAGCGCACAGAAAAACGTGTCAATCGTTTAAGTAATAACTTCAGCCGCTACTTCGATCCCCAGCAAGCCAAAAGCGTGATGCAGGAACAAAGCCATCGAGTTGACCCCTCTCAGCGTCAAGTTGTGTGGCTGGATAATAATACGACTGATGAGTAAAAATTCAAAATATTTTAAATTTTGAATTTTAAATGGTTCCTCAAGCGCTGATCGGTTTCAGCAGTTGGTTCATCCAATTTTCGACTTGCAAGCGCAAGCGTCCAGCAGAACCAAAAGGAGTCAACACAGCCAGAGCGTTCCGATAATCAGCGATCGCGCAGTTCCAGTCGCCCCGCAGATGATAGGTACGACCTCGCTCTGCATAGATATTACCTTGTAGCTGACCTAATCCCAGCACTAAGTCAAAATTCTCTAACGCCAAGTCGTAAAGTCCCAGATCCCGAAAGGTGATCCCTTGGTTAATCCAAGCGCGAACGTTGCCAGGGTTGAGATCCAGGGTCATCTCGTAGTCGGCGATCGCTTCTGCCAACTGTCCCAGAGAAGCGTAGTAGTTGGCGCGATTGTTGTAAACACTGTCCAAGTGGGGATCGAGTTCCAAAGCCGTGTTATAGTCGGCGATCGCTTTATCCTTTTGACCGTTCTGGAAATAAATCAACCCCCGGTTATTGTAGTCAGCGGCACTGGTGGGGTTAAGTTCTAGGAGAGTCGTTAGGATAGCGATCGCGCCATTGCGATCGCCGTGTTGAGCTTTTTCCTGTGCTAAGGCGCGTAGAGAGCGAACGGATGAGTTTTGGTGTCCTCCAGATACCGAGGTGACTGGATGGAAACGCCTTGGAACCGCGCCGGTGGTCGATGAAACCGGCGAACCGTGTTGGTGTCTTGCCTGGTCTTGAAAATTGATTGCGCGAGCGTTCATAATCATCCTCAAGGGTACCTTAGACTTATCTGGAATCACTTTAGCGGCTTCCTCTCAGTTGCCGGGGATGTTTTGTGTCACTGAGTAAAGCGTCTTCCAGCAGGGGAGCGATCGCCTATACCTTCAATTCGGTTTGGATGTCCTTTATGAAATCTACAGTCCCAATTTGCAACATTACTGAAACCATCTGTAGAGACTCGCCTTCATCTCGGATCTACCAGTCTGGGAGAACAGACTACTGTGAAGCTTGCAGGATTGGCATCGGAGTAAAACTATGGATTTTGAGTTGGGGATGCGAGGGGAAGGCTTGTACAAGGGTGCAGGGGAAAATTTGAAGCGATACTCCCCACTGCCCCAACTGAATAGATGCTGGTAGAATGCAAGCGATACTTACGCGCTCTCGCTGGTGTTTTGCAATCGTTCATTAAAACCGTCCTATGACAACTGCAACTTCTTATCCCAATGCTGCCGATCTCGGCGAAGATGACTACCTGCTACTTGGCTTAGCCACTTGTTTCTTCAAGGAAGATGGCGAAGTCCAAGAAGTCAACATTATTGAACCCATCCCCTCAGCTGCTCTTGAAGCGATTCTTAAAGGGATTCCCACCTCTTACAAGATGGCTGTTGCGACCACAATGGGTGCAGTTATCGTCGGCGATAGCCTCCAGAAGCCAGCGGATTTTCCAGAAGAGGCGCAATTTAGCGATGAGTTTGCTTTTCGGGCGATCGCATCTGCTCGCACCTATAAGAACAAACCAGAAGCCAAATCCCATATTCCTCTAGGCGCTACCCGCAATGACTTTAACTATTCTGTCGAACGCAAGCGAGTGCTGAATGCTCAGCGCGTTGTCCGCAAAGAAGACAACGTGAAACAACACTCTCACACCCATAAGGTTCTTTAGGATATTTGTGATGTTGAAACTCTATGGCGGTGCCTTTAGTCGGGCATCAATTGTCAAATGGTATCTCGAAGAGTTGGGCGTTCCTTACGAATTCGTCCAGCTCGATATGCAGGCAGGCGCTCATCGGCAACCAGAGTACCTAGCGATTAACCCGATGGGAAAAGTCCCGGCAATTGTAGATGGGGATTTTAAGCTTTGGGAGTCGGGGGCAATTTTACTCTATCTCGCCCAAAAGTACACTAAGATGCCAGCCACTCTGGAGGAACAAGCACAAATCACTCAGTGGGTAATATTTGGCAATGCCACCTTGAGTACAGGGATTTTTGTGGAAGCAAATCGGGAACGCGAAATGCCCAAGTTGCTGACACCGCTGAATGAAATTTTGCAACGACAACCGTTCTTCTTAGGAGAGGAACTAACTGTTGTCGATGTAGCGGTAGGATCGGTTCTGGCTTTTATACCAGTGATGCTGAAGCTCGATCTGAGCGAATATCCAGCGATTGTTACCTATATCCAGCGACTCTCGGAACGTCCTGCCTTTCAGAAAGCGATGGGACCACAGCGTTAAACAAGTTTTAGGGATAAGCCTTGTGCCTACCCTGAATAATGAAAGGGCACCCAAGAGAGGTGCCCTTTCAATTTTTTGGCAGTTCAGGTTTACCGGAAACCCACAGATGCTTGCCAAACGAAAGCTAACAACAAGAAGAACACGGGGATGATCGGGAGAACGTCTACCAGGGGGTCAAAGAAGGAGTAAGCTTCCGGCAGTTTTGCCAACAGCAGCGCTGCTTCCATATTAAAATCCACCTTTCCAACACAGTTTTCAGAATTGACAAGTATCTTAACATGACTCGGCTGTTAGCTGGACGCGATTGTTAGCCTACACGGAAATTTACTTTTACTAAGCTGTGGCGATCGCTATTTTGGCAGACAAACCCGTCCAAAATTTCCAAAAACCCAGAAAAAAGTAGATAATCCCTAATAAGAGCCATACAAAACGTAGCGGTAAAGCGTAGATGCTGGAGGAACTAGGGGGTTCAACTACACCACGATCGGCTCGTTTCCAAGCAGTAAAAATAGCATCGCCTGAAAAATAATCTCCACACCGACTTGCCGCTAAAATTGCTGAAAACCATAAAAGGTGATGATCGCGATCTACCTTTCCAAAGAATTGGGGAATGCCAAGCGCATAGAACCCAATGAACGCAGTCAGCAATGCGGAGGTACGAGAAAAAAGACCAATCATTGCTGTAAAAGCGAACCCCCGAAACAACGTTCCAGAGATGGTTGCTAATGTCTCATCGAAACCTCGAGGGAAACCCTGCTGCTTTAGCACAGGGAGGGATAGCGACGGCGCGGTAGCGCCAATCTCTTAAGCGTCTCACAAAATATCTGGTACACTGTGAGACATGACGCAGAAAGCCTTCAAGTACCGCATCTATCCGACTCCTGAGCAAGAAACCTTGCTCAAGAGGACGATGGGC
>NZ_JBYCCT010000005.1:0-42366 GCF_057473865.1 Coleofasciculus sp. H7-1
TCACTCGCAAGACGATTTGTTTTTCCAAGTCCATTTGGCTACATGATGTGGTGATTGGACTGTTCATCAATCGCTATGAGTTTGGCTTGTTAATTTAACTATCGAGCCACACGTCTAGAACATTACCCCCACACTATGTGGTGATGTTGCCTAAGTCCTATTCATGTTTCAGGAGTTTTGGGAGTCAATCATCTGGGGAACTGTAACCGTAAGTCCTCCCTGTTGTAAAGATTCGCTCAGACATCTAAGAATCTGTACCAGCTGGGCACCCACCCATCCGGAAGAAATCTCTGAAGATTGGTTCTGGCGGATACAGCCCAAAAAGCGATCGCAAACTCGCCCTAAAGGTTCGCCCGGTTCTATGCTCAATACTTCCCGGCTTTGATTGACTGGCGTATAAGGGCCAGCACTGGTGTTTTCAAAGCGTCCATGCTGAATGGTTAGCGGTGCCTCTGCTTGTAACTCATCAAAAATCAAAGTTCCCTCACTCCCCACGACGCACAGGCGACGCTGTTTATCAGGATTCAACCAGCACAGGTGAATAAAGGCTTGAAAGCCACTGGGATAGGTGAGTGTCGCCCAAACAAGGTCTCTTAAAGGATGAAGAATCAGGGATGAGGGATGAGTGTGAGAATTTACTTCATCTTTCATCTTTCCGGCTTCTTCCGGCAAAAAGACGGTACCGCCCGCTTGCACCTGAGTTGGCGTTGCCTGAAGCCAATTGTTGAAAATATTAATGTCGTGGATGGCTAAGTCCCAGAGTGCATCTACATCCTGGCGCACAGGACCTAAATGGGTACGGGCGGCGTAGCCATAGCGCAAATCTCCGAGAATTCCTGATTGGATTGCGGTTTTGCCTCGTTCAACCGCTGGGTGAAACAAATAGGTGTGGTCTACGAAGAGTTGCCGGTGCTGTTGTTCTGCTAATCGGCACAGTTCCAAGGATTCAGACGGATCGAGGGTTAGTGGTTTTTCTGCTAAGACGTGATAGCCTTGCCGGAGGGCGTCGGCGATCAGGGTGTAGTGGGTAGTGGCTGGGGTAGCGATCGCAACTGCCTCGACTTCCGGCATCTGTCGCACCTGGGACCATTCGGTTGTTAGAAGCACGCACTCATCTAGCTTAAACCGCTCTCGAAGTGCCTCTAATCGCTCAAGGTTAGGGTCTAATACCGCGACTAGACGGGATTGAGGATGCTCTAGAAAATTCCGCACTAGGTGTACACCCCAGCGCCCAGCCCCCAACACAGCAATTCCAGTTTTCATCGTCGTTTGTTGTTCGTTGTTCATTGAAGACTGGCTAATTATTCTTTGTCATTCGCAATTAGCCAGCCTTCAATTAGCCATAAACTAGGCTAATTCCTAATCGCTAAAAAAGCTTCCCTAGCAGCAGCTTGTTCGGCAGCTTTTTTAGAATGTCCCTTGCCTTGACCCAATCGACGCCCTTGCAGCCAAACCTCGGCGGTGAAACGCTCTGGATCGCCGTGAAGTCGTCTGGTTTCCTTGACGCGATATTCTGGCAGTATTTGGTAATGACCTTGCGTCCATTCTTGGAGGGCGTCCTTGTAGTTTTGGTAGGCTGGGTCAGTCCGAATTTCGGACGCCAGTTGTTTAAAGTGAGAATCTAGCCAGGGGCGCACCAGTTCCAATGTATGCGTACTCAAGTATAAGGCACCCAACACCGCTTCAAAGGCGTCTGCCAACCGCGAGGTAAGACCTGCTTTGTCACCAGCGGCACTATCAGAAATTAACAGGTAGCGATCCAGTCCATAACTATCTGCAATCCGCGCCAGAGTGCGATCGCTCACCAGTACCTTCCGAATTGCCGAAAATTCACCCACGGAACAATCAGGATAAACTTCCCATAAAAATTCAGACGCCGCCATCCGCACTACCGCATCCCCCAAAAACTCCAATTGCTCATAGTTCGCCGTTGTCGAAATTGTGGAGTGGGTGAGCGCTAAGTCGAGGAGCGACCACTGCACTGGTACCTGCTGTGGAAGCCCTAACTTTTGGATCAGATTTTGCAGCTGATGCTGGCGAGGAGGATAGCTGAGATTCATTGAAATGTGCTGGGCTTAGGGGAACCCCAATCATTTTTGCCACATCACTGAACAGCGCCTCGACCTGGGGCATCAGGGGTTCCATCAAACCATTTTGGCGCACATCCTCAACATAAATCAATCTACTCTCACCGATTGCTTTGCCGATAACGTTCATCGTTGCGCTCGTGTGAATACCTCGCAATTCTTGGTATTGGTTCGCAATCGAGCGGAACAATGATCTGTCCACTAAGCCACCCTGATTAACAAGAGTTCAAAATCGTGTAAATATCGCTTCTGGCAGACAGATTATCGTTAAATGTTACGGGTGGCTATCCGAAATTTCTTGAAGTCTTGACTTTTGTGACTGCATCAAGAGAAAAACGAGTTCATTATTAGATGAACTCGCTGCACTGAATTTATAAATTAGATTGATTTATCCTTAGCAAATGATTACTTTTCCGGCTGCTCATCCTTGCAGAGAATGCTTTGCTCGTACTCTTTTGCCGGGGAGACTTGATAAGCGATCGCTCAATTTACACAATTTTTTCAGACGCCAGTTGAAGAGGGTTTCTCCACCTAGACTTACCCTCGCCTCTCTAGCTCCTGTTAACAACACTTAAGCAAATTAAGGGAGAGAGTCGGTCATAAGCCGGGTTCTGTTCTCCACAGCAGCAGTGCCGCTGGGAGGGCGGTTATCTATCTGGGACGCCTGTTACCAGACGCCTCAAGCGGTTTTAAAACGGAACCGGAAAAAGACCAACCATGATTCCCTACCTTGCTCCCAACCGGGGTTTACCGAGCCAGCGCCTCTCGACGCTGCTGGTGCGCTCTTACCGCACCTTTGCACCCTTACCGGGACAATTAAAAATTATTCATTTTGCATTTTTAATTTTTAATTGTCCCGGCGGTATCTTTCTGTGGCACTATCCTCACGGTCGCCCGCACTGGGCGTTACCCAGCAAGTTTGGTCTTTCGGGAGCCCGGACTTTCCTCAGACTCGCACGAACGGCAAATCTGCAACCACCTGCGCCTACTCTCTCCCGTTCTTTAGTGTGGCATATTCAAGAGCCGAAGAATAGCTAATTCTAGCTTTTGAATTCTCACTTTGCCGATGCGGTTTTTCAGGAAAAATTCGAGACCCAAGCTGAAAATTAGATTATCCTAAATATAAGGTAATGATTTACGTAACTTAATAATTCTGCTGGTTACTGGACTTATGAGATGCATCATCAACCGCCGCGCTCAGTTTTCGGCGAGCCACCGTTATTGGCTGCCAGAACTGAGTCAAGCGGAGAATATACAAGCGTTTGGTCGCTGCACTCAGTCGCCTGGACACGGACACAACTACGTTTTGTTTGTCTCCCTTGCCGGGGATTTGGATGAGTATGGCATGGTGCAAAACTTGTCTGAAGTCAAACGGGTGATTAAACAGGAAGTGACCAGCCAGCTAGACTTCGGTTATCTAAACGATGTTTGGTCAGAATTTCAACAAACCCTGCCTACCACAGAAAACATCGCGCGGGTGATTTGGCAGCGTCTAGCACCGCACTTACCGCTGGTAAATATTCAATTATTTGAACATCCCGAACTCTGGGCCGACTATCAAGGAAACGGAATGGAAGCGTATCTGACGATTAGTACCCACTTTAGCGCCGCTCACAGACTGGCTCATCCTAACCTCAGTTACGAAGAGAACTGCGAGATTTATGGTAAATGCGCTCGTCCCAACGGTCACGGGCACAACTACCACTTGGAAGTGACAGTTCAAGGCGAAATTGATCCGCGCACGGGCATGATTGTGGATTTAGGAGCTTTAAACAAGGTAGTGGAAGATTATGTGCTTGAGCCGTTTGACCATACTTTTCTGAACAAGGATATCGCCTATTTTGCCCAAGTTGTTCCCACGGCTGAGAATATTGCCATTCATATCCGGAATCTTCTGCAAGAGCCTATCCGGGAACTGGGAGCAAAGTTGCATAAGGTAAAACTGGTTGAAAGTCCGAATAATTCGTGTGAAGTATACTGTACCGAAACAGCTTTAAATGCAGTGGGAATTCAAGATAGCGATCGCGCTCTAACGCCTGTATCTACTTGAAGTTTTAGCCGGGAGGCGTGAATTTTCAGAAAATGTCGGGAACAAACCCGCTATCGATTTTCGTCTACCGAGTCCCAAGCAGCGTTAGTCAAGTGGCAAGCAGGGGTAGCATTCCAACGCTTGGATCGATAACTTGTAAAATTTTTTGAAAAATTTGTTCAAAGCATAGAAGGTTAACAAGCCGATCCGGGAACACTAAAAAGAGACGACCTAGCCTCATACTGCAAGTCGGTGCTAAGCGAATCAAGGTGTTGAGAAAAATATATGGATCGCCGCGTTAACCATCACAACAGCCAGCAAAAGGGCGACCTACCTGAGGAGGAACGCATCACTGTTGTTCCTCCCACAGAGATTAGCGCTCATAGCCAACATCTGCCGACAACCGATAATTACACGAAGAGAGAAGCTGACCGACTGCTGGAGCAAGGTGCCCAGCAGCACCAAAACGGTCAATTTGAGGCGTCACGAATATCTTTTCAACAAGCACTCACGGTCTACTACGAACTTCAAGACCAGCGAGGAGCAGGAAGAACTCTTGGCAATTTGGGGCTAGTTTACTATGCCTTGGGAAATTTTGCCAAAGCGGTAGAGTATTCTGGGCAAAGTTTAGCGATCGCCCAAAGTATCAAAGACCAGCGATTGCAAAGTCAGGCGCTGGGAAATATCGGCAATGCCTACCGTCACTTAGGCAACCATGCCAAAGCCATTGAGTTTCAGCAACAAAGTCTGCTAGTCGTGCGGGAACTGAAAGACTTGAGTGCAGAAGTGGCGGCGCTGAACAATCTCGGACTGGCTTACAAGGCACTGGGAGACTACTCAGCAGCGATTGAGTACCAGCATCAGAGTTTGATAGTAGCGCGGGATCTCCAAGACCGTGAGGCAGAAGGTCAGATCCTGAGAAATTTGGGAAATGCTTGCTACGCTCTGGGAGATTACTCAGCAGCGATTGACTACTATAAGCAGCGTTTAGCACTCGTGCAGCAGACTGGAGACCACCGCATTGAGGTACAGATTCTCAGAAATCTGGGGAATGCTTGCTACGCAGTCGGGGACTACTCTGCGGCGATTGACTACGGAGAGCAACGCCTAGCGATCGCTTCGGCAACTGATGACCTCCGCTCCCAAGAGCAGGCACTTTCGCATTTAGGAGTGGCTTCCGAGGCATTGGGCAACTATGCTAAAGCAATTGAGTATTACGAGCAACGCTTGAGGATAGCGCGAATCCTCCAAGACAGTCGAGTAGAAGGGCAGGCTTTGGGAAGTCTCCGAGTGGCTTGCTATGCTTTGGGCGATTACGCCAAAGTGATGGAGTACGACCAGTAGCGTTTAATTAAAAATAAAAATAAAAAATTCATTAAGGCAATCTATGGATTGCCGAAAGCTTATTGAGCTTAATTACTCCCGAAAGGCTTGCTAATTATGTTTTTCAGCTTTTGTTTCTAATCTATATCCGTATAGCGTAGATTCAGCTAAAAACTTTTTTAATTTTTAATTTTTAATTTTCTCTAGCTACGTCCCGCTTTTGGGAGATGCATAGAGACCGTTCGCCCGATTATCACTAAGTCTTAACAGAAAAATGCTGGACTCAATCAAGTCGTCTTGGGGTGTCTGATAATATGGGCAAGAGGAATTCACCCCGCAATTGTACCCAGCTATCTTGCCTAAACGATACACAATTGTACTAAAACAACGATATGGAGGATATGGACACCATGCAAACTGACTATTCCGCCCCAGACACCGAAAAAACCCAGGTAGAGGTGAGAGTTGACGCGCCAGGGGAATTGGCAGCGCTACCCCCAGCCACGGAATCAACGGAAAAGTGGCAGCAAATTGGAGAACAAATTTCCGCATTTTTCGCAGAACTGCCAGATTACTTGGGTGAGTTCTTCTCGGAGTACCAGCGCCCGCTGACCACTGTGGGTCTAATATTAGCTGGCATCATCACCGTGAAGGTGACGCTGGCGGTTCTGGATGCGCTCAATGATATTCCCCTGCTAGCGCCTACCTTTGAACTGGTGGGAATTGGTTACTCAGCCTGGTTTGTTTACCGTTACTTACTCCGAGCCTCTAATCGTCAGGAGTTGTCCGAGGAGTTTAAAACTCTCAAAGGGCAAGTTGTTGGTGGGGATTCGATCAACCCGTAAGTTTCTCATTCTCCTGTTTTCGTGACATTCTGACTTAGGGGTAGCACTTCGTGCCTGCCCCTATTGGTTTTCATTTGTTTACCTTGTGAATGCTGGGTAGACAGTGCGTGCGCCCCTAACTTGATATTTTCAAGCGAGTCGAATCCAAAATGATATTTTGGATTTTAGATTATGGAAGACTTGCGGTGATTGCGTCTCTACCACTTGGTTTGGTAGTTAAATATACCAGCAATGAGGGATCATTCAAGCTCGCTGGGTGTAAAGTGTTCCACCGACAAGATTGCCCCGCTCAAGTCGGCTCCACTTAAATCGGCTCCGCTCAAGTCGGTTTCACTTAAGTCAGCTTGAGTCAAATTCGCCTTAATCAAGTCGGTTCTATTCAGATTTACGCCAATGAGTAGGGCGCTACTTAGGTTAGCTTCACACAAGATTGCATCGCTGAGGTTGGCATAGCTCAGATTTGCCCTTCTCATATCTGCGCCAGTCAGATTTGCCCCAGTTAAGTTAGCTCCAGTCAGCTCAGCTCCAATCGGTTCAGTCTTAACTAGCCTTGTACCAATCAGTCTGGCTTTATCAAAATTCGTCCCGATCAAGTCAGCACCCGTTAGGTCAGCACCCGTCAGGTCAGCACGACTCAAGTTTGCCCCACTCAGGTCAGCACCTGATAGGTTTACCCCCCGCAGGTTGGCTCCTGCCAGGTTAACTCCTTCCAGAATCGTCTCGCTGAAATCGACCTGACCCAGGTTGGCTCCTTCCAGGTTTGCCGCCTTCAAATCTAACTTCCGGAAATCGCGTTCTCCAGCGGCATATCGTTTTAAAACCTCATCCCCATCCATTTCTATTGCCTCTAAATTGCTTCCGGTTAGCGTGGACTTAGGAATTTTGGATTTTAGATTTATTTTCGATGAATTGCCAATCTAAAATCTTGCTAGCGATCGCGAAGCGCTCCAAAAAGTCAGTTCGCTACTCGTGCGTGGCTGCATTTGGCATAATGGCACCAGTCATATCGGCGTCACGGAAATTGACTCGATTTAGGTTAGCGTCAATTAGAACTGCTTCAATGAGAATCGCCCCAGTCAGGTTTGACCAGCAGAGTTTTGACCTGTACAAGTTAGCTCCTGTGAGATTAGCTCCTCGCAGAGTCGCCCAACTCACATTTGCTCCCCTCAGATTGGCCTTAATCAAGATGACATTTGTCAGATTGGTTCCGCTCATCTTGGCTCGACTCAAATCTGCTTGAGTGAGATTCGCTCCAATTGCACTGGCTCCATTTAAAATAGCGTTTGCTAAGTTGGCTTTCTCCAGGTTGGCTCCAATTAGGATGGCATTCGTTAAGTTAGCACCTTCCAGCACAGCTCCAATCAAGGTAGCATTCGTCAAGTTGCTTCGACTCAGGGGTGCATCAATCAGTTTGGCTCCCGTCAGATTGGCATCGCGGAGAATTGCCTCGCTCAAAAGAGCGTGACTCAGGTTAGCTCCGGCGAGGTTGGCTCCGCTGAGATTGGCAGCGCGCAAACTCGCTTCAGTCAGAATCGCTTCGCTCAGGTTGGCGTCAATCAGGCTAGCGCCGATCAGATTTGCCTCACTGAGGTTAGCGCGGAGAATCGCTCCATTTAGATTTGCCTCGCGTAGGTTCACTCCCATTAGGTATGCCCCAATTAGATTTGCTTCGCGCAGGTCTGCTCCCCGCAGGTTCGCTTCGCTGAGGTCAATTCCCATCAGGTCTGCTTTCCGCAGATTTACCTCTCGAAAATCTCGTTCACCTGCTGCGTAGAGCCGTTTCAGTTCATCAGCATCCATCTCAGACCTCCCTTCAGGGTACTGCCGCTACAGTCGTTAGGGATGGGGTTCAAACCCTCTTTTAGAGAGGCAAGAAAATAGCGATCGCAGTCTATGCCAAGAGCTGCCCAATGGTGGGATGACAGACGCTCAAAGCCAAAAATAAAGGTTGTAATCGACGATTTGGCTCGACACAGAACCATGACACGTTGAGGCAGGAGGTTACACTCCCTAACCCTTGAGTGTGTAAAACCTCCTGGGTACACAGGTAGAGCGAACATTTGTTTAGATCCTTCACTTCGAGCGGGACTCAAAAACGGTGGAACTCGCGTTTGGAGCCTGGTTCAGCTAAATGGTTGGACATTCGGTGTAGATGCTTGAGCGAGTTTGCCTGTTAAATACTAGAACCAGTAGCCGTGAGGTTGAGAAAGCTTACACTATAACCGTAAGGTTAAGTGTGGGATAAAGTCACTAGGCTTCATCGCGCCTGGAATTTCCTCGGAGGCGTTGCGATCGCGAAGCGCTCCAAAAAATCAGTTCGCGCGTTTTCTATCAAAGATTTACAAGGCTGGAAACTCCTAGATCATCATTAGAGCTAGCGGTTAAAATCTAGCTACTGAATCTTATTCCTAACTTGAGGGATCAACTCCGCCCAATTAAATCTAATTGTTACAAAATAGCTGCCAGCTGGTAGCTGTCAGCAGGTAGCTCTTTGACAGGAAGATTCCTGTAATCTAGTTATATGGAGAGACCTTGTCTCAAACGCCAAACCTGCAAAGAGAATAGCCGATCCAAGGAAAAGCAATCTTAAGGACAGAGAATGCCGGAGAATTTGAGAAGCCAAGTCGTAACCCAAGGCGTACAGCGATCGCCCAACCGGGCTATGTTACGTGCTGTTGGTTTTGGAGATGAAGATTTTACGAAACCCATTGTGGGAATTGCCAATGGGTACAGCACCATTACCCCCTGCAATATGGGGTTAAATGAGTTGGCGAAACGGGCTGAAGCTGGGGCTAAGGTGGCTGGGGCGATGCCTCAGATGTTCGGCACGATTACCATCAGCGACGGCATTTCAATGGGCACCGAAGGAATGAAGTATTCCCTGGTGTCGCGGGAGGTGATTGCCGACTCGATTGAGACTGTCTGCAACGGGCAGAGTATGGATGGAGTGCTGGCCGTTGGAGGCTGCGATAAGAATATGCCGGGAGCGATGATTGCGATCGCTCGGATGAATATTCCGGCTATTTTCGTGTATGGCGGTACGATTAAACCCGGAAATCACAACGGGCGCGATTTGACGGTTGTGAGTGCCTTTGAAGCGGTGGGGCAACACAGCGCCGGGAAAATTGACACGAATGAGTTGCTGCAAGTAGAACGCAAGGCTTGTCCGGGTGCCGGTTCTTGCGGCGGGATGTATACCGCTAATACGATGTCTTCTGCTTTTGAAGCGATGGGAATGAGCTTGCCTTATTCTTCCACAATGGCAGCAGAAGATGCTGAAAAAGCAGAAAGTGCTGAGAAATCTGCTTTTGTGCTGGTAGAGGCAATTCAAAAACAACTTTTGCCGCGACAGATTGTTACCCGAAAAGCGTTTGAGAATGCGATTTCGGTGATTATGGCAGTGGGTGGTTCTACGAATGCTGTGCTGCACTTACTAGCGATCGCTCATTCCATTGGCGTCGAATTATGCTTGGATGATTTTGAAACAATTAGAGCCAGAGTGCCCGTTTTATGCGACCTGAAGCCTAGCGGTAAGTATGTCGCCACTGACCTACACAAAGCCGGTGGAATTCCCCAGGTGATGAAGATGCTCCTGGTACGCGATTTGCTACATGGGGACGCCCTGACCATCACCGGACAAACCATTGCTGAAGTCTTGGCAGATGTCCCAGAACAGCCCCGCGCTGACCAAGATGTTATCCGTCCCTGGAATAACCCGATGTATGCCCAAGGACACCTAGCCATCCTGAGAGGCAATCTGGCAACAGAAGGGGCTGTCGCCAAAATTACCGGCGTGAAAACCCCTTCAATCACAGGTCCAGCGCGGGTGTTTGAATCTGAAGAAGCTTCTTTAGCAGCAATTTTGGCTGGCAAGATCAACCGTGGAGATGTCTTGGTGATTCGCTACGAAGGTCCCAAGGGGGGTCCGGGAATGCGAGAAATGCTGGCTCCTACTTCTGCCCTGATTGGTGCAGGATTAGGGGATGCTGTCGGCTTGATTACCGATGGACGCTTCTCTGGCGGGACTTATGGGATGGTTGTCGGTCACGTAGCACCAGAGGCGGCTGTAGGAGGCGCGATCGCTCTCGTTGAAGAAGGCGATACGATTACAATTGATGCACGCGATCGTCTGTTACACCTTCATGTACCTGATGAAGAATTAGAACGTCGTCGCGCCGCTTGGCAACCGCCTAAACCCCGTTATACAACTGGCGTACTGGCAAAATATGCCAAGTTAGTCTCTTCTAGTAGTGTCGGAGCCGTGACGGATTTAGACTTGGGTTGACAACAGTCTTTAGCGGTTAGACAAACAAAAAAATGAAGTATAAAAGAAAGATAAAATTTCTATTTATACTTCATTTTTTATAACTTTTAACAAAGATTAACAATTAATGAACAGCGATAAACTTCCTCCTGGCAGGATGGGGTTGCCGATGCTGGGCGAAACACTCGCGTTTGTGTTCGACCCCAAATTTATCGAAAAGCGCTATCAGCAGTATGGCTCTATCTTTAAGAGTCATGTTATTGGCAAACCTACAGTTTTTATGGTGGGGCCAGAGGCAGCTGAATTTGTCCTCTCCAGCCACATGGATTGTTTCTCGTGGCGCGAGGGGTGGCCCAACAATTTTAAAATGCTGCTGGGCGAATCCCTGTTTGTGCAAGATGGCGAGGAGCATCGCAGAAATCGCCGCCTGATGATGCCAGCTTTGCATGGCGCAGCGCTAGGAAACTACGTCGCCACAATGGAGTCGATTACGCAAAGCTATCTCCAAAAATGGCAGCAGAAACAGGAATTTACCTGGTTTGATGAGTTCAAACAGCTAACATTTGATATTGCTAGTCAATTATTGCTGGGTACAAATCCGGGGCCAGAAGCGGTTCGTTTGAGCCTATTGTTTACAAGGCTAACAAATGGGCTGTTTGCCATCAACCCGCTGCCTTTACCGTTTACGCAGTTTGGGAAAGCGATCGCTGCTCGTAACGAAATTTTAGAACATTTGAGCAAAGTGGTGCGCGATCGCCAGCAACATCCGACTAAAGACGTTCTCAGCCTTTTATTACAAGCCAAGGATGAAGACGGTAACGGCATGAGCGAGAAAGAAATTCGCGCCCAAGCGATGCTGTTACTATTCGCTGGGCATGAAACGACCACTTCAATGCTGACTTGGTTGTGCCTGGAGTTAGCCCGTCACCCAGAGGTGCTGCAACGCGCCAGGGAAGAACAGCAGCAGCTTGCCGCTACAGGAGGGGTGAATTTAGAACAATTGGGGCAAATGCCCTATCTAGACCAAATTCTCTCTGAGATTGAAAGACTACATCAGCCTGTCGGCGGCGGATTTCGCGGCGTCGTCAAACCATTTGAATTTAATGGCTTTCATGTTCCAACTGGATGGCAGGTGGTGTATTCGATTATCGGGACTCACCGACTACCAACGGTTTACCCCGAACCAGAGCGTTTCGATCCAGACCGCTTCAGCCCCCAACGGCAAGAACACAAGCAACGTCCCTTTAGTTTAATTGGTTTCGGCGGTGGGCCGCGAATTTGTATTGGGATAGCATTTGCGAAAATGGAGATGAAAATTGTAGCCGCCCACTTACTACGCAGTTATCAGTGGGAACTCTTGCCGAATCAACGCCTTGATTCAGTAGAAATTCCCACCAGCCACCCAAGAGATAGGCTGCGCGTGCGGTTTCAAGCCTTGCAAGTGCTGTGTGAAAAATAGGTATGAGAGAGCGATCGCGCTGGTTCGGGAAAGCGATAATATCACGATTGAGGAACCAAAGACTATATAAGAACAAACGTAGCAAAAAGCGTTTTCCTCTAGTAGTGCTATGTCTAATCCCATTCAAACAGCGATCGCTTCTTCTATCAATGAGTGGCTGCAAGCTCACCCCTCCGTCTTGCGGCTACTTCAGATATTCATCTGGGCGACGAATCACCCAATTGTCAGCTTAGTTATTTTATTGTTTGCAGTAGCGATCGCTGGGAGCTTAATCAAAGCTGTCGGTCGCTTAATTGAAACAACTAGCTTATCAATATTAAAAGCTCCTTTTAAGTTAATTCAGCTCTTGTTTGGAGTTAGTTTTCAATCAATGGGCAAATTTGGGGGCTTAGCATTTAAACATCTGACAAGTGCTAAAAATGCCGAACTTCCAGCTTTACCAGATTCAATTTCTCAACCTACTCAGAAGGATAAACAGCAAAGGCTGGCAGAGATTTCTTCTAGGCTAGAAACAATTCAAAAAGAGCAGAACGAGCTTTTACAAGAAGTGGCAGCAATCCTCACTTCAGACAAAATTGATATAGAAGTTTGAAAAGTGAAGGGATATCAAGTAATTTATGAGCGCAACTCTAATCGAGACAAAATTAATCTCCTCTATAAAAATATGTTTTTGACTACATGACTCTCTTTAAAAATAAGTATCGGATTGAATCTACTCGTTTGAAAGGTTGGGATTATGCTAATGATGGATGGTATTTTGTCACCATCTGTATTCGCGATCGCAAATGTTTTTTCGGTGATCTAGCGGCTGGGGAAATGCAACTATCAGCAGAAGGTAAAGTTGCAAAAAATAATTGGTGTGAAATTACTAATTATTTCCCAAATTTCCAATTAGACGAATTTATTATAATGCCAAATCACATTCATGGCATTCTGGTTGTTCATCAAAATAGAGACGCGATTAATCGTAGAGACGCGATTAATCGCGTCTCTACAGATGACAATATGGGCGGAAGAGGTGGAGTTACCAAACAACATAATCCAATGTTGTCGAAAGATTCACTTTCCAGAGTTATCCGGTGGTACAAAGGACGATGCAAATACGAAATTGGAAAAATTAACCCAGCCTTTTCTTGGCAACCGCGATTTGATGACCGCATTATCCGTGATGAAAATTCTTTGAGTCAGGTGAGACATTATATCGTCAACAACCCTCTGAGATGGCAAGATGACTCTGAAAACCCAGCAAATTTACCGCCCAAAGAATCTAAAAACAGATTTTAAACCATGTCATAAATCTCTGTAGAGACGCGATTAATCGCGTCTCTACAGAGATTTGGCGATCGCGCATATTCTTTGAAGGAATATTTAAAACTATGCCATGTAAAGTAAGAGCGCGTTTTTCCTATCTAGTGCATGTCCAAGATAATTCAAGAATTACTTAAAAAAATTTATAAAATTATCTTTACCTGAATCTGGAAGCTCAAATGTATCTACAAGAGACCCGATATCTTTTCAACTTTCCGAGTACGTGAGGCGATATCTCAGGACTTACGCAAAGCTTATACATATAGCGTTTTTGTAGGGGCAATCCCCTGTGGTTGCCCTCAGATGTCGCGCAAGTTGCGTAAGTCCTGATCTGATGAATCCAGCAGTCTATAGACATACTTCACTTTCCTATCTACTAGACTGTCAAGACAATTTTGATGGTTTGTTCTAGACGCGATCAATCGTAGAGACGCGATTAATCGCGTCTCTACCCTCTTATCTAAAGCCAGAATAGTAAAGCTGTGCTACTCCTAAAAAAATGGGAGCAGTTTGCAAGCTGCTCCCAAAGTTTACTCAATAACTATGGCGATTAGTAGTCGAAATCGCCGCCCATGCCAGCGCCAGCGCCAGCAGGAGCGCCATCCTTCGGCTCAGGCTTGTCAACCACAATGCACTCAGTTGTCAGCACCATGCCAGCGATAGAAGCGGCATTTTGCAGAGCGGAACGAGTCACCTTAGCGGGGTCAACGATACCAGCTTCAAACATATCGACGAACTCATTCGTCGCCGCGTTGAAACCAACGTTGAAGGGCTTCTCTTTGACACGCTCGGCGATGACAGCGCCATTCTGACCAGCATTTTCAGCAATCCGCTTCAGAGGAGCAGCCAAAGCACGAGCGACAATCATCGCACCCGTCAACTCTTCATTCTTCAGGTTGGCGCTAGCCCACTCTTCCAACTGAGGAGTTAGGTGAGCCAGAGTTGTACCGCCGCCAGGAACGATACCTTCTTCCACAGCAGCTTTGGTAGCGTTGATGGCATCTTCCAGACGCAGCTTCTTGTCCTTCATTTCGGTTTCGGTAGCAGCGCCCACTTTGACGACGGCGACGCCACCAGCCAGCTTAGCTAGACGCTCTTGCAGCTTCTCGCGGTCGTAGGAAGAATCGGTTTCGTCCATTTGACGGCGGATTTGTTCGCAACGAGACTTCACAGCGGCTTCGTTGCCTTCGGCGACAATTGTGGTGTTGTCCTTGGTGATGTTGACGCGGCGAGCTTTGCCCAGCATCTCTAAGCGGGTGCTTTCCAGCTTCAGACCAGCGTCTTCGGTGATCAGCTGACCGCCAGTGAGAACGGCAATGTCTTCCAGCATTGCTTTACGGCGATCGCCAAAACCAGGAGCCTTGACAGCAGCCACATTCAGCACGCCCCGCAGGCGGTTAACCACCAGGGTTGCCAGAGCTTCTTTCTCGATGTCCTCAGCGATAATGATCAGAGGACGACCGGCACGAGCGACTTGCTCTAGAACGGGCACTAAGTCTTGGACAAGCGTGATTTTCTTGTCGGTCAGCAGGATGAAAGGCTCTTCTAGAACTGCTTCCATCCGCTCCATGTCGGTAGCGAAGTAGGGAGAGATGTAGCCTTTGTCAAAGCGCATCCCTTCGGTGATTTCCAGTTCGGTGGTCATGGACTTCCCTTCTTCCAGGGAAATGACGCCTTCTTTACCCACCTTATCCATCGCTTCGGCGATCATCCGACCAACTTCTTCGTCGTTACCAGCAGAGATAGTACCAACTTGAGCGATCGCTTTGGAATCTTCTACTTGTTTGGCGTGTTCGGCAATCTTTTCCACCAGGAAGCCGGTGGCTTTGTCAATCCCGCGCTTCAGAGAAATTGCATTCGCACCTGCAGCAACGTTTCTCAAGCCCTCTTTCACGATTGCGTGAGCGAGAACGGTTGCAGTCGTGGTGCCATCACCAGCAGCATCATTGGTCTTAGAGGCGGCTTGACGAATTAAGGCGACACCCGTGTTTTCAACGTGATCTTCTAATTCAATTTCTTTGGCAATGGTGACACCATCATTCACGATTTGTGGTGCGCCAAACTTCTTCTCTAGTACCACGTTGCGGCCTTTAGGACCGAGAGTAACAGCCACAGCTTCAGCTAGGATGTCCATCCCTTTTTCCAGGGCGCGACGAGCGTTTTCGTTGTAAATAATGCGCTTAGCCATAGTTCCTCAGTTGTTTTGAGTTTTGAGTTTTGAGTTTTGAATGAGTGTTGAGCGTTGAGTTTTGAGTGTTGAGTTAAGCAGATGTTTTAACTCGGAACTCTCAACTCAGAACTCAGAACTTTATGAAACGACTGCTAAAATGTCCTTCTCTGAGAGCAGAACGTACTCTTCTGTGCCGAGTTTGATGTCTGTGCCAGCGTACTTGGAGTAGAGAACCTTGTCGCCAACAGCGACTTCTAACTCAACACGAGTGCCTTTGTCATCGCGCTTGCCAGGTCCCACAGCGACGACTTCGCCTACTTGAGGCTTTTCTTTAGCATTATCAGGAAGAAGAATTCCACCAGCGGTTTTCTCTTCAGCAGCGCTCACTTTCACAAATACGCGCTCGCCCAGCGGCTTAACAGTGGATACGCTTAGAGATACAGCTGCCATACAAACTTCGCTCCTATTACAGGTTTGACTCAAGAGACACAATTAGTTCGTTGAGAATTAGCACTCTCAACCTCTGAGTGCTAATTTAGCCCAACCAGTGTGCGATCGCAACCAAATTCTTTGTACGGGTTCCCGAACTTGTCCGGTTGCAGCAGTACTTTAGTAGAAATACTCAAGACAAAGGATGGCTAAAGCCATTGGGATGGCATAGCGCGATCGCACTCTATCTGCTAAAAAAAAATTGGAACCGCTAAAATCTCGTAAAAACGGGATATCTCGCCTCTTCCCAGGAAATAAAATAAATAATGACTGAAAACCCAGTGGCTGAGTCTAGCCCTGAAATTCCGGAAACTTGTCAAGCACCAGACCAAGATGCTCTCTTTGCTTGCGTGCAGACCTTAGGACTCAATCAAATTCAGCGCCACATCTTCATCTGTGCCGATCCAACCCTACCCCAGTGCTGCTCCAAGGAAACCAGTTTAGAATCTTGGAACTACTTGAAAAAGCGACTTAAAGAGTTAAAACTAGACAAGCCTTCCGACAAAAGCCCCTTTTGCATTTTCCGCACCAAAGCTAACTGTCTGCGAGTTTGCTCCTCTGGCCCAATTCTAGTAGTTTACCCAGATGGCGTTTGGTATCGTGGAGCGACTCCTGAAGTCATTGAGCGGATTATCCAAGAACATCTGATTGGCAACAGAATTGTTCAAGAATACGCTTTCTTAGTTCATCCACTACCAAAACCCTATACAGTAACATAGTAGCTACGTTATATTCTTCCGTGTACCTACTAGATTTTCGTCGTTGTGACCCATGTCAGTGACTATAATTTCTAAAAACAGATTATAGTAATTGCCTAGACTTAGTAGGAATCGGTGCAGCAGGGTGCTGAAAAAAACGTAAACTATACGTAGAAAACGGTTTAAATTTTCACAATTCCAGGTTTGGCGAGTGGCACAGCATGAAAGACACCAGTATCAGAGATAACAAACGACTGTTGCTGATTGATGACGACCCCAACCTGATTTTGCTGGTCAAGGACTACCTGGAATTTCGGGGGTACGAAGTCATCACCGCTGAAAATGGTCGGGAAGCACTGGAAGTTCTAGAGCATGATATTCCAGACATGATTATCTGTGATGTCATGATGCCAGAGATGGACGGCATTGCCCTCGTCCAACACGTGAGAGAAGATCCCCGCATCAGCTGGATTCCAGTTCTGTTCCTCTCAGCGAAAGGTCAAAGCCAAGACCGGGTGAAGGGTCTCAATACTGGGGCAGATGTCTACATGGTCAAGCCCTTTGAGCCAGAAGAACTGGTGGCGCAAGTGGAATCCTCCCTCAAGCAGGCCACTCGCCTAATTCATCATCCAGCCAGAGGAACCGAAGGAGGATCGAAACTCCAGGTACCCGACTCTGTAGAATTAACCCCGACCGAGCTGAAAGTGGTTCAGTTTGTGGCAAGAGGTATGGCAAATCGAGAAATTGCCGAGCAGATGAATGTCTCTCAGCGCACAATTGAAAGCCACGTTTCCAATATGTTAGGTAAAACGAATCTCCATAACCGCACGGAGTTAGCTCGTTGGGCGATTGAGAGTAATATGGCTTAACAATTAAAAATGCAAAATTAAAAATTAAAAATGAATAATTTCTATTTTTAATTTTGCATTTTTAACTCTTCGTTACCACCCATCTTGTTCGCTGTCTGATTTGCTCCAGAGTTCTAGATCCAGTTCATTCAAATAAGTTAAGGCGCTTTGAAGTTGGCGAGTCGATCCTGAGAGTTCCAGGTCAAACCAGCCATCGTCTCTGGCGTTGGCTCCCAGTAGGGCAGCGGCGATATTGACTGTGACACCGTGGTGAGAGACCAGTCGCGAGATGATTGGCTCTTCCTGGTACTCTTTGGGAATGCGGATTCTGACACGCATTTTAGTGGTTCTATTATCTTCTTGCCCAGTCGTAGATTGGGCTAGTTGAGCTGAATTCACAGGCAAGTTATTTGTACTGTACATAGCCCTCAATTCCTCCTATTCAACATCTTTAATACGGGTTTTACGCTCTAGAATTTCTTTCAAAACGAGGGTGACTAACGCGAGTGCCCCAAGCAAAACGGCGGCTGAGAAAGATGCTTGAGTCTGGTATTGCTTATAAGCTTCCTCCACAAACAACGGCAGGGTTTGAGTTTTGCCCGCAATATTGCCAGATACAACCGAGACGGCACCAAACTCGCCCATGACTCTGGCGTTGGTCAAAATGACGCCGTAGAGGAGACCCCAACGAATATTCGGCAGGGTGACGCGCCAGAAGATTTGCCAGTCATTAGCACCCAAAGTTTTAGCCGCTTCTTCTTGATCTGAACCGGCTTCTTCCAAAACGGGAATCACTTCACGGGCGACAAAGGGCATCGTAATAAATGCACTCGCCAATATCATTGCAGGGGTGGCGAAAATAATTTTTATGTTTGCTGCCGCTAGCAGTGGACCAAACCAGCCATTGCGTCCATAGAGCAGCACGATCATCAGTCCAGCGACGACCGGGGATACGGCAAAGGGGATGTCTAAAAGGCTGATGAGAAAGGTTCGACCCCGAAATCGATGCCGTGCGACCACCCAGGCTGCACATAGCCCAAACACGACATTCAGCGGTACGACAATTAGGGCGATCAAGATAGTCAGCTTTACGGCATGGAGAAAATTGGGTTCCGTCAGATTTTGTATAAAAGGACCAACCCCTCCCTTAAATGCTTGCACAAAGACGTTGATGGCTGGAATGAACAGAATCACAGCCAAGTAAGCGATCGCTACCCCAATTAAAGCAACTTTTACCCAGCTTTTTTCCTTCTCGATTGAGGAGACTTGAGGAGTTTTTGACTCTGGATTAAAAGACTTCCCTGCTAAATTAGAGTTCATACCGTCGTCCCCACGCTTGCAAGAGATTAATTACTATTAGAACTAACAGCGAAATTGCTAATAAAACGGTGCCAATCACCGTTGCTCCTGAATAGTCATACTGTTCCAATCGCTGAATAATCAACACTGATGCGATTAAGTCTTTAAAGGGTACGTTGGCAGCCACAATTACGATCGAGCCATATTCTCCAACAGCACGCGCAAACCCCAACGCTACACCCGTTAAAATTGCTGGCATTAAAGGTGGCAAAACAACTCGCCAAAACGTCTGAAATTTAGAGGCTCCCAAAGACCAAGCAGCTTCTTCGATTTCATGCTCCATTTCTTGCAATACAGGCTGCAAGGTTCGCACGACAAAGGGCAAGGAGATAAACACCATCGCTACCCCCACCCCCAAGCGCGTGAATGCCACTTTAATTCCCAAAGGTGCTAGCAGGGAACCAATCCAGCCGTTATCGCTGTAGACCGTTGCCAGTGTCAAACCCGCGACTGAGGTAGGCAGTGCAAAAGGCAAATCAATGGCGGCATCAATCAACCGTTTGAATGGGAACTCATAGCGAACCAAAACCCAAGCAATTAAAACGCCAAACACCCCATTGAGCAGTGCCGCAATAAAGGCTGTGATAAAGGTGACATCATAGGTGGCAAGAGCGATGGGACTGGTGGCAATTCTCCAGAAATCAATCGGTTTCTCTGTACTTGCTTTCAACAGAAGCGCAGACACGGGCAGGAGGAGCATGATGGTCATATACCCCAAAGTAATCCGCCAAGGCCACGACATACTGCTTATCTTGAGAAAGGGGTTTTTCCAAACAGAAGTTCGTTGAGGAGGAGCCGATACAGCCATAGGAAAGTATCCAGTATTAAAGGATGAAGAATTTCGGGAATCGTTCTTGGTTTTTACTGGTGGCTAATTGCTAATGAGTCTTGGTCTTTTGTTGGTTGATAATGACGCAATTAGCAATTAGTAAGTCTTTATGTGCTGCCAGCCTGAATTTTGTCAAAAATTGCTCCGTCATCAAAAAACTTCTTCTGGATCTCGTCCCAACCCCCCAAATCTTGAGCGGTGAAGAGAGTTTTTACTGGGGTATACTGCTTCGCTACTTCTTCCCCCACTGTAGGATCAACGGGTCGGAATCCCACCTTGGCAAATTCTCGTTGGGCTTCTGGGGTATACAGAAACTTGACAAACGCTTCGGCAATTTCTCTAGTGCCGTGTTTGTCAACGTTTTTGTCTACAACGGCGACAGGGCTGTCGATGGAGATGTTCGCATCGGGCACGACATAAGGAAGTTTCTGACCGTTTTGCCCAGCCAATACTACTTCGTTTTCATAGTTGATTAAGACATCTCCCTGCCCTTGCTTGAAAAAGACATCACTGGCTTCGCGGGCGTCTTTAGGTAGCACGGGGACATTCTTGTAAACTTTGGTGACTAATTCTTGGGCTTTGGCATCGTCACCGCCCGTTCTGGTCACCGATCCCCATAAACCTAAGAAATTCCAGCGAGCGCCACCAGAAGTTTTGGGGTTAGCTGTAATGACTTTCACGTCATCTTTCGCTAAGTCTGCCCAGGTTTTAATTCCTTTGGGATTGCCGTCGCGAGTAACCAGTGCTGCAACAGATTTGCTGACAATTGCACCATTAGGAGCTTCTTTCTCCCAACCGGCTTCAATCAACCCCGCTTTCTCAATCTTCTCGGTATCAAGAGCGAGAGCCAGGTTTACAACGTCCGCATCTAGACCATCGATTACGGCACGGGTTTGGGAGCCAGAGCCACCATAGCTTTGGTTGAAGGTAACGTTTTGGTTGTGTTCCTGTTTCCACTTAGCGGTGAACTGGGGAATAATTTTTTCGTAGGCGGCGCGAGTCACCGCGTAGGAGACGAGGGTTACTTGTGCATCGCCGGTTTTCGCCGCTGGACTGGAACCACCTGAGGCAGTCGTTGTCGGGGAATTAGAGTTATTGGGGGCGCAAGATGCGATCGCTACACTTAAACTCATCCCCAATAGGAACAGAGACACAAAACCCTTCCGGGAAGTGACCTTCAGCCATCTGGCTGTCTGTTGTTTCCACGGATGAAATGCCTTAAGCCGAGTAATTTGCCACAAACGCATGAACGCTCTCCTTTAATCCCCGGTACATCGATCGGGATACCGTAATTTTGAGTACGAACATAAATTTTACAGCAACTAAGAACGTTTGTGTCTGGTTCCGCGAAATTTCAGCCAGAGGTTTGGTGGAGAGGAAGGCGAGGGCGATCTCTACTCCAACCCAAATTAGCTTGATGATTTGGCTCAGTTTCCTGGGAAAAAATTAAGTATTAATACTGGAAGGACTGGATATTTAATTCAAAAATTGCTATTCTATACGTTGGTTGCTGGTGTAGCTCAGGGGTAGAGCAGCTGATTTGTAATCAGCCGGTCGCAAGTTCAAATCTTGTCACCAGCTTTTTTGGTGAGGTTGTGTCTTTTAGAAAAACGCGGATCTAACGAAGGCGTTATGAGTGTTGGGTTTAAAAGACTTTTTAACTAACCTAACCCCACGGCGTGAAACACAAACGAAAGATTTCTACTTTTCGTAGTTTTACTATCCGTCGTTTAGACTAACACTTCATAAAAGCTTCACATTTTTAGCGAAAACCGGCTGCTAATTAAAGAATTGGTAAAGATAGACTGTGACGGAAAACTGTAGTGATAGTTCCTCCGTACAACACACAGTCATAGTCAATTACCAGTTAAAACTAAGCATATTTGCGTAGTTTTACATAGTTGTTGAATTTGGCTGATAAAACTAGAAAAAATTAGCAGTCGGAGAACTACCCATGAAACTAAATAAGCTCGGTACAGCGATCGCTGCATTAGCCGTAATTACGACGTTCGATCTGTTCGGCGTTGCCAAATCTGTAGATGCAGCTACCATCAAGCTGATTGGTCTGAATGACGATAACAGTCTGGTTTTCTTTAACCGCAAACTTTCCAAGATTTCTAGCACAGTGAAGATCGCAGGGGTTGATGGTACTTTGCTAGGTATTGACTTTCGACCAGCCAATGGTCTGCTCTACGGTGTCACAGACAAGAACGGCATTTATACCATTGACACCACCACAGGTGCTGCGACTTTGGTAAGTAACCTCAGCGTTCCTTTCACTGGAGGAGTCATGTCAGGATTTGACTTCAACCCGGTACCTGACCGCCTGCGGCTTGTCGGTAGCAACGACCAAAACCTTCGTACCAACGTGAATAGTGGTGCGGTGATTACTGATGGAACCTTAGCCTATGCGGCTGGCGATCCCAACTTCGGAACTAACCCCAATATTACCGCTGCGGCCTACACTAATTCGTTTGCTGGGGCGATCGCAACTACACTATACGGCATCGACTCCGCTCTCGACATATTAGTTACGCAGGCTCCGCCTAATGCTGGCACCCTGAACACCGTAGGTTCCCTCGGCATCGATTTCGGCGAGACAGGAGGGTTTGACATCTTCACGACTAAACAGGGAGGTAGCATCGTCAATACTGCCTTCGCAGCTTCCGACTCGAAACTCTACAGCATCAACTTAGGCACGGGTGCTGCTACGACACTGAGCAGTTTCAGTAGCGGGAGCGGTAATATTATCGGTCTTGCTGCCACTTCCGTCCCTGAGCCTGGTACTGTAGGTTCTTTGATCGGTTTCGGTGCGCTTGCCCTACTAAGTCGCCGCCGTCGCGTCAAGTCGGCTAATTAATTATAGTTTTGAGAGTTCATACTGTGCCCTTGTGCTTTTTGGGCTTTCAGTAGGGTGGGCATTGCCACTCTACTAGCTAACTCGCCCCTAAATTGCCAGAGATTTTTTGTTTGAAGGGGAAAATTTCAGACTGTGTGAAGCAGATTGCCCCTCCACTAACCAGATCGGGAATGGGCGATCGCTTCCCCAATTTGCTTTAGCACCCGCAGTACATCGTACAATTCATTGCGACGACGGTAGAGTGAAAAATCGTCAGATAAAGCATATTCAGGAAAGTTACCTTTGACCAGCTTAATGAACATGAAGTAACTGCCATTGGTCACCATACCAAAGGTAGGTTTATCTGGGTTAGGATTAGCCATCATATAAGTCAAAGCTTGTGGAATGGCAATATCTACGTTGAAGTTTGTACGCTTTGACTCAACTACCAAAATCCAAAATTGGTCTTGCAATACCAGAACATCAATGCGTCCCCGATAGATTTCATCTCTGTCTTCAACGGCAATTTGTACGGTTGGTTCAGCACTAATTTTAAAGGGAAAATCGTAGAAACCTGCTAGTTCCAATAGTGGAGATAATACCACCAAATTAACCGCACCTTCCGCCAAAAGACCATCTTCCCTATGATAGTGGTATCTTCTTTTAATCCGATCCAAAGTTTCTTTTTCCCGATCGGTAATTTCAGGCAAACCCTCGAACCATTCATTGAAGAAGTGGTCGTCTGCGGCAAGTATGAGATTGAATTTATCCCGCACTTGACGCAGTGTGCTGATGTTCTCGGCAATAGGAATTATCTTTACCATCGCTTAAAAATCCACGGTCAACGGCGCACGAGGGAAAGGAATAACATCTCGAATATTACCCATTCCAGTCATAAATTGCACTAAGCGCTCAAACCCCAAGCCAAAGCCAGCGTGAGGAACGGTGCCATAGCGCCGTAAATCTAGATACCACCAATAATCCGCTGGATTTAGCCCTTGAGCTTGAATGCGTCTTTCTAGCACATCCAGACGTTCTTCCCGCTGCGATCCCCCAATAATTTCGCCAATTTTAGGAGCGAGGATATCCATTGCGCGGACGGTTTTTTCATCGTCGCTTAAGCGCATATAGAAGGCTTTAATTTCTGTTGGGTAGTCGGTGAGGATGACGGGTTTTTTGAAGACTTCTTCAGCCAGATAGCGTTCGTGTTCTGACTGCAAATCCAAGCCCCATTTGACGGGATACTCGAATTGTTTATCGGCTTTTTCCAAAAGCGCGATCGCATCCGTATAAGTCAAGCGTTCAAACTGGTTGTTAATGATATTGTCTGCTGTAGCGAGAACGGAGTTATCAATTCGCTGGTTAAAAAACTCCATATCTTCAGGACAAGTATCTAGCACATACTTGAAGATATGCTTCAGGAAGGCTTCGGCTAAGTCCATATTGCCTTCTAAATCGCAGAAAGCCATTTCTGGTTCTACCATCCAAAATTCTGCCAAGTGGCGAGAAGTATTGGAATTTTCGGCTCGGAAGGTGGGACCAAAAGTATAAACGTTACTGAATGCCATCGCCATGACTTCAGCTTCCAGTTGTCCGCTGACGGTGAGGTAGGCAGGGCGTCCAAAAAAGTCTTTGCTGTAATCAATCTCCTGGGCGTTTGTGCGGGGGATGTCCTTCAGGTTGAGGCTGGTGACGGTAAACATCTCTCCCGCTCCTTCACAGTCACTAGCGCTGATAATGGGGGTATGAACCCAGAGGAATCCCCGCTCTTGAAAGAACTGGTGGATCGCATAGGAACAGGCATTGCGGACGCGGAAAACGGCACCAAAGGAATTGGTGCGCGATCGCAAATGCCCAATTGTTCGCAAAAACTCAAATGAGTGACGTTTCTTTTGCAGCGGATAGGTTTCGGGATCGGCTTCCCCGTAGACTTTCACCGTTTCCGCCTTCAGCTCAATTCGTTGTCCTTTTGCCGGAGACTCTACCAGCACACCCGCAACTTCTACAGAAGCACCTGTGTTCAGCTGTTTGATGATGTTCCCATAATCTGACAAATCTGGATTGAGTACAACTTGGAGGTTAGCCATTGATGAGCCATCGTTGACTTCAACAAAGGCACATTCTTTCAATTCTCGCTTCGTTCGTACCCAGCCTTTGATCGTCAGCTGCTCATCTGGCTGACTATTTCGCAATATGTCTGCAATCCGTCGAGTCACCATGTTGTTATCTGTTGTTATCTGCTAAGTGAAGGTTTTCGATAGTTAAAGGGTTGAAAGTTGAAGGTTGAAGGTTTATCTTTCAACTTGCCACCTTTTCAACCTGCTAACCCCTACCCAGCGCAGGACTTCAAGATCCAGCCTACAACAATGCCAAGTCCTGCAAAGCGGACAGCTTGCCAAAAAGGTTCTTTTAAACTGTCCCAAGAAAATAGACGGCTTTCTAAGTTAAGTTCTATAGTATCCAGCTGTTCTTTGATGCGCCGCAGCTCTACTTGCAGTTGTCGCTGCTGGGAAAGCCTTTGTTCCTTTTTTATCTCGTCTAATCGCTGCTGGAGTTCGGCTTGCCGCTGCTTGTCTTGCTGCACTTGGGCATAGCGTTCTTTGATCTCGGCAAGCGAAGTCTCAACTTCCAAGAGCGAAGTCTCAAATTGCTCTTGATCCCCAAGTGGGGAAGGCGATGGATCTGACCCTTTGGGACGGCGCGGCATACAGTAGAGTAGGATAAATGCGAGTCTATCTTCAGTATGTCTCAACCGACCCAGCTTTCTAAAACCTCTGACTTGAACGAACTGAGTACCCTGGAACTCGCTCAAGCTCTGGCAGAACGCTTGAGTATTCACCCGAATGATTGGCATCGGCTCAAGTCTAACCGCAAAGTTCGCGCTGGCGAACAAGCCATCGCCGCACTGGTATTTCTCCTGAAAGATCAACCGGAAGAAGCGTTGGTGCGCTTTCAGCAGGCTTCCGGCTGGCTGGACAAATCTATCTCAGCACCGCCTTGCCCAACTCATGGACACAGCCGTTAGAAAAGCAGGGGTTGCCGGAAACGACTTTTGACTTGCTTGCAGAGTCTGAGTTCCGTTCCCTGGTGGTTCCAGTGGACTTGATCGAAGATTTGGTGGAGGATACACATCCCTCTGCCGCTTTCTGCTTCGTCGTCAGGAAGATGTTGTTCGGGGTCAGAATGGCAATCACAGGGAGGAGAAAAGCCCGTTCCTTCGTCTGAAATCACCCACCAGTATTGTCCTTCTACCATCGAAAAGCGGACGGACACGGTCTTACCGGGATCTAGCTTATTGCCGTGTTTTGCCGCATTGACTAGCGCTTCTTGCAGTCCTAGTCGAATTTCCGCTTGCCACCGGACTGGAATCTGAGCTAACAGAAGATCCAGAACGGGACAAAGGTAGAGGGTAGAAGCGAAGCTAATCGTGCCCCAGGTTCGCCTCACCGGACGCTGTGAGATAGCAATCACTCAAAAAACCTCTAGACTTTCATTCAATAGAATTAACAGTCAGATGCCGAAGGGTATGCGCGTAGCGCTATACAGCTTTGATACGAGTAGTTTTGGACTCATCTTTTGCGTACATTTATGCGTACAATCGGGGGAATCACAGGTAGATTCGAGATGATGTCCAGGCTTAATACACCTATCCACAAGCGTTAATCATTGCGAATTGCGCGCGGTACTCTCTTTTTTAATAGAGGATACCAACTGCATTTTTCCGTTAGATTACTTGGCAAATTGCTAGCTTTCTGACGGATACGAATAATTTGCTAACTTCTGACCTCTAGAGGAGTGCTTTCTATCCCAAAATTTGTAGGATAAACCACTTTCTCTATTGTAACAAAATCTTCTAAAAAAGCCACCCCAAAGCTCAGCCAAGTACGCTACAAAGGGCTGTTATTGGCGGGCTGTTATTGGCGCACAAGAACGGCGGCACATTCAACGTGAGGCGTTTGGGGAAAGAAGTCAGCGGGTTGTACGCGGGTTAACTCATAGCTGCCCGATTGACACAAGAATTTCAGATCGCGGGCTAGGGTAGCGGGTTTACAACTAACGTAGACAATCCGACTCGGCTGAATTTCTAAGAGGGTTTCTAAGACAGCGCGACCGTCCTTCGGATGCCCTGCGCTAACGCATCCCTGACGCGGGGGATCGAGCAATACAATATCCGGCTTCACCTCCAGAGTGGGCAGCAACGTCTCCACCGTTCCCTCATAAAACTTTACATTTGTGATGTTATTCAATTGGGCATTGAGATTCGCTTGCTCTACTGCTTCTGGCTGCATCTCCAAACCAATCGCCTGCTTTACCTTCTGCGCCAACGGCAAGGTTAACGTGCCAATGCCGCAGTAGGCATCTACTAGCACCTCGTTGCCTTGCAGATTTAGTTCATCAGCGATCGCCTGTAACAACGCTTCAGCTTGCTCTGTATAGACTTGAAAAAAGGTGTCGGGACGCACTTGGAACTGTAAACCCGCGAATTCCTCGCGCAAGTAAGGTTGTCCGGCGATACAGCGGGTTTCCGTGCCAAAAATTGCATTAGTGCGATCGGGATTGCAGTTAAGCGAGACGCCCACTAGCTGGGGGTAGCGAGTTAACCACTCTTGAGCTTGAGCATCGATCCCGACGAGATTCCAATCTTTGACGACCAAGGTCAGCAATATTTCGCCCGTGCGTCGCCCAATCCGCAGCCCTAGGTGACGGACTTTCCCTCGGTAAAGTTTTTCGTCGTAAATTCCCCAACCCCGCTTCTGGATGTCTTGCTTGACTTCTGCCAGCAAGGGATTCAAACGCGAGTCTTGAACCGGGCATTGATTCAAGTTAATCAGGTGGTGGCTGCCTTTTTGGTAGTAACCTGCTTGTACTTGACCTGTTGATGACCGTTTTACTGGATAGGTCGCTTTGTTGCGATAGCCCAAAGGATCGGCAGCTGCCAGGACGGGATCGACGGTTGGCTGAGCGATCCCGCCAATGCGTTCTAAGGCTTGGATCACCTGGTTTCTCTTAGCTTCTAGCTGGTACTGGTAGTCAATATGCTGCCACTGACAGCCGCCGCACTTATCTGCCACGATGCAGGATGGACGGATGCGATTGCTAGATGCTTCTAATATCTCTTGCAATTTGCCGTGGGCATATTGAGGTTTGACTCGCACTAAGCGCACGAGAACGCGATCGCCCGGAACCGTATCTGGGACAAAAACCACCCGACCCCCCAAACGACCGACTCCGTCACCGCTGTCACTGAGATCGCTGATGAGCGCTTCCACCAGTTGACCTTGTTGCCAAAAGTCTTCACCCGCCTCGCTAGAACCTGTATTCAGTAATTTTGTTAGTGACATATTATCTCTGTCCCTTTATTTGTGTCCCACCGACTCGTTAAACTACGAATGATATTCTGAATCATCCCGATAATCATGAGTGTAGTTAGCCAAGTTATTCTCAAAGCAGACGACGAACTTCGTTACCCCAGTAGTGGCGAACTCAAGAGCATCAAAGATTATTTGCAAACTGGCGAACAGCGGGTGCGTATCGCCAACACGCTGGCTGAAAATGAGAAAAAAATTGTTCAAGAAGCCAGTAAGCAGCTCTGGCAGAAACGCCCTGACTTCATCGCGCCAGGGGGCAATGCCTACGGGGAGCGGCAACGGGCGCTGTGCCTGCGGGATTACGGCTGGTACTTGCGTCTAATTACCTACGGAGTTCTTTCCGGTGACAAGGAACCGATTGAAAAAATTGGTTTGATTGGCGTGCGGGAAATGTACAACTCTCTCGGCGTTCCTGTCCCAGGTATGGCTGAATCCATCCGTTGCTTGAAAAAAGCCTCCCTCGACTTACTCAGCGAGGACGATGCAATAGCAGCGGCTCCTTATTTCGACTACATCATTCAATCCATGTCCTGATTCTATCGCTATCAGTCAGAACACGCGATCGCAGGTGAAGAAGAGTCATTCTTCTTCACTTGCTGCCTTGATGCTTGCACCAAGCAACAAAAAACCGACAGTCTCTCTACAGAATCTGTCGGCTGGTCGTGTGTTCCCTATTGATGACTCGGCTAGAGTTCAGTCGTCTCTTAGTATGACCACTCAGCCACGGAGGGAGAGCGATATCGATCGTCATCTTCTGTGATTCCGATCACAGTGAAGAGCGCTTACGAATGAGTAGGACAAAGTTGCAGGCGAAGCAGTAGTATCTTGAGCGATAGTATCCTGAGCGATAGTATCCTGAGCGATAGTATCCTGAGCGATAGTATCCTGAGCGATCGCTTACAAGACTATAAACTGACATCTTGCACCAGTCGCATTACCCGCCTGGGGTTTAAACCCCAGGCTAACAGAATCAAGTCTTCTGAAGAAGACTGAGTAAGAATTTCAGTCCATTTCAATGGACTTGAGCTATGAGCCAAGAAAATTGAGTTCAAGGCGGACTTGGGGCAAACTTGAGAATGGTGCAAGATGTCAGTATAAAGCTCCCCAGCCTAGAAAAACCCGAAAAAAGATGCCGACAGTTTGCTAGCTCAGTGTAGACTCGTGGTACAAGATTTATACGCCAAAGGGAGCGCAATTAATGGAATGTCTTTCCTGAAAAGATTGCCTAGAGCCACCCTGGCGCTGCTTCTGGGTACTTATTGCGTATACGGCTGGTTGTTTTCCTCTAAATATACCTGGGAGATTTTGCTGTTAGAGATAGGAGTAGCCTTTTTGATAGCTTTGGTTTTAACGGCTCCGATCAGGCTTCTGAGAATCTTTTTTGCCCGTTGGATGAATTCCGATACCAGAGCGTTTATTTCAGTCATAAGCGCAGCTTTGGCTGGAGTCTTCATCCTGACCTGGATTAATATTTTTGCCAATATTTTTGTTTTACTCTCAGCAGGTGCCCTAGCTAGACTAGACCTTCAAACTGCTAAATTCAATGCAGTGCAAGCTTTTTGGATTCTCGTTGTCGTCTCGCTGAGTGGGATTGGTGTAGGTTTGACACTACATCATTTGATGCTGAATCAGCATTTTTAGCCAACGGCATGGTTAGCCTATCTTTTGAGTTTGATGAGCGCAACGGCGTACAATTGCAGCCTATTGCGTCTTTATTTTGTCTTAAGGGACACTGTAAATACCGTCACATAGAGCGAGTCGATGGGTGCTAGATTTCTGGAAACTAGAGTAAGCGTTTAACTGTCCTCTTGCTCTACAGCAGTTTTGCTGTGGGGCAATTTTGTTTTTAGCAGCAGAGGTACAAACAGAGCGATCGCTCCCTGCTATAAAATCTTAGATATTGCATCTGGAGACAACAACCGCCCGGAACTCAAGTTCCGGGCTAATAGCTTAAGTCCACTAAAGTGGACTCAATACTAATCTTTAGTCCACTTTAGTGGACTTGGGCTATTAGCCAGCTGGCTGGCTGGCGGATTATGAGGCTGGTGCAAGATGTGAGAAATCTACCCAATTATCCCCTTAATCTTTCTCCGGCAGCTTAACCTTCACCTCTCCTTCCGGCGTAACAACAACTTTGCCACCCAACGCTTCAATCCGACTGACGGCAATCTTGCGCGTGCGATCGTCAACTGCATTCTGTAAAACCATCGTCCAAGCACCCACCTGAGCAAACTTACTATTAGGGTTGCGGGCTAGAAATTGTGCAGTTTGACGAGAAATAGCTGCTACATTTTGGCTTTCTGGATCGGAATAAATACTTGCCCATTCTGCCGCCTTCTCAAAGGATTGCCTTGCCGCTTGAGCATCTCCTAGAAACAACAATTCATCAGTTCCTTTATAGCGCCAGACATAATAAGACTTTGGAAGCGGATTCTTGGCAATCGACTTTAGCCCTTTCTCCATAAGCGCAACAGACTTTTCTGGCATTCCTGCGTACATAGAAATACTGTTAGAAAGAAACAGATATGAATTTAAAAAATGCGGATCTCTGTCCACAATTATCTCGAAATATTCTGGACTGAGGCTATAACCAGTTTCTCCGCGTGCTGAATCATCACCGTAATACGTCAGAAATCCGAGAAATACCCAGTCTGCTAAAAGATTAGCAAAACCCAAAGAGGGAGTTTTTTGAAGTAGATTAAGGCGTAGTCTTTCTGACTCTTCTTCTCTTTCAAGATTTTGCATCGACGTGCTTTTAGCTCCGGTACGCAGTCGGTTTAAATGGGGTACCTGTAAAACTCCAATTACTAAAACACACATCAGAGCTACACAAAAGGTAACTATCGAACGACTTAAGTTTTTATGAAATTGGGAAAGCATTTGTATTCGCTGCCTCTCAAGCAAGATAAAGCCTATGAACGGTCAGCCTCTCAAACACCAGTTGTTTTTTTTGCTCCTGGCTGAGTTATAGTTGATGCTGTTGAAGTCGGTGATTGAGCGCTTGATGGGTTTTAGCCTCACTCATGCCTTCTAGACTGAAGGTTATACCCTTGAGAATCCTCATAGTTTGTTAAGTCTTGTTAAATTTTCTTAAAAACATCTGGTTGCCAAGTGAGAAAGTTTGAGCAGAGGCGATCGTTACCATAAAATGATTTAGTAACTACTACATAGCTCCTCTTCTACTTTTAGTCAGTACCCTTCAAGAAGAAGCTAAGAAAGACCTCTTTAACTAGGGTTTAGAGAACACTACTTCTTAACGAATCTTAAATTAATCTTGACTTTAGCTTAATTTAAAATAATTTGTCCCTCTCTAAGCATCCAGTGTAGACTAATCGAGAACATTACAATTATAATTATTAATTTGTAAGGTTAATACCTCAAAGAGTAAAAATTTTATTATGTCATTTTTTCTTTCCAGCTTAAAAAGCAGCGGTCATTTAGAGCAAGTTCATATGACTGTTGGGATTGTTGGCTCTCGCAAAATAGTAAGGGAGGATGATTATGCAAGTCAAGGTTGGCATATATTTGCGCCTCACCTTACTATTTATGGATTTGATGCTGATGCAGAAAGTTGTGATGCAATGAACTCGGAGCTTGAAGTTCGACAAGTAAATTGGACTGAAAAACATATTCCACAAGTGCTTTGGAATTCAGTTGGAGAGGCTACTCTTTACGTCACTAATTTTACTGGTAGTAGCTCATTATATCCTCCGAACGAATCTTACCTAAAGCGGTTTGCTGGCTATCTAGAGTGGCACCAATTAGTTACTACAGTGGAAGTTGACACAACCACTTTAGATGCTTTTTGCGAATCCGAACAAATTGAGGAAATTGATTTTTTGCAGGTTGATGTTCAGGGAGCCGATCTTCAGGTTTTAGAAGGAGCCAGTAGAATTATAGAAAGCAGCATATTGGGTATTTTAACTGAGGTTGAATTTATTCCTTTGTATAGGAATCAGCCTCTTTTTAGTGATATAGATATTTATTTAAAAAATAAAGATTTTACACTTTTCGATTTGGTTATTAGCACTGGACGTGGAGTTCGGACGGATTCACCAATTGTATCAGAAACTCATCCCGGTTCTTTGATTTGGGCAGATGCTTTTTACTTCCGTGACTTAATTCGAGAAGACTTGAATACACACTTAAAGACACCTGAGCGAATTTTAAAACTAGCTTGTATTGCTGATATTATGAATTTTGGTGATTATGCTTTAGAACTATTGGAGTATCTGACACTGAATTACGGCGAGGACGAAAAATATAACTTTGCTGACAATATCATAGAGAGTCTGGCTCAAGTTCCAGAGCTGGTAGCACAAGGACTAGATTCCCTGCCTCTTGTTGCTAGAATTAGAAAATATGCTAGTGGTAAACATCTTTAAAATAAAGAAATCTCGTTGTTTTAAAGAAAAATCAGTTTCATGATTTTATGAAATGCAAAATCTGTGAATCAGACTCAATAAATATCGCCAATACTAAAATCATGCAAAAGTATGACATTGATTATTTTCAATGTTCAAATTGCAGTTTTATTCAAACGGAGGAACCTTATTGGCTTGAGGAAGCATATTCTGAAGCTATAGCTAGTAGTGATGTTGGGCTGTTATTCAGAAACATCAACTTGTCCCAAGTATCAAGTAATATAATTATTAACCATTTTAACCATGAGAATAAATTTCTAGATTACGGAGGCGGATATGGTGTATTTGTTCGGTTAATGAGAGACTTAGGCATTGATTTTTATTGGTATGATAAATTTTGCCAGAATATATTTGCTCAAGGCTTTGAAGCTGAAGATAAAGAAAACACTCGCTATGAATTAGTCACAGCATTTGAAGTATTTGAGCATTTGGTAGAGCCTATTGCTGAAATAGAGCATATATTGAAATTCTCTAGAAATATTTTATTTAGCACTGAATTGTTGCCAGCAAGTAATCCTAAGCCTAACGAATGGTGGTACTATTCGCTTGACGAAGGTCAGCATATTTCTCTATACACGAGTAAAGCACTGTCTATAATTGCTGATAATTTCGGTTTGAATTTATATTCCGATGGCTCATCCTTGCATCTGCTAACTGAAAAAAGCTTGAGCCATAATTGGCTTAATAGCTTGGGCGGTGATGGGCAAGAAAATCTTCAAAAAACCTCCCTACTTCAGAGAGATTATTTAAAATCTATTGGTAAATTGGATGATGATAATAATGAGGTTAAAACTACTGAGGAAGACAATAATAATGCTGATTTTGCAGCAGGTACAAAAAAAGTAAAAGTTGCTATTGACGGGGTATTTTTCCAGTTGTATCAAACGGGGATTGCTCGCGTCTGGAAATCTTTGCTTGAAGAATGGGCAAAAAACGGTTTTGCAGAATATATTGTAGTTATTGACAGAGCTGGAACTGCTCCTAAAATTCCTGGTGTTCTATATCGCTCTGTACCAGCTTATAACTACAGTACAACGGATGCTGACCGGGCAATGTTGCAGCAAGTATGTGATGAGGAGGGTGCCGACTTATTTATTTCAACCTACTACACAACCCCATTGTCAACGCCCTCTGTCTTTATGGCGTATGACATGATTCCGGAAGTTATGGAATGGGATTTCAACAATCCCATGTGGCAAGAAAAGCATTATGCCATTCAACAGGCTTCTGCCTATATAGCTATTTCAGAAAATACAGCGCGTGACTTGGTAAAGTTTTTCCCGCATATTGCTAGAGAATCGATAACGGTAGCTCATTGTGGAGTTAATAAGACTTTTTTACCAGCAAGCATTGCAGAAGTTAATATTTTTAGAACAAAGTACGGCATCTCCAAGCCATACTTTATTCTGGTCGGTATAGGCGGTTATAAGAATACAATTTTGTTCTTAAAGGCTTTTGCTCTACTTTATAGTAAACAAGGCTTTGATATTGTTTGTACGGGTAGTGGAGCTTTACTGGACGATCAGTTTAGAGCCTATACTTCAGGCAGCGTTGTTCATATGCTGCAACTTAGTGATGAAGAGTTGATGGCGGCTTATTCCGGAGCTATTGCATTGGTTTATCCGTCGAAGTATGAAGGGTTCGGGCTACCTGTTGTGGAAGCAATGGCTTGTGGTTGTCCAGTTATTACTTGTGCCAATGCCTCTATTCCTGAAGTGGCTGGGAAAGCGGCATTATACGTAAATGATGAGGATATTAATGGGCTGGCGAATGCCCTTTGTGAGGTTCAAAAACCGGAAGTGCGCCGCTCATTAATGTCAGCGGGAATGGAACAAGCGAAAAAGTTTTCTTGGGAAACAATGGGGAGAACAGTTAGTTCTGCCTTAATTGAGGCTACGCTCTTGCTTTTAAAGCTGAAAGAGATCAATTTAATTGTTTTTCCAGATTGGTCTCAACCAGAAGAATCTCTAAGCATAGACTTAGAAAGAGTTATAAAGGCGATCGCAACCCACCCGCAAAAAAGTCAGATGGCGTTACTTGTAGAAACTGCGAATATTTCTGAGGAGGATGCCAATCTGGTTTTATCCAGTGTGGCGATGAATCTTATTATGCAAGAAGATTTAGATGTGACTGAGGGACCGGAAATTTCTCTAACTAGAAAATTAGAGGAAATACACTGGAAAGCTCTGTTGCCTCGCATTTATGCTCGAATTGTTATGCAAAACGAAAATCAACAGGCGATCGCAGTAGTGAAAGCAGAAAACATTCCCACCTGCAATCTCGATAGCTTCAGCGAGAAGCGAGTGGTTCAGCTCGAAATGGGCGAATGGAGCCTCCAGTAGAAAGCTTTGTGCTTTGTTGTCTTCAGACTATCGACCAGCTTCAACATATATTTGCCACATCTGCTCATATGCCTTCTCCATTTCGCGGGTAAACTGTTTGGCATTCCACAGGGGGGATGTCTGCCTTGATTGCCGCAGTTTCCAGGCGATTTGTTGCCGCAAAGCGGGGTCTTTACCCAAGCGAACACCCCACTCGACATACTCTTCATCAGTCCAAGCAATCCCTTCTGTCACACCCACATTCATCATCATGGTATAGCTGTTACGAGCCGCGAATTGCTGCCCAACTCGCGTTACCAAAGGAATACCCATCCACAGAGTTTCTAGAGTCGTGGTGGCTCCATTGTATGGATAAGTATCTAGAACCACATCAGCAATCCCCAGATTAGCTCGGTGAACAGATTCTAATGCCACTTCTGGTAAAAATCGCAGGCGATCGCTATCCACCCCCTCTTCTTCTGCAATCTGGTTAAAGAAGTTTTTAATTGACTCTTGGTCAGCCAAGCCTTTAATCAAGAAGTAGCTGTTTGGCACCTCTTTGATAATCTTCATTTGCAGTCGGGCTGTATCACGATGACGCTTATATCCACCTTGGGCCGTGAGATACACCACCGCATCGCTGGGAATATCTAGCTCTTCGCGGCGCAGAGTCGGCACACCCACCTCAAAACCATCTACTGCTATATATGTCTGTGGCAGCCGCCAGATTTTTTCAGTGTAGTAATCCTGAGCCGAGTCTGGTAAAACGTAGGGATCAGCAATAAAGTAATCAATAGCTGGTAAACCTGAAGCATCCCAGCCCAGCCAAGTGACTTGAACTGGTGCAGGCTTTAGTGCCATGACTTCACAGCTGATATCTAAGGTAATGCTATCAAGATCCACTAGGATATCTATTTCATCTTGATAAATTTGCTCAGCAATCTCTAGACCATCCATCCCTAATTTGTGAGCATGGGAAACCTGTTCGACGTACCATTCTTGTAAAAAGTCGTTTATCTGTCTATAGTTAACAAAATAAGCATTAATTTCAAAGCGATCGCGGTCGTGATGCTCAAAGAGCCATCGTGCCAGCCAACCAACTGAGTGCCTTCCTAAGCAATGAGATAAGTAGCCAATCTTAAGAGGTTTGTTAGTCGTACACCCCCCCCAGTTACGTAAGCGTTGTTGACCAAATTGCTCGGCTTGCTCTTTTGCATAATGTTGAACGTTAGACTGAAAAATCTGAGAAACTTGATTTTGAATCCAGCGATTATTTTTTAGAGCATCTCTGTAATAGGGCAGAAAAAAAGTGGGTGTAGACAGACGAAGGGTGGTGATTTGATCGAGCTGAATGGGTTGTTCTTTTATCAGTTCCAAAAGCAAGGATTCCTGCTGCTGGAATACAGAAATGGCTTCTTTCCAATATCCGCCTGCACCCATCAACCCTTGCAAAATCAGCTGGATGGCAAAAATTTTATCGGGCAACGTTTGCATTAAAGAGTAACAAAGTTTAGCAGTTTTTATACACTCATCATATTTACCAGCCTTATTATAAAAAGCGGTCAGATGCCTTAAAACCTCTTGATTTTCTCCATCTAAACGTAAACATAATTCTGCAAAGCGTGCTGCCAGTGCAGGTTGCTTTGTAGAGTAAGCAATTTTGATAGATGCAGGCAGTATTATATTGATAAAAGCATGAGACTCATGAATATAAAGAAGACTTGCTTCCGCAAATTCCAGTAATGATGGTTCCAGCGGCGCGTAATCTAAGGAATTTTGCAATACTTGTAGCAATAAATCCGGGTTAACTTCTACTTCTTGACCTGACTTGAGTACATCAATGACTCTTAGGGAAGTTAAGTCTTCTCCAGTAAACCTCTCAATTTCAATAGAAAGTTGAATAATCTGCAACAGATTATTTACATCACCGGGACTTATTTCTTGTATATGCTGCCGGATTGCCCAAGCAGCAGGGTAGTCTGCAAAAGCTTCCCGTCGCTCAGCTTCTGATTGCAGAACTTGTATTAGTTCCCCTGTCCACAGCTCGACTTGTTCCGGCTCACCTTCTGCCATTGCTAGCAGCCAGGTCATTTGAGCTTCTGCTTCCTGCCCCTGCAACAGCAACAGCATACCTAAATACCAGTAATGCGACTTGATATCAGGTTCTATTTCAATTGCATCTTCGTATAAGCTTGCAGCTTTAGTATATTTTCCTTGAATTAAATACTGACAGGCTTGCTGCTGCCAGTTAGCCTGATTAAGAAAAGAGCCTTCAGTAGTCATAGGAAATGATTTTTGGTGTTATTTTAGGGCTAAAACCCATTCTTTCAGGCGTAGGTAGCTTAAAAAACAAAGTGGGTAGAATGCTCTACCCACTTTAGCCAAATGTTTAACTTGGCTCTATTAAAACCGCTACGACAAGAATTTCTTTTCTATTTAACCTAGAATTTACCTAAGTTGTCATAACCAGCACCGGGGCAGATTGGTTGAACGCCAGCAGCTACAGCAGCGACTACATCAGCAGGAGCAGCAGTAGGACCACCTTGGATAGCAGCCTTTTTGCCTTCGCACAATATTGCAAGCGTGGTTGCCTCACCTGTACCTTGCGTGGTTCCTACAACTACGCCACCTACATACGCTTTGATCGGAGCACCAGCTCCCACTACCTGGGCTGCTTGGTTCGTAACAGCTTTAGTTCCAACACCACCACCTTTAATTCGGTATATATAATTTGTCGTCTGAGTGGCGATGCCAAGACCTAAGTTAGCAAATTCTGTTGCCTGTTCACCAACAAAAGCATTTTTCTCCAGGTAGTAGGCTTGCTGAGACCGATTCATCGAACCAATATACTGCTTGGCTTCCGACTGCTTAGCTTTGTTAGCTTGGTTTAGGAAGGAAGGTAGGGCGATCGCAGCCAGAATACCAATGATGATGATAACAACGAGTAGTTCAATCAGGGTGAAACCTTCGTCCTGTCTTTTTTGGTTCAGGTGTTGCAGGAACTTAGCTTTTAGTTCAGTCTTCATGAGGGGTTTCTCCTTAAGGTGCGGGATGCTTAACTTCTATCTGTTGGATTTAACTTACCCACTTCCGCTTATTTTCATATCACCCTCCGCAAAAAAAATTTTAGGGATACATCCCAGCACTTTTAGGCACAGCACTCCAGCAGCACGTACCCAAGGCTCTCCAGCCGAGTCAGTAGCTGTTGGACTATCTCAAAAGCCTCTCCCTCATCTGTAGGCTCTAAGGTTACAGGATGAACAGGTCTGACTTGCTTCCAGCGCTCCACCAGAGACATCATCGACTGAGACTCGTCCAACAAAGGTAGCAGGCACACTGCACTTGAGCTATCTATATTGACAAACCCCTCATGAATGGGGAGATGCCGACTGATTTCAAACATTCTTAGCTCTGAAATACAGGCTACAAGGTCTTCTCTAAATTTCGGGGTTCTCAGTTGAGGATGCAGATACACCCGCGCTTCTTGCCAGTCAGCAGTTCTCCACTCAGAAATTGGTACAAAAGGCTTGGCTTGGTTTAAATGACCGCACCAGAGGTCAAGCAGACGATGGACAGGATGTAAAAGTTCAAACAGATGCAGTTGCTCTTCCACAGAAGTTTCCGGGAGAGCTAGTGCCAAAAATGCAGGCAAATCGTCTGGATTTTTAAACAAACTCATTAAGTCCCACTGTCGCCACTGCACCATACTGATGAACTCTAAATCCGTAGCTTTCAAAGCCGAGAACATTTCAGGAATAGTAGAGCCTTTATCACCCAGAAGTAAGTGATTTGCTAGAATCAGTTCGTCTTCTGTTTCATACTTAGGATGCCAGGTCTGCGACTTGAGAAGAACTTGATCTTTCAAAGCCCCCATAGTTTCTCGAACAAACCCGATCTCCATATCTTGGGGGTTTTCATCCATAAAACCCATCATTTGAAAGACTTCTTGAGACCGGAAAAAAATGCTCCGCTGTAGTGAACTATGGAGATTGGTACGGATGATTCCATCTGGTTTCAAAACTGCCTTCATTGCCTGCAATCCTGCAACTGGATCGGGTAGGAGATAAAGGACTTCATCATTGTTAATGTAGTCAAACTCTATACCTAAAGTTGGTAAATCCTCAATCAAGAGAGTATAGAATTCTGCATTCTCAAATCCGTGGTGTTGCAAGCGTTGACGGGATAGTTTTACAGACTCTTCTGATAAATCAATCCCTACAATTTTTGCGCCAGGATTGGCTTCTGCCAAAATTAAAGATTTGTAGCCACTGCCACATCCGGCATCTAAAATTATTTTTCCTTTAGTCTCTATAAATCTTTGGTTTCTCTTGTAGTAAGATGTTGCCAAGTTGTGAATATGAAGTACACTGGCGTTATCTTTTGGAGATTCATCTAGTGGGTTTCTAGGATAAGGAGAAGTATCAAATTGCTGGCGAATTTTTTCAAGTAATTCAGATGATTGGTCGTTCATAGGGAATACTTCCTGATACTGGAGTTTTGCACATCTGGGAAGTGGGGCAAAATTTAGTTAATGCCAGCACTCCCCTTCAAGGGTTCCCATTTTTAGGGCAAAACTATACTAGCGAGCAAAAGTTTCTGGCGCTCATCGCCTCCCTCACCAGCAGCTATACTATACTAAACGTAGTCGTTATGAGTTTGTATATAAAGCCATGACCAACCCAATCGTAGAAAACTTGGTGATTATCGGTTCTGGCCCTGCTGGATATACCGCTGCTATCTATGCGGCACGGGCGAACCTGAAACCATTTGTGTTTGAAGGCTTTGAAGCTGGAGGGCTACCTGGTGGGCAGCTGATGACCACGACAGAAGTGGAGAACTTTCCGGGGTTTCCAGAGGGGATTACGGGGCCGGAATTGATGGACAGGATGAAGGCGCAGGCTGAGAGATGGGGGGCTGAGTTAGTTACCGAGGATGTAATATCGGTGGATTTGAGTCAGCGTCCTTTTTCTGTGCATTCTGAGGAACGGGAAGTTAGAACTCATAGTATTGTAATTGCTACTGGGGCGACGGCGAAAAGGTTAGGACTGCCTAGCGAGCATGAATTTTGGAGTCGAGGGATCTCGGCTTGTGCTATCTGTGATGGTGCCACGCCTATCTTTCACGGTGCGGAACTGGCTGTGGTTGGGGGTGGTGATTCTGCTGCTGAGGAATCAGTTTACCTGACTAAGTATGGCGATCGCGTTCATATGTTGGTTCGTGGCGACAAGATGCGCGCAAGTAAAGCGATGCAGGATCGGGTGCTGAATAACCCCAGAATTACCGTTCACTGGAACTCTCAGCCAGTGGATGTTGTCGGTGAAGAGGGTCGGATGACAGGGATTAAGCTGAAACATACTCAGACTGGGGAAGAGAGTGTTCTCCCTGTTAAAGGATTGTTCTACGCGGTTGGACATAAGCCCAACACATCCCTATTTAAGGGGCAGATGGAATTGGATGAGGTTGGTTACGTTGTGACGAAGCCTGGTTCCGTGGAGACGAGTGTAGAGGGCGTCTTTGCTGCGGGTGATGTCCAGGATCGTGAATATCGTCAGGCGATTACTGCGGCGGGTACTGGCTGTATGGCGGCAATGTTGGCTGAACGATGGCTATCTGTTAATGGTTTACTCCACGAGTATCGTCAGCAGATACATACGTCTGAAGAGCCAGATACGCCAGCAGATGAGCCTGGTGATAAAGTAGCTGAACTGAATCCAGAGGAGGCGTTTAACCCTCAGGCGACGAGACATGAGGGTAGCTATGCGCTGCGGAAGCTATTCCATAATAGCGATCGCCTGCTGATGGTCAAATATGTCTCGCCCAATTGCGGTCCTTGCCATACGCTGAAGCCGATCTTAAATAAGGTGGTGGATGAGTTCGATGGCAAAATTCACTTTGTAGAAATTGACATCGCGGAAGATAGAGACATTGCCGAGAATGCTGGTGTTACCGGAACGCCTACGGTGCAGTTCTTCAAAAATAAGGAATTAGTGGGTGAGATGAAGGGCGTGAAGCAAAAGAGCCAGTTCCGCCAAATGATTGAGCAATATCTGTAATGCCCGCAGGCTCTCATCCTGGGGCTACACAAACAAAGATCGCCTTCGCGGACTAATAACGTCAGGACTCGCCGCACATCACCACATCTGAGGGCAACCACAGAGGGATTGCCCCTACAAAACGCTATATGTATAAGCTTTGCGTAAGTCCTGAACGTTTTTCGAGTGTCAGACAACAAATTCCTACCTTAGGGGATGTGCAACTTTAAATTTCCGGTTCCCCCTTTTTAAGGGGGTTAGGGGGATCTAACGAACAGAGCAATTCACGATTTGATCCCTGCTGGTATCTCTGCTTTTGCTGGTATCTCTACTGGATCTAACGAACAGAGCAATATCACAATTTGATCCCCCCAACCCCCCTTTTTAAGGGGGGCTTTCTAAAAGGTGCAGCGTTGCGTAACCTTCTGTTTTTATGCTCTGTTGGGGGAGTAAATAGTTAGGATTGTAGGGCAAATTGGTATAACTTCTTGTTTGGGAGCCTGTGCGTTGGCAGGCTTCGTCTGTGTAGCCCCAGGATGAGAGCCTGCGGGCGTTGATATGCCAAGTTGAACAAGAAACCATGACCCTTACCAAACTTCCTTTTTTGCGTTTATCTGGGCGTCCCAGTCTCTCCATGCAGATGATGCGGGTGGGAATTGTTATCACCTTGATGTTCGTGCTGATAGCCTTCCTCACTCCCGCATTTCAGGCTTGGGGATGGCTGCAAAATCCTTTGGAATCCCTGGCTAACCCCATTCACGAGCCGCCCTCGTGGCGTCATTGGTTTGGTACCAGTCGCCAAGGGTACGATGTTTTCTCGCGCACGCTGTTTGGGAGTCAAGCGGCGCTGCAAGTGGTTATCTTGGCAACCGTCTTGAGCCTTGTCATCGGGGTGCCGTTGGGTTTAGTCAGCGGTTATTTGGGCGGCAGGTTGGATCGGGTGCTGCTATTTTTGATGGATACAATTTATACGTTGCCGGGGCTGCTGCTGTCGGTGACGCTGGCGTTTGTGGTGGGACGAGGGGTGTTAAATGCCGCGATCGCGCTCAGCATATCTTACATTCCCCAATATTATCGAGTCGTTCGCAACCATACAGTTAGTGTTAAAACAGAACTGTTTATTGAAGCCGCTCAAGCAATGGGGGCGGATACTTGGAGGGTTCTCTCTCGCTACCTGTTTCTCAACGTGATTCAGAGCGTGCCTGTATTATTCACCCTGAATGCTGCCGATGCGATTTTGATTTTGGGCAGTTTGGGATTTCTAGGATTAGGGCTTGCCGATCAGGTTCCAGAATGGGGCTACGATCTCCGTCAGGCGCTGGATGCTCTGCCTACTGGAATTTGGTGGACAGCGCTTTTCCCTGGCTTAGCGATGACGCTGATGGTGGTAGGGTTGTCTTTAGTGGGAGAAGGATTAAGCGAGTTTGTCAATCCCCGGTTGCGGAGAGAAAATTGGAACCAAAAATCCCCTGAGTAGAGTCAAATACTCATGAGTAATCGGTAATCGGAACCCTGTTACGCAACGACTAATTAGCAACTTTGGTGAGGTAATGTTCTAGACGTGTGGCTCGATAGTTAAATTAACAAGCCAAACTCATAGCGATTGATGAACAGTCCAATCACCACATCATGTAGCCAAATGGACTTGGAAAAACAAATCGTCTTGCGAGTGA
>NZ_JBYCCT010000006.1:0-41874 GCF_057473865.1 Coleofasciculus sp. H7-1
GGGATGGGCATCTCTAGCTAAATGTTTGAAAACTTGTAATTCTACATCCATTGCCCTACCTACTGTGTAGAGTTTTATTTTTCAATTTCTTTATTCATTATATTCGGAAAGTGACAGAAGAGGGATAAAGCCCAGGTAGCTAGAAGAGTTCAAAAATCATGCTGTATAAAGTGTGCCAAAACAATCAGACACCATGATAGCTACTGCCCGCACTGCGGTTATTATCAATTCATTGAATGCCAAAACTGTCACAATCTTACTTACGAACATTTGCCATATTGTAAACAGTGCGGACATTCTCAAGTACCAAGTAATTTGTAATTGGTGATGTTGTAAAAGTTCATCATTGTTGATGTAATCTTGATTCATGGCAGCCTCACATCCTATTGCACATCTTTTTAAGACACTGCGATATCCCTAGACTTTGTAATGCCCGTCGCGCTTGAGCCATCCGATTTGGGCGAGAATTTGTAGGTCAGCTTGGAGAGAACGACGAGTCACTGCAAATAAGCGCTGTTCTAAGAGTTCATCCAGCTTGGCGGGAATGGTGTCATGAGAACAGAGCGATCGCCGCCACTCGGATTCTGAGACTCCGATTTGGGTATCGAAAATCCAATCTGCCATTGTTTTGGCACAGGCGCAGTCGGGGTCGTGGAGGTGGGGAATGGCTTCTCCTTGAGGGTGAGTGGGGCTAAAAAAGGCTGTTCGCCAGTCGGCAAAGGTGAAGGAGTCGCTCAATTTCAGGCGATTTGTGTCATCGCCGTAAAGGGCAATGAGCAATGCCCACAAGCGAACGGCTCTCGGCAAGTTTTGTTTGAGGGAACCGCGTGCTAGCCATTGGAGGAGTTCGATGTGGGGAGGTTCGCTAAAAGTTGGCTCGGACATGGAATAAACCTCTGTACTCTCCCAGTATTTTGCATTCTGGAAGAGGAGTTTTCCAGGGGGTGTTAGAGTAGCGTCATCAAAGGTAGGAGACGTTCATGAATCCGATTCAACTTCAAGCGATTCCTCATCAAACGCAGTCGGGTATGCCCTATCAACACCTGCGTTTCCAGATTACAACAGATGACGGTGTTATTGCCCCAGCAGATATTAAGGGTTTGAAACTGCCAGAGGGGATTCAGTTTAACCAAGGTATTGTGATTGAGGGCAAGGGACCAATTTGGCTGTACGGATACCTGGTACATGAATGCCATCCGGCGGCTTGGGTGGGATGCTACGACCCTCGGTTGGGCGCTGTAGTGGTTGCCACTCATACTCACGAGGTAGCGGTGAGTCAGGTTTTTAAGCTGGATCTGCCAGCATCAATTGGAAATAAAGGTTGATAGCTGGGAGTAGACGGGTGAGTGACAAAATATCTGCTAAATCTAATCCTGATGTCGAGTTACAGGCGATCGCATTAAGAGGGAGCGATCGCGATTACCAAGCATTAGCAATTAACTTGACTTTGCCTGAGATTTGCCCGAAGGCAATGTGTGAGTTGGAAATACCTGCTGAACTCGATTGGCAGCAGGGAGTGATTTTATACGGTCAGGCACCAATTTGGCTTTACAGTTATCTGGTTGAGCGTTATCAAGATGCCCTTTGGGTTGGGTGCTACGACATCCGGGAGAAGGCGGTTGTTGTGGTTAAAAGCAGTGTTCCAGAGTGGCAACCTGGAGATACTATCCCCATTATTCCCAACAATGTTCCGGGTGCTGCCATCTTAGTTGGGGGACCACCTGAAAGCGGGAAAAGCGTGTTATCTAATGCTCTGCGTGTGGGTGTGTTAGGTAAGAGGGCAGATGTACAGGTTTACTTGCATCGAGCCAATTGGGATGGTGAGGGGAATCATACCTACGAAACACTAGACTCTGAATTGGTAGCCAGGTTGAGGAAGGAAAATAATGTCAAGCTGCATCACCACCCCAATGCGAATGAGTTGATTGGGAGGTATTTTGGTTATCATGCCAAGGCAACGGAGAATATCCGAAAAGTGATGGATTTGGCGCTGTTTGATGTGGGTGGGGTTCCTGACCCGGTAAAAACTCCTGTGGTAGAGCAGTGCAGTCATTATATTGTGATTAGCAGATACCCCGACAAGGTGCAGGAATGGCATGACCTGTGCGGGGAGAAGTTAAAGCCATTGGCTGTGATTCACAGTGTTCAGGAGGAACGGTTGGAGGTGTTGCAAACTGAGCCGTTTCTAGAAATTGTGGCGGGACCGTGGAAGCGGGAGTCGCCTCGATCTGTGCCGGATGTGTTGCTACAAGCGGTGCTGAAGTTACTACCGTAGTCGGGCTTTTACAAAGATTTTCGGGAACTCTAATTACAGGTTTTCTTTTGATTGGTTAGTCGGTTAGGGTTGTGAGGATGTGAGGGCGATCGCTCCTTGAGGAAGCGAAATTCATCTTTCGATGTCTATTCCATCCAGCAATTGTATCAAACTGTTTAAAGGTTAGGTGAATCATGACAAATTCTGTACACTCGATTACAACTGGAATTGCTTGGTGTCTTGCTTGGGGTGACAAGCGCGGACCTCAGTTTAAGCTAAGTGTGCAGCAAATGCGACAAGCTTTGAATGAGGGAAAAGAGGTTCCAGAGGAAGTGCGATCGCTTATCGATGAAGTTCAGAAACTAGAAAATCTAAGCTTTCCTAACACCTTAGATGAATTAAAGCAGTTAACCGAACAGCACCCTACCCTTTGGAACGCCCGAATTGGTTTAGTCTACGGCGGAGCAACTAAGATTAAGCAATATGTATTTGAAGCGTCTAAACTACCAGATATTCGTGGGGCATCAGCACTACTGGATCAAATTAACCTGATCGACTTGCCTGCTTTTTTTGGTAAAGTCTACAGACCCGAATTGCCAAAATTCAGAATTTACTGTGGAGAAGTTAGAAGATGGCTGGATAGCTCTATTAATCTGCCTGATAACAGTCCTTGCCTTTCAGAAGCTTTGATTCCTGAACTCATTATCTACTCTACTGGTGGTAACATCCTGGCATTTTGCCCTGCGGCTTTTGTACATGACTTAGCTAATGCCATTGAAAAACGTTATACCGAAAGAACTTTAACAGCGAATTCTTGTGCTGTAGGAGATACCTTTAAGCTGCTAGAAACTCGATGGGGTCTGCTGCCAAACTCAGTTGCAGAAACCTTTTGGCTAGAGAGGTATCGTCAAGAATATAAAAATCCGCTGGTTCAAGCTTATTTTGGCAATCTGGATAAGAAACCAAATGAACCGTGTATTGCCGATCCCTCATCTCTTGAAGATGCTTTTGAAAATCGGAAGAGTTTTAACGAACTAACTACCAAACTAGCAATCCTTTTCAATCAACGCCGTAGTGGAAATGACTTCCACAACCGCCCAAGTCGGCGCTATCCACCGATGTTTGAAACGCACCCTTATTTAAAAAGAGATGGAGGCGATCGCCGTTCCAGTATTACTCAAGCAACCCAACTTCCTGGACAACCGTATTTTTCAGAACCCTCTGCACGGAAACGACGGATAGGTGATAGAGCTAAGAAAGGAATGCCTATGCAGGCAGAATGGTATCCAGAATGGCAAACTGGTGTTATTGAAGGTTGGGTTGACAAGTTTGAAGAATTTTTAGAGAAAAATCCTACACAAAAACAGAAATACTATGGAAATTATCCTCCTAATGAAGTTGAGATTCCCCAATCTTTAACACATCTTGGCAATGTTAGTAAGGGTTTTGTTGCCTATATTTATGCTGATGGCAACAATATGGGAGGCTTTATTCAAAAAATCCGTACCCCAAAGGAATATCAAGAATTTAGCGAAGATGTTTCAAAAGCAACGGAGTATGCTGTTTATCAAGCCCTAGCAGATAATCTCCATCCCCGTAAGTTAAGCGGAATCAACGATCCAGAGTCAACGCTTCAGAATGGGGATATAGTTCATCCTTTTGAGATCCTCACCATCGGCGGGGATGACATTATATTGATTGTGCCAGCTAGTCAAGCATTAGCGATCGCTAAGATGATTGGAGAGCAGTTTGAAAAAATTCTACTCAAAGAAGTTTCGCTTGTAGATGTAGAAATTAAGGGAAGCTATCAGACTAAGCCACCCGAAAAACCTATCGATCTCAGTAAATGCCATCGTTACTCTAGCCAAGAAGCAGAAGCTTCTCGGTGTCAATTAAGTACCTCTATTGGGGTGTTGATTACAGCTTACAATACCCCGATTTACTATGCGAAGAATCTGACTGAACAATTACTCAAATTAGCTAAAAAACGCGCTAAAAAATTGAGAAAAGTAGGATACTGTGGTGGCACAGTGGATTTTTTAACGATGAAATCTGTCACGATGATTTCATCTAATATTGAAGAGTTTCGTAAGCAAGCGTTAACTAAGGATCGAGGTCAAAAACTAAGGCTATACGCTGCTCCTTACACTTTTCATGAATTGGGGGGATTAATTAAGGTAGTTGAAGCATTGAAAGAAGCTGAATTTCCGCGATCGCAACTCTACCAAATTCGTAGCTTGCTGGAGCATGGCAAACATACAGCAATTCTCAACTACCGTTATTTCCGAGTCAGGCTCAAAGATGGTAAGTCAGGATTACTCAAAAAAGACTTTGAAGAGACTTGGTGCAAAGCCAAGACTAACGAAGGCAATCTAGCTCCCTGGATGTATGACTCAGGAATGCTTGATCCAGATGATCGCGCCTACGAAACAATCTGGCGAGAGCTTGTAGACATCTACGACTTCATCGACACATCGGAAGACTCTGGCTCAACTGAGCAACAGTTTGCAACTCAGGAGGCTGACTCATGATCTTTCTTGGCGGATTGTCAAACTCAGTTGAGACACACCCTATTACTGCTGTAATTGATACTGCCTTGTGTGTAGGTGCGGGTGGTTCCTCCGGGACACTTGCAGATAAGCCGATTGTTCGTAACTCTGAAAGAAATCTTTTGATTCCTGCTTCGCAGATGAAGGGTCGTTTACGCCATGAATGTGAAAAGATAGCCAAGGGTTTAAATTGGGATATTTGCCAATCTCCCAATGCTCAAATGATGTGTCCGCAGAGAGCAGATGTTTCTGGAAATTTTGAGCGTGAGGAATATCAAGTAAATGAAGATGACGAGCAACGCCATTGCCTAATCTGTCAAATCTTTGGCAATCCAGTGTTGCGATCGCGCCTTATATTTGATGACCTGATTTGTACTGAAGAGCCAGAAAATTTGCCCGAAATCCTGCGTCCAAGTGTAACGATTAACCGCCGCAGACGCACAGCAGAAGAGAAAAAACTTTACTTTTTAGAGACTTCTCCAGCAAATGCTCAACTCAGGTTCAAAGGTGACATTCATATCCAACCAAGCCTAACACCTGAGCGACCAGATTATGCCAAAGCATTGATTTTGGCTGGCTGGCGACATATTCATGCACTAGGCGGAAGTAAGTCGGCTGGCTTGGGATGGCTGCATTGGGAATTGCCTGAAATTCAGGTAGATGAGGATGTTTGGAAATTTCTGGCAAAAGGAGGAGTGCAATGAAGCGCATTCAACTGGAAATAAAGGCACTATCTCCTCTGGCGATCGGACGGCAGAAACCAGGCGGTTCAGTTAGTGAAGTTGAAAATTATATTCCTGGAACTGTAATTCGGGGAGCGATCGCATCTCAAATTTTGCAACAATATCGTCAGGACGAGCAAACTCAACAAGCAGAGCGGTTAAGGCAAGATTTTTCACACAATGGCGGTGATTTTCAAACTCTCTTTCTTGGTGAAACTCCAGCAATTTTCCAAAATGCCTATCCCGCTGTACTGAACATTGATGATGAGTTTGTGATTCAAGACGAGATCAGGGTTTTACCTGCTACCGCCCTCAGTTCTAAGACGAAATCAGGTTTCAAGCCAGAAAACAATGGTGTTTTTGATACTTTGATTGACCGTTTCTGTGCAGAGAGATATGGTCATCTTTACGATCCAAATTGCCCAACTGATGGGGGGCGAGTTGACACTGTTGATTTTAGTTTCTACAGCGAACTTAATGATGAATACTACAACCATACTGTCAGCAAACGCCTGTTGACACGGGTAGGCATCAATCGACGACGAGCTACAGCAGAAGAACAGATACTCTACAGTATTGAAGTTCTAAACGAATCTGAATCCAAAGGGAAAAATCCGAAGCCTGTAATTTACATGGGAGCAATTTTAGTTACAGATGCTCTAGCAGATTCTCTGAAAGAATTCATTAATAACCATAAGGAGGGTTTTCGCCTCGGTGGATCAACTTCAAGAGGGCTGGGAAAAGTCAAAATGGACGCAAAGCTACCTGTGGATGCCAAGCCAAAGTTAGCTGATAAAATCAACCAGTTTAATGACACGTTACAGAAGCGTTGGAATGATTGGAAAGTTTTTGGTAATCCTCTAGAGGAACAGATGAGCAATTGTCCTGCGGACAGGCTATGCCAACGCACCTACTTCACCCTGGATTTACAATCTGATGCGATTCTGAGTGAGCAATGGCGGCGTACTACAGTTATTTCAGCAGCAATGCTACAGCAGTTTACAGATGTGCAAGATACTTCTTTGAAACTTGAAGCGGTTTACAGTAGTTATGACTACCGCTCTGGCTGGAATGCTGCCTGGGGATTAATGAAAGATGTTGAGTTAGTCACAAATAAAGGGGCTGTTTATTTGTTCAGCACTACTCAAAAAAATGATTGGATTGAAGCTCTAGAAAAGCTAGAAGTCCAAGGGATAGGAGAACGTATCCCTGAAGGCTTCGGTCAAGTTCGTGTTTGTGATAAATTTCATTTAATTATTCGAGAGGAGGCTGTTTAAAAATGGATCAAATTCTAGATATCTTCTTAAGAGAACAATTAGCATTAAGACTTGAAAGAGAAATTAGTAACCAAATGGATGACGTGATAGGTAACAAAGTAAAACTGATATCTCAAAAATTCTCAATCGCCAGCAAAGATAAAAAATCTCCATTTAGAAATGTTCTTGCTGTTGCTACTGACTCTATCTCCTCGCTTGAGGTTATCAAAAACTATATTCGTTATCAAGTCGGGCGTAAAGAATCTAGTCCAATTTGGAAAACTTCCAAGGATAGCGAAATATTTGCTAAAGCAGTAGTTAATGACTTACAGAACTTGAGTCAAGATGCTCAAGAAATTGTGCAAAGAATGAGGAGGAAGATTCCAAAAGGTAATTCCTTGGAGCCTTATTTGGAAGATAATCAAAATAGAGAGCAGATCAAAAAAGATATCCACCTTAAACTTGCCCAGCTTTACTTAGGCTATCTAGCAAGGGAGCATACAGCTTCAGTAGGTGAAAGTAAGCTAAATTAATAAAGCCCAATATCGACCAAGTATCAAACAGGAGATATATTATGCCTCGTCTAGTTATTTCAACCGTTGGGACAAGTTTACTAACCAATCAAATCCATCGAAGTGATCCGAAAGATTGGGAGGATATGTTACAAAAAAGTGCTAATCTTACTCAAGAACAAATTAGTCAATCTTGTCATGAAGTTTTAAGCATCATTAATCAATTGGAACAGAGGGCTAAAAATAAGCTCAATAATGGCAATACCTTAGAGATTAGAGATGCCAGCGCTGAACTGAATGGGATTTATGGACTATATGACGAGCAACTAGAAAGCAGCAAGCGAGATCATCACTTCTTAATTACTACAGATACAAAACAGGGACAAGTCACAGCAAATATTGTTAAAAGTTTTATACTACAACAGAAAAAAGATAGAAAATTGAGTTTAGAAGTTGAAGTATATACACCTGAAAAACTTTCAACAGCCAATAACAAAGTTTTTAATCAAGGAATTGACAACTTACTAGATTGGCTTGATAGACGAGCAAATGAATACAAAGAAAAAAACTATGAAATATATTTCAATTTGGTAGGTGGATTTAAAGCATTGCAAGGATGTATGAATACAATTGGAATGTTTTATGCAGATAAAATTATCTATGTTTTTGAAGGAGCCAAATCAAATTTAATTACTATACCTCGCTTACCAATAACCGTAGATTATTCACGACTGACAGACCATGTATCTATTCTAGCGCGACTCGACGCTGGTGCAGGTTTATCTTTATCGCAAACCGAAAAAGTTCCTGAAGCAATGGTGGCAGGAATAGATGGAAAAATGACTCTTTCAAATTGGGGACAACTTATTTGGAATCAGTGTAAAGATAACTTTTTGTCACAGGAATTACAAGAGTTTCCCAGGCTATCTTACGAACATAGCTTTATAGAAGACTATAAAAATATTAGTACGGCAAAAGAAAAGGTTAAACTTCAAAAAACCTTGGCTAAAGTTTCTTACTTGCTAGAAGAATCTAACTGCAATATTAGAGCTTTGGCAAAACCAGTTAGTTATTATGCTTATGGAGGCACAGAAGGAATAGATCATTTCTATGTAGGAATGGAATGGCGGGTAAGCTGTAAAATGTCAAATATAAAATTAGAGGAAATTTCAAAGAGAAAATTAGAGCTAAGACATTACGGAACTCATAAGTATGTCGAAAGAAAAGAAGGAATTTAGATAAAAGCAGTTTAATAGTGGAATCTGGTTTTAAGGGGGCGTTGCGATCGCATCCGAACACTTAAAGTTTTCCTAGTTACCTAAGACCTCTTCACCAATATGATCTTAATTCAGTCTTCTACCAATAGTAATATGTTTGATACTTTTAAAAACCGTCTAGAACTAACCGGAACACTGAGGACAGTAACAGCATTACGCATAAGTGCAGGTCGTTCTACTGAGCCAATTGGGTCAGATTTGCCTGTAATTAAAGATGCTTTGGGTAGACCTTTAATTCCAGGGTCTAGTTTTAAGGGCGCTTTGCGATCGCGTCTCGAAAGCTTCCTACGCGGTATCGATCCAAGTTTTGCTGAAGATCCAGCTAATTTCACAAGTTCAGCCCGAAATAATCAGGTCAAAGCCTTTAAAGAACAGCATAAAGATAATGATTTTAACTTGACACAAGCACTTATCGGCATAACCGACGAGGTTTCTCGCTTATTTGGTTCTCCCTGGATTGCTAGTAAATTTCAAGTGCGAGACTTGACGGTACAAGATAGTGCATGGTTTGGACAGTATCAGGAACGGGATGGAGTTGCTATTGATAGAGATACTGAAACAGCGGCGGATGGCAAGCTTTATGACTACCAAGTTGTACCTGCTGGGACACCCTTTGAGTTTAAGGCTGTAGTGGAAAATGCTAAGGACTGGGAACTGGGTTTATTGATGATTGGTTTGCACCAGTTTGAGACAGAACAAATACCTTTAGGAGGAGGGCGATCGCGTGGCTTGGGTGTTGTTCGTTTAGATAACTTAAAAATGCGCTGGGTTGACGTTGAAGGCAATCCTAAATTCTTGTTGCAATATCTTCAAAAACTAGTAATGGAAGATGAAACTGCTTATGAAGATGCAGCAGACTATAAAGATGAGTGGGCACGAGAACTTATCAAGTATCTAAAAGCTAAAATGCCCACAACGTCTGCAAACATTGCAACAATAGAGTAAAAGGGTCGGTAATAGCCACCCTACAGAAGTAATATAACTTTGCTTGTGAGGTCAAGATGGCTTTCAGTAGTTATAAAGATATCGGTAAAGTTCTCCAAGAATTTCAAGTAACTTACACCGCAACTAATTTTATGGGGGCAACTGATTTTAATATCCCTGATTATTTTCGGGAAGACTTGGAATTTATGCTCCGAGAAGCCGTTGTAGACAATTCTGAGTTTGCTGTGTGTGAAAACTTGATCTATCCAGTTCTCAAAGAAGTTTGGAAATCTTATCATACTAAGTTTGTTCTCTGGAGCCATAAATCTCTTACCTGCAACCAGAATCTTTATGGTTTTCCTGAATATATTTTGGCTAAACGCTCTCCTTTAGGAAAATTTGTGTTTGAAAAGCCTTATTTTCTGTTGGTTGAGGCTAAGCAAGACAAATTCGACGAGGGGTGGGCGCAGTGTTTAGCTGAAATGGTTGCAGTAGAAAAATTAAATGACGAACTAAAACTTACTGTATTTGGGATTGTCTCTAATGGAGCAACATGGCAATTTGGCAAGCTAGAAGGGCAGACTTTTACTCAAAATACTACTCCCTACACGATTTATGAATTAGACAAACTTTTTGCTGCTGTTAACTATGTATTTCAGCAATGCGAAATTCAGCTTAATGAGTTATTAACTGCTTAATTTTTCACTATCTATTAAATTACTCAGTCATGCACAAACGATTTGTAAATCATTGCACGATCGCCCTCACCATAATTCCCGACGGGCCAATTCTGATTAAGTCTGGCAAAGAAGGGGCAGATCCAACTAAACCAGATATGGAATTTGTCGAAACCTACCATGCAGGGGGACGCTCAATCTACTTACCTGGAAGCAGTCTCAAAGGAGCAATACGCGCCCACGCTGAAAGAATTGTAAGGACAGTGGGTGGTGAGCAGCGTCCAGCAGGAAGTAACCAGGAACTTTGGGCTAGTAACCCTTTAGATGATAAAAACAAACAAAATAATCCTAACTTCTATTTAGAAGATTGGAAGAAGCATAATAAAAATCACCCCAATCCGGGCGCGGAGTTATACAGGCAGTCCTGCTTCGTCTCCCAGATGTTTGGCAGCACTTCTGTCGCTAGTCGAGTAAGAGTTGAGGACGCATATCCTGATAAGTCCCAACCACTCAAGATAGAAGAACGTAACGGTGTAGCTATTGATCGCGTATTTGGCTCAACAGTACCTGGGGCATTATTTAACTACCAAGTCTGCACTGCTGGAGAATTCCGTACCAAAATTCATCTAAAAAACTTCTCCCTGGCTCAGTTAGGTTTAATTGGTTTAGTATTGCGAGACTTAAATGATGGTTGGTTTGGGTTAGGTTTTGCCAAATCTCGCGGTTTAGGGATGGTTGAGGTGAAATTGAATTCAGCCGTTGTTCAATATCCAGGCTGCATCTTAGAAAATCAACAAATTCACGCTCTAGGAAGACAACAACAATGGTCTCACACCTCGCTGCTAGGGGCTGGAGTGTTTTTGGAGGAGGAAGAACGGCAACGCTACGGCTTTCCCGCTAACGATGTGCAAGAAACTCCTGTTGCTGCTGAAGCAATGCCTCTCGGTTTTGGGGTGCTGTTGCAATGGCAGGGAGATAACCAAGTACAGAATTTGTTTATAAAGGCAGTTCGCTCTTGGTGTAAAGAATTGGAGAAAACAGCAGCATGAATCCTTTTGTTGGCGTTAGCGAACAACTTCTAACAGTAGAGCAGTTGAGAAACTTATTAGAAAAGCCTTTCAATCAGGGTAACTATTATTTCCTGCGCTGGACTCATCAAGTTAGTGGAATTGTAGGACAACTGCCGAATGAGTTTCCTTCTCCAGAGGGGCAAATGTTTAATTGCGATCGCGAATTGCGCTGGAAACAACAAGGACAGCACTTCAGCGTTCTTCTCCTGAGCACCACAGGTTGTGAACCCGGATTTAAGGGGATTGGACACAAGTGGGAAACCCAGCAACGGGACGCTCATATTTACCCCGCTACCGAAACCCGTTTTCCTAAAGGATTATCCTCAGCAAATGTTGATGTAGCCCAGCGTTACTTTATGGATGCCGATACCGCGACGGTACATTTTGTTGCTCTAACTGTAGCGAAAAAGCAATGACTAGCAATCGACCCTCACCACCTCGACGAGTATCACCTCCGACTCGACCCAGTCAACCGAACTCAGCCGATGCACCTACAGGACTCGTTGCCCCAAAACCTTACGACTTAGTTTCTCTACCAACTCAATCACCCGACAAAGCTAAACCAGCAGGACAAGAACGGTTTAAAAGCGATCGCATCTCTGGCAAAATCTCCCTGCGCTTAACCGTGAAAACGGCTACCTTTATCGCGTCTGGCGTGGTAGCGATGGGTAGTGATTTGTCCGACAAAACTCGAAGTATCCCTTTAATTAAAACCTCAATTGAGGGCAATCAAAAGCTGCTGATTCCTGGGAGTTCTTTCAAGGGTGTAGTGCGCTCTACTTATGAAGCAATTACCCGCAGTTGTTTATGTAAAGTGACTCGCAAGTATCAAAGCCAGATTCCGTCTGGCTATCAAGAATGTACGATTAATCGTCAAAGAAATCAGTTAACAGTCTGTCCAGCTTGTCAAGTTTTTGGGGCAATGGATTGGCAGGGACTGGTTCATTTTACAGATGCCAAGTGTGAAACAACTGGTTTTAGTACCGGATTTATGCCCTCACTCTATCGCCCTCGACCTGATGAAAGAAAGGCGTATTTTAACCCACAGGGGAAAGTCGCAGGACGTAAGTTTTACTATCATGCGGTTAAGGCGGTTGACAAAGGTCAGCAGCAAGGAATTCCAGTGCAGCAGGCAGGTAAAGAGTATAGGTTTGCGACTCAGCTGCGGTTTATGAATTTGACTTCTGCTGAATTAGGAACATTGTTGATTGTACTGGGGCAAGACCCGAAAAACCCCATTGCCCTTAAGGTTGGCGGGGGTAAGCCAGTTGGGATGGGGACGATGGTTGTCGATGTTACTGAAATTAAACGGATTAACAATAAGCAGGAGTGGCGCGATCGCTACTCCTCCTACACTCCCCCCGCATCTGCCCGACTGACTGGAGAAAGTTTGCAACAATTCATGCAGAAGAATATTCAAGCTGCCCACTCTAACTTAGTTGAGGCAACTCAGTTGCAACAACTTGCTGAAGTGCTGCGCTATCCTACGGACCGCGAACCCCCAACCGGAATGTACTAGAAAAAAAAGTGAGGACGAACCATGACTAAAACTCAAACTAAGCAACAACTCACCTTTGAGCAATTTCTAGAGAAAGATATTGCAGAAGAAGGTTGTTATGAACTCGTCAACGGAGAGATTGTGAGAATATTACCGACAAGACAACATGATAATATCGCAGATTTCATGGTTAGACAGTTTGATAGAGAGGTTGAACGGCGTAATCTGAACTACAGAGTGTCAGACAGAATTATGATTAGGACACTAACCACAGAGGGTAAAGAACAAGGTCGGCATCCTGATGTGAGTGTAGTTGATAAAACACTTTGGGACTCAAACCTTGCCGCTTACACTGCTTTTTTTGAACCACTCCAACTAGCTGTAGAGGTAGTCTCAACCAATTGGGAAGATGACTATATCGATAAGCTGGATGAGTATCAACGTTTGGGTATTCCCGAATACTGGATTGTAGATTATTTAGCGATAGGTAGTCGGAATTACCTGGGTAATCCTAAAGTGCCGATGGTCTTTGTTTATTTGCTTGATGATAATGGAGTCTACCAGGCTACTCCCTACCGAGGCACTGACCGGATTGTATCGCGAACTGTCCCAGAACTGACGTTAACAGTTGAAGAGATATTGGGAGCATAATTTATGGCAGTTGAGTCCCTGACGGAATCCTTAACTGAAGTTCAATGGCAGATTGCTCATGCGATCGCTCAAACTCTTGCTACTGATCAACTGCGAATAAATAAAGAAACAGGTAAAAATTCAGATGGCATTGCTACTGAATTAAAGAAGACAGTTACATATCTTTACGCTAATCAAGACCAACCCAATGCTAGAGCAAAGTTTTTCACATATTTAAAGACTCTAGTCGGGCATGGTTTGCAGATTGGACATAGTGGCAAGACTCCTGACTACTATCACTGTATAGAAAAAGCTTGCAAACAACATTTGCCAGGTGAGCAAGCTAATCCTCGAACCATGCTACTGATTTTAGGATGGTCAGCACGTTTGGTGCGCTATCACAAAGAGACGGTTCCGATTGGAGAAATCGCGACTCCCTCTCGAACTTCAGCTATTAAAACACCAACTCCACCTGTAGAGTCGCACCGTCAAACAGAGATCAAGGCAGTTACACAGTCTCAAACGTTTCAGTTGGGACAAACATTAGATGCAGAAGTGACAAATATTAAAGGCAAAGAAGTTACTTATACAATTCTGGAAAAAATTAAACTCACAGTTAAGGAACCCAAGAAGTACGAAATCTTATCAGTTGGAAAGACAGTCAGAGTTGAAGTAACAGAACTCAAGAAAGATGGTAGTCCTAAAAAAGTTAAGTCGGTTGAGTGAATAATAGCAGTTGATGATATGCTACCCCTGATCGCAACCAAAACAAAACAACAAGTCACCTTTGAGCAATTCCTTCCCTAACCGTCGAACAGGTGTTGAACGCTTGATCGTGAGGTCAATATGGCTTTGAGTAGTTATAAGAGTATTGGTGCAGTTGTCAAAGAATTTCAGGTTAAATATACCGAAGCGGATTTTATCGGTGAAATAGAATTTAACATCCCCGATTACTTCCGAGAAGACTTACAAACCGTCATGCGGGAAGGAGTCGTTGATAACTCAGAATTTGCTATTTGCGAAAATTTAATTTATCCCGTCTTGAAAGAAATCTGGAAGTGATATCGCAGCAAGTTCCTTTTGTGGAGTCACGAGTCACTCACCTGTGATGAAAATCTTTCAGGATTCCCTGGATATATCTTGGCGAAACGCTCTCCGTTGGGAAAGGTTGTCTTTGATAAGCCTTATTTCCTTTTAGTCGAAGCCAAGCAAGATAAGTTTGAAGAGGGGTGGGGACAGTGCCTAGCCGAGATGATTGCAGCGCAACGACTGAACGGGGAACTCCAGATAACTGTCTATGGCATTGTTTCTAACGGAACACTATGGCAATTCGGCAAACTAGAGGCAGACTTATTTACCAAAACTATCGTTCCTTACACCATTTACGAACTAGATAAACTCTTTGCGGCTGTTAACTATATTTTCCGCCAGTGCGAATTGCAACTTGATGAGAAAGTAGCTGCTTAATTCTCAATTATGTTGGGAACCTTGTATCCATGACCATCGCTCAATACTTTCAAACCCTAACTGGATTCCCTCCACGTCAATTCCAACAAAACGCGATCGCGCACCTCCTCAATCGCCAAGATGTCCTCCTCCGCGCACCCACAGGTTCGGGCAAAACCGAAACCGCGATCGCGCCCTTTCTTTTCGCTCAACATCTACAACTCGACTTCCCCAACAAACTAATTTACGTCGTCCCCTTACGCACCCTCGCCAATAGTCTGCGCGAGAGAACAGAAACCCTTATCCAATGCTGGTCAACATACTATCCTTCACCCCGACTCTTGACGGTAACGCTGCAAACCGGAGAAAACCCAGAAGATCCTCGCTTTGAAGGCGACATTATCTTCTGCACCATCGACCAAATGTTAAGCAGCTTCCTGAATATCCCGTATTCCGTTGGTCGGGGTTCTGCCAACGTCAATGCAGGTGCTATCTTTGCCTCCTACCTCGTATTTGATGAATTGCACCTTCTCGACCCTGAGCATTCTTTCAGCACTGTTCTCAAAGTCTTGCAACAAGTGAAAGTAATTGCACTCTTTCTATTGATGACTGCTACTTTAACCGACGAATTCGCCACACAGATTCAACAAGTAATTGACAATGGAAATAATTGCCATTAACGACGCAGATTTAGTAGAAATTGAATGCAAGCGTCACCGAATTTTGTGGGCTATCTCCACACCTTTAACTGCTGAAGTTATCCTCAATGACATTCAAACACATCACCGTGAGAGAGTTATTGTTATTTGCAATACAGTCTCGCAAGCGCAAGGATTGTTCAGAGATTTAAATAACCTGAATTCAGATGAAGCATTAAATATTACACTGTTCCATTCTCGGTTTTTACCGGAACATCGCGCCCAAAAAGAAACTCAAATTAAAACTCGATTTGCAGAGAATTGGCAAGATGACGGCTTATGTCATGTTTTAATCTCAACTCAGGTAATTGAAGCGGGACTTAACATTACCTGCGATGTCATGCACACTGAACTTTCTCCCATGAATTCTCTCCTGCAACGTGCTGGACGTTGCGCCAGATTCAAAGGGGAACAGGGTGAGGTTTATGTTTATTGGCAGATTCAAGTAAATCCAGAATCTCTTGAATTAGCCGCACAAGATTTTGACCCAGAATCCGAAGAACCAACTGTAGAAAAGAAAAGTTTTTTGCCCTATGAGAAAACACTGTGCGAACTCACTTGGCAAGTTTTACAGCAACATACACAATCCGAACAACTCAATCAATCAGTTGGCTTTACCTTAGAACAAGTTTGGATTAATCAAGTGCATTGGCAAGCCGATTCCCTGCAAGCCGAACGCCGAAAGAATGACCAAGCCGAATTTGAACGACGATTTAACGATGCCATATTCAACGGCGATCGCTCAACGGCGGACAACTTAATCCGCTGTGTTGATAACCGCAGCGTATTTGTTTGGAACGAACCAACACTAATTGATTTGGATAACGAGTCAATCGACCCCAAAAAACTTTTAGCCTTCTGTGTCCCTACAACAGCACTGTGTAAAGCTTGGCAAGAAATCCAAAACTTGGGATATGAAACTGACTGGGTTTTCAAGCGCATTGAAGCCCCTAGAAGGAAAGATACCGAGACTTATGCACAACCTATTTGCACAACTATCCGTTCTCGCAACGACCTCATAAATAGCATCCAAATTTTAGTCAATCCCCGCTACGTCCACTACGATGAAGAAATTGGCTTACTAATTGGAATCAATATTGTTGGTAATGGGTTTACTTCTCCCAATAAACCTCAAAAACAGGTAATCAGCGAGTATCGCTATCGCATGGATACCTATGTAGGACATTTAGGCTGTATGTGGACTTGTTGGCACAATCCTTTCACAACGAGAGTATTAAAAAATGGATCTGGGGTTGAGATTGAATATGCTAGCGTCCGCGATGAACTATTAAAAGCAGGCAGACAATTCATCCAGCAGAAAATTTTTCCCCAAGTCACCATAGCAGAAGCAGAAGCCCTGTTTGAATATTTAGTTTTACTTGCCGTCTTTACCCACGATTTAGGCAAATTGCAACAAAAGTGGCAAGATGCAATGGGAGGATGGCAAGCGATCGCACACTCTTCCTTCCACGGCAAACCGCCCAAATCCCATCTGTTAGCCCACACTGACTACAACCCCGACGATAGGCTACAACGAGATGCTCTCAAAGCCTACGAAGCCAAACACAAGCGTCCCAACCACGCTGTTGAGAGTGGATTCCTAGCCCAATACATTCTGCAAGAGTCCCTCGTTCCCCTGCTGCGCGACTATTTCCATGCCGAATCCGAACAAATTTTCGGCATCGCCTACACCATCCTTTTGGCAGCGGGACGACATCACTCTGCTTGGGCAAAAGGCTGGGAAATGAAGGATATCCGCAAAGTTGGAGAGATTCAACTGCATCCAAAAGCCAAGGAAGCGATCGCATCCAGTTGGCGCAGTCTTACCCGCTTTCTCCCTAAAACCTTACCGTTTCCTGAAACAATTCCCAACCTCAAACAAACGCGCTATTCAGCCAAAGAACTTGACCTTAACAAATTTTCCTCAGCGCAAATAGATTATCTACAACTTTACTGGTTAGTTGTGAGATCCTTACGACTGTGCGACCAGCGTTCGGTACAAATCTTCAAACCTACGCCTAACTAATAACTGTTACATTCCTACTTGAAAAACCTGTAATGCTGTTAATGCTAACTCAGGAAACGTCGGTGACTCAATACGGTCATTGTCCCTGAACTGGCGGACTTGGTATTCACCTTCAACAAGCTGATAAATCGAGAAAGTCGGTTGTTTAGGACTGCCAATAAAGCGTTTTCCACCTAATCCGAGATAATCTACTACCCAGTATTCGGAAATGCCCAGTGCCTCGTATTCTTCCAGTTTCAAAGCATAATCGTCGCTCCAATTAGTTGAAACAACCTCAACAACCAAACGTGCAGAACTCGCTTGAGTAATGATAGATTCCCGTTCCCATCGCGGGTCATTTCTGATAGTCTGCTCGTCTAGCACAATCACATCCGGCTCATACCCGGACTCGTCGCGGGTAGGTTTGATGACGCATTCTTTGGGAATAAAATAGGGCAGTTTTAGCCGTCTGATTTCAAAGTTGAGTTCAGCCCCAATAAAACCTGCTACCCGCGAATGTCTTCCAGTAGGTTTGGGCATCTCAACAATCTCCCCATTATGTAGTTCGTAGCGATTTTCTGAATTCTCCGGATACCAGGCGATAAATTCGTCGAACGTGACTAACTTGGGTATCGCTTGAATCATGGCGACCTCCTCCAATGTTGCAGACAGAGTTTAGACACTAATCTACTTACCCTGATTGTAAACGTAAGGCGCAACATCATTATGTTTTGCCGACGATGCTGAATAGTGTTTGGTTAACCTCTCCCCAACCCCTCTCCTACGGTGTAGAGACGCGATATATCGCGTCTCTACGTTATAGCGGGACTTAAACAGATTTCAAGCCCAAATAAAGCCCAAAGCAGCTTTATAAGAGACGAATACGTCGCGATTGTGGTTCAACCACTCAAGAAAACGGAAAGACATCGCTGTCCGAAATGCCTAAACATGCCTCAGTAAAGGTGTTTAAAGATTTCGATGCCCACCTTCGTCTTAATCCGCAGGTTTTGGTGTGCCATAAAATAAAAGTATAGGCACAAAACACAAGAATGAAATGACGCATTAAGCTGCGAAAATCTCTGACTTGATATTCAGACAACCCTAACCATCATGAGAGCCTCCCGATAAAAAACTTCTACCACTATCCTTTGAGAATAGGTAGTGACTATCCACTCGGCTGTGGCTATTGTTGAGTCAACATTAGTAATAAAATAGTCAATATCACTCGAAGAATTGAAGGTTGAGGCATTCATTACGATAGCAATTGTTCTCGTTCCTTCTAGCTGTGATAGTTCAACTTCAACAGTTGCCACCCAAACGGTTTTCGGTTTATCTAGATTGAGTTGAATAGGGGTAAAATCATCAACATGAAGAGCTTTGGCTAACTTATCTAGGCGAATCTCATCTCGTTTATTTGCCTCTATTTGAGTTATCACTTTGCGGTTTTTGGCTAATCCCCCTAGATACTTGAGCTTCCTTTTTTCCAGCTCTAGCAGAAATGTTGTGTTATTTCCTCGCGCCAGCATCAATTAATATGATACCGGGTCGATATCCTCTCTCCAGACTTCGGTCAATTAAATCTAATGCTAATTTCGGCTTCTTCTTAAATTCTGCATCTTGTTTTCCTTCAGGTAAAGAACTAGCGTGTTGATATAACTCTATATCTAACGGCAGGCTTTTTTTGCCATCATATAGATGAGTTGTTACTACCACTATCCCATTCTCAGTTTTTCCGATTTCTCCTATGTATTGCCGTCCCACTCCGGCTGTAAAATTACCACTTTTTCTATGTCCTGAATCGTCCACAATTAACGTATATCCTCTACCGATTCGGGTTTGGCTACACTGATTCATCACCAGAAGGCGACGTTCATTCACCTGTTTATCTGACCAGGGGGCTTCCGTCAGAAAATGGTGTAATCGATGGTAAGTCACTCCCACGGCGTTATCCGCCATTTGAGACAGGTTCTTTCGTTCACTTTCCCCGCAATTATCCGCCTAGATAGTTCCTAAACTCCCGTTTTTGCGCTTGATGCGTCCAGACATCATCAAAGCGTTTACACCATCTGTCAAAGCAAGGAGGCATGGCGGCGGGAGTTGTCTCTTTCATCCCTTATCCCTCAACGTAAAATAGCCGATTACCAAGCATTGTACCTTTATTTACGCTTAATTTTAGTTTAAGTCCCGTTAATTGCCTCACTCGGCTGGTGGGAGGCAACAATGGGCTGGGCAAACTGCCTATTCGCGATCGCGTTGACTCTGTAACCAACTGTACCCAACATCAGAAATAGGGGACTCAACGGATTTATCTCGCGTTGGATAGTGTCTCAAATGAGCAAGAGTGCCTACGATGACGAGTAAATTTACCAGAGCAAACGTATGGCTCAACGACCTGGCATCTTCCCCACCTTCTTCATCTCTGGCTTTGAGTGTTCGACGTTTCTCTGGAAGGACAAGCAACGGCGGAATCTGATTGAAGAGACACAGCACGATCGTCACGCGCAGGAAGATTACAACATCTTGCGATCGCTGGGAATTGATGTGGCACGGGAAGGGATTCCCTGGCCCCTAGTCGATCGTGATGGCTGCTACGACTTCTCTAGCATTGATCCCATGATTGCAGCAATGCAGGAGACGCAAATCGTTCCCATCTGGGATCTCTGCCACTATGGGTATCCAGACGATCTCGATCCATTTTCTGATGAATTTACCGATCGCTTTGCCCGTTACTGTCGCGCAGCAGCAGAGTATGTGATTCCCCGCTTACCTGGCCCCTATTTTTTCACGCCAATTAATGAAATTACGTTTTTCTCGTTCTGCGGTGGAGAATGGGGTTGGGTGGCTCCCTATACAACTACAAAAGAAGACCGTTTTCGCTTTCGTCTAGCCCTGTGTAAGGCGGCGATCGCAGGTGTTAAGGCAATTCGAGAAGTGGAACCCTCCTCAAGGATGATCCAGATCGATCCTTTGGTTCAGGTAGTCGCACCACGCGATCGCCCGGATCAAATCGAGTTGGCGAAACATGAAACCTATGTGGATACGTTTTTGGCGTGGGATATTCTCTACGGGAAAGAGCATCCTGAACTCGGCGGTTCCCCTGAAATTCTCGATATCGTTGGCGCAAATCACTATTCCTTCGGTCAGATGGAATACCGGGAACATGGCCCCCATCAGGCGCTAGAACCTGACGACGATCGCATCAAACCGCTTTGTGAGCTAATGCGGTGGGTGTGGGAACGCTATCACCGACCGATGATCGTTGGCGAAACCAGTGGGATGGAAGCAGGCAGAGATGACTGGCTAAAGGACGTAGTGGAAGAGTCTCTGGCAGCGGTTAATTCTGGGATGGATATGCATGGCATTTGTTTATTCCCTGCTGTTGATATGCCGGATTGGCATACCGGAAGGTGGCTGCACAATGGGATTTACGATTTGGTGGAGGAAGGGGATAATCTAAAGCGGGTGCCTTGCGAACCATACATTGCAGAGCTACGACGATGGCAAAAGGAATTCAATCGGGTTATGACACTTGATGCTGACCCATTCAGCGATCCAGTAGAACTGCAAGATGTGATTGACGCTGCTAAACGATTGCAGCCAGAAGGCGATCGCAATTGGAGTTAAAGATTCAATCCGCCACTGTCATTCATCCGTAACTTTTCCTCGCATCGTCTTAATCTGACTTCGCTTAGTTTTGCTATCCAGACGCTTTCTTTGAGAACTCCGAGTCGGTTTGCTCCTTTTTCGGGGTTTGATGACTGCGATCGCGCTCTTAATCAAATCTTGCAATCGTTGCAACGCTTCTTCCCGATTCTGTTCCTGGCTGCGGTGTTCTTGAGCCTTGATGACAATGACCCCTTCTTTGGTAATGCGCTGGTCGGAAAGCTTCAACAACCGCTCTTTGTAACGATCGGGCAGCGAGGAGGCAATGATATCAAAGCGCAGGTGAATGGCAGTCGCCACCTTATTTACATTTTGCCCCCCTGCCCCTTGAGATCGCACCGCACTCATCTCAATCTCATGCTCTGGGATACTCACGGTATTAGAAATTTGCAGCATAATTCAAAAATTGCTTACAGATGAGTCGCACTCTTTAGTCGAGCGGATTTTACTCTGGCTCACCTTTGCTGATTATCTCTTGACAGACCTGGTTGTAAGGAAAGCAAGCCGATGGATCGATTGAATTTCAATGTACTCCAGCAATTTTGGACGATCGCTAAGTCCTATTGGTCGGGAGATGAAAAATGGCAAGCCAGAGGGTTACTGCTGGGAGTCGTGCTGTTTCTGCTGGCGTATACAGGATTGAGTGTGGTACTCAACAACAAGCGAGGAGTGTTGATTTCATCTCTTTCTGCCCAAGATGAGCCGCGTTTCTGGCAAACTGTCATCGTTTTCATCGGCGTGCTGGTGGTTTATGCACCTCTATTAGCAGGTTATACTTATCTGCGCGATCGCCTCAGTTTGCAATGGCGACGGTGGCTCACTCATCGGTTTGTAGATAGCTATTTTCGCGATCGCTCCTACTACAATCTGCATATCTCTGGAACCGAGATTGATAACCCAGATCAACGAATTGCGGAGGATGTTCGCAGTTTTACCCAAGAATCCCTGACTTTTCTGTTGAGGTTAGTGGAGTCTGTGCTATCGACGATCGCCTTCAGCAGCGTACTTTGGGGAATTTCTAAACCTTTGGTATTTTTTCTGGTGCTGTACGCCTTGATTGGAACGTTCGTTACTACCGTTGTATTTGGTAAGCCGCTTGTCCGACTCAACTTTGAACAACTCAAGAAGGAAGCCAACTTACGTTTTAGCTTAGTGCGAATTCGGGAAAATGCAGAAGCGATCGCTTTTTATCGAGGAGAGGAAAGGGAATCGAATCAAGTCAAACAGCGATTTATGGATGTGTTTGAGAATGTTAAACGACTGCTGGTTTGGGAATTGAACTTAAATATGCTCACAAATGCTTATGAGTTCATCCCCTTCATTTTGCCTGCATTAGTGGTAGCGCCTGCAATTTTTGCTGGAGAAATGGAAGTGGGGAAAGTTTCTGAAGCACAGGGCGCTTTTGTCCGCGTCTTTTTCTCCCTCAATGTTGTCGTTGCCCGCTTCCAGCAATTGACCACTTTTGGAGCCGGAATTAACCGTCTCTATACTTTTGCTGAGTTTTTAGAACAAACACAGGAGGCATCCGACGAGCAAAAGCCCCAGATTCAGACAATTACAGCCGAACATCTCGCGGTTGAACACCTCAGCTTGCAAACTCCTAACTATCAACGCACATTGATAGAAGATTTATCGATAGAGTTACCTGTAGGAGGGGGACTTTTAGTGATGGGGGCGAGTGGTTGTGGTAAGAGTTCACTGCTGAGAGCGATCGCTGGATTGTGGAATTCTGGCAAGGGTGCGATCGTTCGTCCTGAATCCGATCAGATTCTATTTCTGCCGCAGCGTCCTTATATGGTGCTAGGTACTCTCCGCGATCAACTGCTGTATCCCAACATGCACCTTGAGGTTGACGATCAACACTTGAAGCAAGTTTTAGAACAGGTAAATTTAGCAGATTTGGATGAGAGATTTGGCGGATTTGATGCGGAACAGGATTGGGCAGATGTCTTATCTTTGGGTGAACAACAACGGCTGACATTCGCTCGGTTACTGTTAAATAAACCCAAATACGCCATTCTCGACGAAGCCACCAGCGCCCTAGATTTGAGCAATGAGGAAGGGTTATATCAACAATTGCAAGCGATAGGGACTACTTTCTTAAGTGTGGGGCATCGCTCAACGTTGGCGAATTACCATCAGTCTTTGCTGGAACTTTCCCAGGATAAGACTTGGCAGATTAAACAACCTGTGGCTCTGGTCAAAGAACAACCGGAGTTGTTTGAACTGCCATCAACCACCTGATATTTTAGGGCGATCGGCTCCAAGAATGCTGAAGTGCAGATGAACACTCAGAAGTTGTTGGAGAACCTCGAAGCGATGCAGCCAATCAGCACAACTAAACCTAGCGCTCGACGAAAGTAGTTAACACCCTCGAATAGCTCCTGCCACGCCCAAGTAAACAAAGAACCAAACGCTATTGCGTCTAGACCTGTATGGATATTGCCGCTTTTCACAATTAATTCGAGTACAGTTGCTGTAATCCCAACCAAAAGCGGCAGATTTGGCGGTTGAGCAATAACAATATTGCCCTCACTGTCTCGGAAAGTTTTATCGAATAAGCTATTTTCCATGAATCTAAGTGTACTTGGCTTTCTTAAGCTCAACATTCACCCGTTAGTAGTAAATCCTTGAAGCATTGGGAAGAAAATCATCATAACGGGTGAGAGGGTTTTATTATCGGCAATCATCTCGACTTGATATTAGACCTGGAATTCAGCCTGATTTTGAGGTGGCGGTCGCAATTCAACAGGAGAACTAAGAACGGTGAGTCAGCCGTTTAGTACGGAGTGCCGTCTTTGTGAACAAATTTCCACTTGCCATCCTCCAGCAGGGCTTTGAGGTCATCATCGGGATAGCTTCCTTCATCTCCCGGTGTTCTGTCCCCGATTTCGAGGTACAGGACATCCTCTAAGGTTTCGTTGATCAGATGGTGTCCGTTGCCAGTGCCAGCCTTGAAACCCGCACACATGCCCGGAGAGAGTTGTGTACGACCTTCGTCCGTGTGTAGCGTTGGATGCCCCTGCAAGATGTAGATGAACTCATCTTGCTTGGTGTGGGCGTGACGCAGGGCGGAAACGGCATTGGGAGCCAATCGTGTGAGGTTGACGCCAAAGTTTGTGAGGCCAAACAGATCACCAAGTGGGCGCTTTTCTCTGCCCACCATGCGCGACGCGAACGGTTCAGGATAGTTCGAGGGTTTGGTTCTTGCCGGTGCGTCAGATGCATTGATGGCGATCGATATGGCTCTTTCTGGCATAGGAACCTCGTGAGGCGGGATGATGAGGGCTAACTATGTATTTAACGTCACATTGGCTAGTTAAGCACCTATCTTTTCAAGGATTATCCATTATATTTATATTTGCCTGATAACACCTTAATATGAAGTAAAATTAAGGATAAGGCAAGCTTTGAGGTTGGCTATGGTTCCCATCACTCGTAAACCAGCACTCGAACAAGTTGATCCGCCGCGATCGCCACGAGAAACATTGCCCACAATGTACGATCTACCCAGTGAAAATCCAGAGGAGCCTGGTTTGCCTGACGAGTTTCACGATCTCCAGCCTCAATTGCTCAGTCGCACTCTCCGGTTGAGTGGTTACACTCGCGAGAATTGTTTTACTGCCTCTGACCTCAACCTCTACTATGATGTCAACCATCCGCTTTGGTATAAGCGTCCTGACTGGTTTTTAGCGGTAGATGTGCCTCGTTTGTATGATGGCAAAGATCTGCGGCGGAGTTATGTCATCTGGCAAGAAGGCAAAAGTCCGTATGTAGCGATTGAGTTTTTGTCTCCTGGCACTGGGGTTGAAGATTTGGGACGCTTTTACAATGAAACCTCTGGAGTGGTGAATGCAGAATCAGCGACTCCAGCAGGCAATTTAATGGAAAATGCTCTGGAACCCACTGCAACCAAACCACCTACCAAGCTAGAGATATATGAGCGATATTTGCGGATTCCTCACTACCTCGTGTATAGCCGCTATACTCAACGGTTGCGCTATTTCAAACTGGATGGGGGACAGTATCAGGAGCAGTCGCTTAGTCTAGAGAACGCGATCGCCTGGTTAGCTGATTTAGAAATTGGTTTAGGAGTTTGGGAAGGGATGTTTGAAGATGTCCCAGGTTATTGGTTGCGCTGGTGCGATGATGCAGGCAATTGGTTTTTAACCGATACGGAGCAGGAGCGAGTGGCAAGGGAACAAGCTCAGACGCAGTTGCTACAAGCTGCCCGAAATTTATTAGCAACGGGCATGGAGATTGCACAAGTCGCTAAAATACTGGGGCTATCAGAGGTGCAAGTAGAGGCTGTTCAATCGTCACATTGAGCATGGAGCGATCGCTAGTCATTCAGCTTCAAGAATTGCTTTAACGCTCAAAGACATTGCGATCGCTTCAGTAAGGTTTTGGAGCAATTGAGCAGGAGCGATATACCTAGGGTACGCCACGCGATCGCTGGCGCTGCTGCTCTTCAGATCGCGCTCTTCATTGGAATACTCAAGAGTAGGAAGACGTTTGCCAAAATTTAACTAATTGCACCGGGGTTAAGATTACAATGCCATCTCTCTCCTTTGATGCTTATCTAAAGTCAATTCAAAAGAACCTGCAAAAAGGAAGTGAGCGCAGCCATTACCCAGCATTAAAAGATTTGCTGGATGATCCGAAGAATGGAATTGACGCGGTGATTGAAGAAAAAGGCAACAAAGCAGGGATTCCAGACTTTACGGTAAAGCGGCGAGACTTGCTGGTGGGTTATGTGGAAGCCAAAGATATTGGGCTAGATCTGGATCAGATTGAAAAATCGGAGCAATTGCAGCGATATCTAGAAGCGTTTCCCAATTTAGTATTAACCAATTATCTAGAGTTTCGCTGGTATGTGAACGGGAAGCGCAGACTTAAGGAGATATTGGCACGCAACGATAATACACTGCAAGTAAAGGATGCTGACAAGGTTGCTGCACTGTTGGATCAGTTTCTCAGCTATACAGGCGAGATCATCAGCAGTCCTGAAGACTTAGCGCGACAGATGGCGAGGTTAACTAAGGCGATTCGGTTAGCAACTGAAACGGCTCTGAGCCTAGAGAAATCTGAGGGAGAATTGCATCAATTAAAGCAGGGCTTTAGTGAGGTGTTGCTACCCAATTTGACTGATGCTGACTTTTCAGATATGTATGCTCAGACAATTTCCTATGGGCTATTTGCAGCAAGAGTCGGTCATGCTCAAAATCCGGGGGGTGAGACGTTTACCCGTCGCACAGCAGGAACTTATATTCCAGCAACCAACCCATTTTTGAAGCGGTTGTTTAATACCATTGTGGAAACTGATGCTGTTAGCCAGATTGATTGGGCGATCGATGATCTGGTGCAATTGCTGTCTCAGGTAGATATGGGCAGTATTTTAGAAAACTTTGGGCAGCGTACTCGTCAAGAAGATCCAGTTGTGCATTTTTACGAGACGTTTTTGGCGGCGTATAATGCAGCTTTGCGAAAGAGTAGAGGCGTTTATTACACACCGGAACCTGTGGTGTCTTTTATTGTGCGTTCTGTTGATGCCATTCTTAAAGATCGCTTTGATTTGCCGTTGGGTTTAGCTGATAACGCCAAAGATCCGGTGACGCAAAAGCCGAGAGTGCAAATTCTTGACCCTGCAACGGGGACTGGTACGTTTTTGTATGAAGTTGTAAAGCAAATTTATCGCAATCTAGAAGAAATTGGCATGGCGAATCAGTGGGATAGCTATGTGCAAGATAATTTGCTCAATCGGTTGTTTGGCTTTGAGTTGTTGATGGCTCCCTATGCGATCGCTCATCTTAAGCTAGGTCTACAATTAAAAGAACTGGGTTATCAATTTAAGGGCAAACAGCGATTAGGAATTTACCTTACGAATACGTTAGATGAAGCTTTAAAAAAATCAGAGATTTTGTTTGGTCAGTTTGTTGCACAAGAAGCAAATGAAGCCTCAACGGTGAAGCGAGATACACCTGTAATGGTAGTGTTAGGCAATCCGCCTTATTCTGGACATTCGGCAAATAAAAGTGAGTGGATTGCAGGCTTAGTTAAAGATTATTACTATGTGGATGGTCTACCATTAGGTGAAAGAAATTCCAAATGGTTGCAGGATGACTATGTGAAATTTATTCGCTTTGGTCAGTGGCGAATCGATCGCACAGGTTCTGGAATTCTGGCGTTTATTACTAATCATGGTTATCTGGATAATCCCACATTTCGGGGAATGCGCCAGAGTTTAGAGAAAACATTTGACGAGATTTATCTGATGGATTTGCATGGTAACAGCCGCAAAAAAGAAGTTGCCCCGGATGGTTCACCGGATAAAAACGTGTTTGATATTCAGCAAGGGGTGGCAGTGGCTATTATGGTCAAATATCCAAAGGAGAGAGCAAGATGAAACGAGTTCAGCAGTTTACGGCAATTATTGAGCGTGAAGGCGATGGCTATGTATCGTTGTGTCCTGAACTAGATATTGCCAGCCAGGGTAATTCTGTAGAAGAAGCAAAAAATAATTTGGTTGAAGCGCTACAACTATTTTTTGAATTGGCAGATCCTTCAGAAATACAGAATCGCTTACATACAGAAGTCTTTGTAACTCAGTTGGAGGTTGCAATTGGGTAAGCTGCGCGTTTTCTCAGGTCGAGAAGTGTGCCAAATTCTGGCATCCCATAACTTTATAGAGGTGCGGCAACGGGGTAGTCATATCATTATGCAACTAAAGACTGAAGAAACAACGATTACTGTACCTGTTCCTAATTATGCAGAACTAAAGATTGGAACATTGCAATCCATTATTCGACAATCAGGATTACCCCGTCATCTTTTTGAGGTTATTTAATGGCTAAGATTTATCATGCTGATCTGTGGGGTTCACGAGAGGATAAATATCGCTATCTTCAAGACCATGATGTAACCACGATTGAATGGACAGAAGTCTTTCCTCAATCACCGTTCTATCTTTTCACACCTCAAGACAAAGATTTGCGTACAGAATACGAGGTGGGCTGGAAAATTACAGAAATAATGCCAGTCAATTCAACAGGAGTCAAAACTCACCGAGATCATTTTGTATTTGATTTTGATTTATCAGAACTCCGCAAGCGAATAGATAAATTTAGAGACTTAAATATTTCAGATCAAGCAATTAGTGAAGCCTATGAGCTTCAAGATACGAGAGATTGGAACTTAAGCCAAAGGCGAAGATCGCTCAAGTCAAATTTTGATTGGGAAAGCCATTTTACACAATGTCTTTACCGTCCATTTGACTGGAGAGCTTATTACCATCATGAAGATGTAGTCGAACTTCCTAGAAATGAGGTTACATGTCACCTTCTCATAGGAGAAAACTTGAGCTTAATGTACAACTCGTCAAGTTAATGGTGAATTTAGACATACATTTTGTACTAAATATTCTGTAACAGACTGCACAGTTTCAGTAGCTACACGGGAACGGACTTATCTTTTTCCTCTCTACCTATATCCTGATAATCGGAATGAACAAGTTAGCTTATTTACAGAAAAAGCTATAAACTTAGTCCCAGGCTTTCTGAGTACAATTCGAGAAAAACTTGGCGATATTCCCACACCAGAAGCCATCTTTTACTATATTTACGCCATCTTCCATAGTCCCACCTATCGCCAACGCTACGCAGAGTTTCTCAAAATCGACTTTCCCCGTGTGCCATTGACCAGCAACGATCAACTATTTAAAGATTTGGGTGCAAAAGGTCAGGAATTAGTAGACCTACACCTGATGAAATCGAAAAAACTCAATAAACTGATTACTAAAATGGGTGGCGATGGTGACAATGCTGTTACTGAAGTTATCTACAAACCCACAGAACAGCGTGTTTATATCAACAAAGACCGCTACTTTGAAGGCATCACCCCTGATGTGTGGGAATTTAAGATCGGTGGTTATCAAGTATTAGACAAATGGCTAAAAGATCGTAAAAAAGCCAGACGCACTTTATCTTTTGATGATGTGTTGCACTATCAAAAAATAGTAGTTGCGCTTAAAGAAACCATGCAACTAATGGTAGAAATTGATCAATTGATTCCCAGCTTTCCGATTGAGTAGAACTTGATAACCCAACATTCATGGGTTATGGCTTCGTAGCGCACCATAAAATAGTTTAGCTTTGACCACCGAACACACAGCCATGTCTTCAGTAGGTGTAGAAAGCAAGCGATCGCGCACCGAGGTTGAACGACTATTCAAATACATCACACAAACATTCGTATCCAACAGGTAACGCATTCCTAGTCAAACGCTCCAGCAAGGTCATCATCAAGAGCTTCTGCGATCCCCTGGTCATCAAGAATAATCGGGTCATCTGCACAGATGCCATAGAGAGATTCTAATGATGCTTCAATAGTCGTTAACGATGGAACAGGCTGATAAATTACCATTACTTCTACATCCTGCTCTCTTATCCCGACGGGAATCTCAAGATGGAGAATGCCATCTTGTCCAATGTGCTGCCGTACCTTAATGCTCTCCATCGTTGCTGGCTCCGTGCTTACAACCTAGAACCCCAATACACCCAAAAACAGGGGCAATACATTGCCTTCATCTACTATTACACCAAACTCAACGGCTATCCACGCAGAGAGAAGCTCTCAACTAGATATACAATAGCGAATAGTGTAGTTATTGCGTGGCTCTTGCTGTGGCAACTATCACGATTGAAATTCCAGACGACCTCTCAGAACAACTGACCCAATTAGGCGATCGCTTGCCAGAATTATTGCGGCAGTGCGTTCAGCAGGGAGTCCTTCCCGCCCATGTCTATCGCTACATTCTGGACTTTCTAACAAGTCAGCCAACCCCAGAACAAATAGCCGCCTTTCGCCCCACACCTGAAATGCAAGAGCGGCTCAGTACGTTACTTACCAAAAATCAAAGCGGCAATATCACACCAACTGAGATTGCAGAACTCAACGAGTATGAGCGAATTGAACATCTCGCGATCATGCTAAAGCTTGGCAACTTGCCTTATCTCACGCGCCCCTCTAACTCGTGACATACATATCTGAATCCCTACGCCGTTTGGTTCAAGAGCGAGCCGGATATTGCTGTGAATACTGCCAAATTCCAGCAGATGTTAGCTTCTATGCCCATGAAGTAGATCATGTTATTGCCCTCAAGCATGGCGGTGAAACCATTGCTGAAAATTTAGCCTATGCCTGCTGGCGGTGTAACCGATACAAAGGAACTGATCTTGGCTCTTTTGATCCACAAACCAACGAATTTAGTTTTTTGTACAATCCCCGCACTCAACAATGGAGCGAACATTTCTCCTTAAGAGATGACGAAATCGTTGGCTTAACCCCACCAGGAAGAACAACTGTGCAACTTCTTGGATTCAATAGCGTTGAGCGTTGTGCAGAACGTAGACGAGCAGAGGAAAGTAAAAAAATTGAATGAACTAACCAGCAATGCTCTTGCTCTGTAACTTCCAATTCCTCAAATCTGTGCCGCACATCTACCAAGGCAGTACTTCTCCATTAGCGTGCCAAAAAGTGCCTGTATTCTCCAGCGTTAACTCATCAATCCGAGACAACAAACCCTTCACCGAATCTTCCGGCGTAATGCCACCAGCAGTAAAGTTCGTCATGCGGGTTTGAACTAACCCTGGATGCAGAATCGCCACTGCAATTTTACGCGGTTTGAGATCAATAGACAGGGATTTGCCTGCCATCGATAACGCCACTTTAGACATCCGGTAGCCATAGGAACTGCCAGAGGTATTATCTGCGATCGCTCCCATCCGACTCGTCATCAACACGATCTTGGAGCCTGCTTTGAGAAGTGGCAATAGCGCATGAGTTACTCGTAAAGCCCCCAAAGCATTCACCTCAAACTGTTCCCGAATGCTCTCAAAATCCAAGTCTTCCAGCGTCACGCGCTTGATAATTCCGGCATTGTTAATCAGAACATCAATCCTAGTGTCACCCAGGCGATCGCGTAAAGAAGCAACCGAAGCATCAGAGGTAATATCAATCCCTTCCTCAACATGCACCCCTAGCTGCTTCAATTCCTCAGAAGCAGTGCGACAAATGGCAATAACAACATTACCCCGCGCTTGTAGTTGACGACAGTATTCATAACCAATGCCCCGATTAGCGCCCGTAACCAGATAAATTGCCATGCGAACTCCAACGTCTTAATTAGAGGGACATCCCTAGACACTCATAGCCTATCGGAAACTGTCGCTTACCATCCTGCTCCAGAATGCTGCCGCGTGCTACGATCGTCCGATCAAAATCCCAGGTGAGGATCTGTTGAATTGACTGCTTTAGCGCTCATCCTCCGACTTTCAAGCAGGGAATGAGCTTAAGGTGTTTCAATTTTCCACATTTTTCGAGGATTGTCAGGTCGAGAATGACTTGTAGCCCAATATTTGGAAGTAGAATCCTTTTCGGGCAAGGAGTTCAGGATGGGTGCCTTCCTCGACGATCTCGCCCTCCTGCATCACAAAAATGCGATCGCAGTCTACGGCAGTTTCGAGTCGGTGCGTGACCAAGATCATGGTTCTCAGGCGGCGTAGACGCTGGAGGGCTTCTATCACCCACTGCTTTCAAATCAGCGAACTCGTGGGTTCGTCGAGGATGAGTATAAGAGAGTTAGTGACCAGCGCCCACGCGATCGCTAAATTCTGCCGCTGTCCGCCCGATAGGTTCTGACCGCCCAGTAGGGTATCGTACTGCTTCGGCAAGGTTTCGATGAACTCAGCCACCCAGGAACCGAGGCTGTTGTAACTGTTATGACGGCAACATTGGCGTATACATCTGCCGTCTTATGGGATTGTATCGGCTAGTAATAGAGTTTTTGTCCTGCCTGAACCACATACCTATCTATATGAAAAATCTCAACCAGTTGTCTTGGAAAAACGCGATCGCTCTAGCTGTTATGGCAATTGCCACTGGCGCGATCGCTACACTCCCATTAACAGCCCAATCCTCAACCCAACCCAACTCAACAACACCAACAACCTCTAACTCCCAAAGAGATTTTGAGCAAATCTACGGTTTACGCGGGCATCAAAACGATGTTACTTTTCTGACCTTTAATACCAATGGTCAAATCTTGGTCAGCCATAGCCCTGGTGAGGCAATCAAGCTGTGGAACCTCAAGACGGGTAAGCTGCTGCGTACCCTCAATGAAAAAGTATATGCCGCAGGTGTCGTTGCGATTACTCCTGATGCCCAAACCTTGGTGACTGTTGACAGTAAGGCACAAATTAATGATAAAACAATTAAGGTGTGGAACCTGAAAACTAATAAACTTCTCTACACCTTAAAAGGGCATTCACAACAGGTCAATCGCCTTGAAATTGCTGCGGATGGGCGAACTTTAGTAAGTGCCAGCGATGACAAGAAAGTGTTGGTGTGGAACCTCAAAACAGGCAAACTGCTACAGACTATCAATCCACAATCAACGCCGATTCGGTCAATTGCCCTCAGCCCAAACGGACAGATGCTTGCGACTGGTGGTGGAGATAATGTAGATCAAAATACCAGTAAGGACACCAGCATTAAGCTATGGGATATCAAGACGGGAAAACTGCTGGGTACTCTCGAAGGACATACTAGCCCAATTGGTTCTATTGCGATCGCTCCCGATGGGCAGACTCTTGTGAGTGTGGCAGATTCCATCAAGATATGGAACCTGAGAACAAAGCAGCTTCTCCACACGATACCCGAAGGTTTCGGTTCCATTTCAATTAGCGCTGATGGGCAGAAGCTGGTTGCTACTTCTTGGGATAATTCGGTCAAGTTGTGGAATTTGCGGACTGGAGGGCTACTTAAAACGCTGTTTAAGGCTTCCATTAACGACCAAACTCTTGGTCGCATATACGCAAGCAGCATTGCCTTTAGTCCAGATGGCAAAACTCTTGCGATTGGTTCTGGGGGTGGTTTGTCAGGTTTTGGAATCAGTGTTTTGCGCGGGTCTTTTTGAAGTACCAGCCACCTTTTGGGAAGTTACCGTCATCTAGAGCAATATTATCAAAAGGGCGTTTTTGCTTGGAGATGGAGAGTTTCTCCAGATTGCGGATGCACAAAGCGAAGTTCTCTGGCGTGCAGATGTAACCGACTGGCAGTTGCACGACATCCATAAAGGCGATCGCCCAATATAATTACCCCAAGTCCTCGCGGTGAGGCAGCGTGAACTCGTAGCTGATGGGTGCGTCCGGTTAGGGGGATAAACTCTATGCGAGTCCAGTCTCCTTCCCTGGCGATAACTTGGAAGCGAGTCAAGCTAGCTTTACCCCGTTCATCGACTTTCTGATAGGGGCGATTTTCCGGATCTCCCCATAAAGGGAGTGCGATCGCACCTTGCTCAATTGTCACAGAACCGGAAAGTAGGGCTTCATAAACCTTGTGAACTTGGCGCTGCTGAAACTGCTGACTCAGTTGGCGATGGGTTTGGCGATCGCGTGCCAGCAAGAGAATACCAGATGTTTCTCGATCCAGGCGATGCACAGATGCGATCGCCATGCCATCTGGCAACAGATGACGCAAGCGACTGAGGACACTATCAAAGCTGTCGCGATAACGACCAGGTACTGATAGTAACCCTGCGGGTTTGTTCACCGCAATCAGCCATTCATCTTCATAAAGAATGGGTAGCGATCGCGTCAGCGTTGCGTAGATCGCCGACATCCTAAAGGGTGCGGCTATACAGACTAAGCCTGCCTCCGCAGGCTGGGATATTTGCCAGCCCACGCAGGCGGGCTTCGTTTGTATAGCCCCAGGCTTATAGCCTGTGGGCATCTGAGGCAAGCCCGACAGCAGAAACCCCATCAATGGCTGACAGCGTTCCGCACAGGCTCCATAAAATTCTCCCTGAATTTTGTCCCCAGAGGACGACCCCCACCAAAACTCTGCCATTGCCAGTGGTTTAAGTCCATGTGTTGCCGCATAGTGCAGCAGCTTGGGGGCACAACAGTCTCCGGTTCCAGTGGGCATAGAGCCTCCTGGCATCAATTGCTGCAATGATAGAGACTGCCCGAAAAAATTAGTTAGGCTGTATGCCGCGTGCATCTGAGTCTGCAATTGGCGGGATAGTTCTTTACGCTGTTGTTTTAATTCCCAAATTCGCGATTGGGTTGCTTCAATCAGTTGCTTAATTGGCTGCAACACTTCATTCTGCTGACGTTTGAGTATTCGTCGCTCAATTCCATGCCGACGACTTTCTTCGTCAAGTTCTTCGAGGGCAATTGTTAGCGCTTCTCCAGTCAGTGTTTCGCAGAGTATCTGACGTTTTCGGTGTCGTTGCTGCTTGCAATCTCGATGGCGATCGCTCATTTCTTGCAACTGCTGTTCAAACTTGCGAGAGTGCGTTTCGTACTGCTGCCGTTCTTTTAGTTGCTTTAGGGTAATCAGTTCCTGCTTAATCGCCTCCAGTTTGGCTAAGGTGCGGGCTTCTTCTAGGGCAACTTCGTCTCGTCCCGGAATTGGCGGCACCCAGAGAGCGATCGCGCTATTACCATTCAGAAGACCGGAGAAAGCTTTGAGTACCCGTTGTTCGCCATTCGGTAGTTCAACTAACAATATCCCATACATCTTGCCTTCATCGGAATAACGGTGATTGTTGGCAAGGTGTTGCATTAAATCATAAGCGATCGCTTCTGCTTGCTGAGTGCGGGGTAGTCTCAGTAATTCCCCACTTTGAGGACAACGCCCTTCATAGTAATAGTTTTGAATACCTTTAGCAACCTTTATAGATAGTCTCTTGCGGGTATCCATTATTTTCCTCTGCACTTGTGATTACTCCAGCAATACCTACAACAAAAAAAACCACAATCAGAATCTGCCATGCGATCGAGAGCTTTTGCAGTTCGATGTGTACCACTCTGTCATATTGCCACCGCAGCACTAGCAGTCTTACTGATGAATTTACAGTCACTCACCAGAGCTGATTGAGACATTGACTTATCTGATGTAGCTCTAGAGACTAGATTATACAATCGGAAGAGCGATCGCAAACTCTGTACCTCTTCCCAATTCAGAATTTACTTCGATAGTTCCTTCGTGCTTTTCAACAATAATTTGATGAGCGATCGTCAGTCCTAGACCCGTTCCTTTTCCCACGGGTTTAGTCGTGAATAGATGATCGAAGATACGTTGCTTGACATCTTTCGTCATCCCCATCCCATTATCTACAATCCGGATTGCAATCTGCTGTTCATCTTTCATTTCGGTTTGAACTATAATTTGGTTGGGATTTGCTTTAATCGCTTCATAGCTGTGCCCCAGGTTCCCTTCTTCCAAAGCATCGATTGCATTTGCCAAAATATTCATAAATACCTGATTGAGTTGCCCTAAATAACACTCAACTTTAGGAATTTGACCATAATTTTTAATTACCTGAATTGCCGGACGATGTTCTTGAGCCTTCAAACGATGTTGCAAAATCATCAGGGTACTCTCAAGTCCCTCATGGATGTTAACTGATACCTTGAAATCTACATCAGCACGCGAGAATGTTCTGAGTGATGTACTAATGTTGCGAATTCGATCGATTCCTGTCTGCATAGATAAGAACATTTTGGGTAAATCGTCTAGAAGATATTCAATATCAATCTCTTCAGCTTTTTGTTCAATTTCTATGCCAGGATTAGGGAACTTGGTTTGATAAAGACGTATATAATCGACCGCATCTTTAACAGCAAGAGTAGCTTGCTCTAGATTGCCAGTAATACAACCAACTGGATTATTAATTTCATGAGCGATACCAGCAACCAACTGACCAATTGTAGACAGTTTTTCATTTTGAATTAACTGCAATTGCGTTTTCTTTAATTCTTGCAGGGTGCAGGTTAATTCAGATGTGCGTTTTTGAACAACTTGCTCAAGTTCTTGTTTTTGTTGTTCGAGTTCCAAGCTCAAACGCCGAATTTTTAAGTGGGTTTGAATCCGGGCAAGTGCTTCTTCTTGGCGAAACGGTTTTGTAATATAGTCTACTGCCCCTAAATGTAACCCCTTCACTTTGTCTGTGGTATCAGTCAGCGCCGTCATGAAAATCACTGGAATGTTTTTTGTAGACGGATCTGTCTGCAATTTACGGCAGGTTTCAAATCCATCAATTCCTGGCATCTGAACATCTAGTAAAATCAAGTCTGGCGGATAATTCTTGGCTTGCTCAATTCCACTAAGACCATCCATTTCCACCAAAACTTCATAGCCAGACGAACCCAAAGCATTATGCAATAATTCTAGATTGGTTGGATTATCATCAATTACTAAAATAATTTCGTTACCGGCATTGCCTGACATTGTTTAATTGCTCCTGCGGTCGAATTCTGGTGTATTTATAGATGGGCAAATTACTCCGCCTTTTCCTGAAGAAATTGGCGAATTTTCTGAATATTAAATTCTTTCACTAACGAACTTAATTTGTTGACAAACGGCTGATAGTTTTCATCTAGTTGGGCAAGTCGTTCCAGTTCTTTTTGGATGCCTTTGATTTGTCCTCGCTTGGCATATTCCAGTAGGTCTGACAGTTCAGATAGGGGTGGCACAGCGAGTTCGGTTGAGGTTGCGATCGCGCTTTCAATCGGTTTTGCCTCAGCATAGATCCAGTCCAGTTGCAGATGTTTTGCCAAGAGGCGATATAACTCCTCGACTTGCACGGGTTTAGCCAGAAAATCGTTGCCGCCTGCTGCAAGGCTTTTCTGGCGATCGGCATCATACACGCTTGCCGATGACACAACGATTGGCACATCCTTCAACGTTTCTGACTGGCGCACCAGCGCGAGAAAATCCCAACCATTCATGATAGGCATGAGCAGGTCAGTAATAATCAAATCCGGTTGAACCCGATCCGCCTTCTCCAACCCTTCCTGTCCATTGCTGGCTTCAATGACAGTGAATCCCAACGGTTGTAGCAAGTTAACAATCACCGAGCGATTTTCCCATCGATCGTCCACAATCAAAATGCTTCGGCGATCGCCTGTATAACCAGCAATCCGTCCAGTGGTAACTGTGTTAGTTACTATCCAGTTCGTCGCTAAAGAACACTCGATCTCAAACTCAAACGTACTACCAACTTTCGGTAAGCTCTTAACGTGGATGTCCCCTCCCATTATCTCGACAATTTTTTTGGTGATCGCAAGTCCCAATCCAGTCCCCTCCGCTTGTCGCTTGGTATCACCAACCTGCTCGAAGGGGAGGAAAATTTGCTCTAGTTGTTGTGGTAACATCCCAATGCCAGTGTCTTCAACAGCAAAGCGAAGCTGAGTGAACGATGGTTGCTGCGAATTTTCAGTCACCTCCACTCGTAATGTCACGCTACCGGAGTCGGTGAATTTGATAGCATTGCCCAAGAGGTTCAGCAGCACTTGTCGCAAGCGTTTCTCGTCGGTGGCGATCGCAGTCGGCAAATTAGCGGGTGGCTGATAAATGAACTGAATGCCTTTTTGCTCGGCGCGGATGCGGCAAATCTCCTCGACTCCTTGCAGGAAGGCAGGTAGATGTAAATCGCTCAGATGCAGTTCCATCTTACGTGCTTCGATTTTGGAAAGATCGAGTACGTCTTCGATCAGCGTTAGCAAATGAGAGCCGCAATTATAGATGATGTCGATGCCGTGTTGTTGCTGTTCGGTAAGATTGGGGGCAGCAGAAAGAACTTGAGCATACCCCAGGACACCGTTGAGAGGGGTGCGTAATTCGTGGCTCATGTTGGCAAGAAATTCACTTTTAGCTTGGTTGGCAACTTCGGCAGAATTTTTCGCCTCATTGAGTTCAGTCGTCCGTTCTTCAACTCGTTGCTCCAATTCATCATTCGCTTGCCGGAGTTTTCTTTCTGCCTTGCGGTTTTCATTCGTCACCGCAGAGATGACAAATGTGGTGATCGCAATGACACAAATAAACGATTGCAGCAGGATAAGCGATTCGTTGGGCGAAGCTTGTTTGGCGAACGAGCCGAAGCCGCGAACGGTTCCAAAAACTGCGATCGCTGACACAATTAGCACGAGTAGCGTTGATACCCGCGCTTCAAACCGAAATGCCGACCAAATCAGTGGGGGAATTACCATGTATTCGATTGGGTATCCTCCCGAAAAAGCTATCTGATCGAGCGCTATTACCCAGACCAATACAAATACAAACTCTATAATTTGTTGCTTGTCGAATTTTTTTTGAAGTTCAGATTTTTGCAACCATGCCAGTAATAGGGGTGTAACGACCAAAATGCCCGTGCTGTCTGATGCCAACCAGGTTCGACACACTTCTGCAAATGCTGCCCAGGGCGCAATCCCACTTGTGCAAAGCGTGACAGCAGCTAGGAGGGAACTGATCAGGGGGGTGGGTATGGTCAGGATGATAAATTTAAAAACATCTTGCGATCGCTCTAAAAAATTGTGGCGTTTGATGAAGCGATTAATTAAAAAAGTTCCGGTGAATGGGGTGATCAGGTTGACAGCGGGAATAATAAGACTGATTAAAAGATTGTTCGGGAAAAAAAGAATATGGCTAACAATGAAATCACTCACAAATAAGATCGGCCAGACGCGATAGCCCAGTAGCAGCATCGCTGCCAAAAAGACACCGAGTGAAGGCCAAAATACGGAGGCACCATTGACAAATGTCGTGGATAATCCGACATATCCCAAATAGAGGTGAACAATCGGAATTACCAGCGCTGCTATCAAATAAGTGCGATCGAGTTTAACTGGGAACTTCTGCTTTATCGCCATCGGCTGCATTTCATGTCTCCGCGCACATACCATAAGAGCAGCAAATCTCCAGAAAGGCTGCTACCCTTATAGTTCCCAAATTGAATTTGAAGTTAACAGCGGGTGAGATCGAGTTGGGCTAAGCCAGAAATTTCGATTGGGGCTAAGGCAAATATACCTGGCGATGTTCGTAATCGCGGCTACACAAACTCTCGTCCGGATGGTGCGCGGACTATTGAAACCCGCTGGCGTCGGGTTTAGTCTGCGTAGATACGAATTTTATTCGCCCTTTTATATAAGCATTGGAATACTCCCGATGAGTCCTACCCTCTGAACCGATAAGTTAACTGCGCGAATGTTGGACGCGATCGCTTATCTAACGGTTACACTCAAGATCAAAGCGCTCATCCCCCAGACTTGAAAAAACTGGCGAAATAACACTTCACGCGCTGATTGTTCCGCCGCTCTTGGGAAATGATGTTGTAGGCGATCGCAATGATACGATCAAGGCGACTGTCTACGGCACGCTACGCGAACTGACTCTTTCTGTGCAACGCGCGAACTGACAGGTCGGCGCAACGCTATCGCACTATACTAGGATATGCATCGAACCTTCATCCCCGGCATTGCTCCACCTCCAGTACAATCTGAACCTGCGTGGTGGTTCGCCTTTGTCGGTAATCAGCTGTTGGTTCGACTGGAAGGGAGTCTCACCACAATTCCCAACCTGATCAGTCTGGCAGAGATTGGCTTAATACCCGTGCGAACTGACAAGTCAGCGCAACGCGCGATCGCAATTTCTCGGCACCCTAGACGATAAACCTTTTCTGCATAGGCGATCGCCTCATCCGATAGCTCAATCACAAGTGCATCAACATCTTTGCTGTATTTAACTGCTTTCATAACGACTCCTCCTGCCTGGATAAAGTGTAATTACTAAAATGAATGCCTCGTATTCAAGGGTAGACAACCCGTAACACCAGATTCTCATTCAACTGTTTTTGTGCTATGACTTTTTCTCCTTCTCCGGGTTCTCGTCTATCAGGAAACCGAATGGTTTGAACTATAAACTCCTGAGCAATAGCAATTCCCCGTTCACTTAAGAGGTCAATTTTTAACAGGGCGTGGTCACTGAAACGGATTTTCTTTGACATGGTTATAACCCGATAACTCAACACCTAATGCGGCAATTTGTTGGTTCATCCAGGCAGTTGCAGTGGCTTCATTTGTCTTAATTACCCGTTCCACTCCTGTCTTCGTAATCTTTAGCTATTGCTTACTTCCGCTGACTCAAACTCAACCTTGTCATATATATCTGCCAGCGATATTTGAAATGGAATAGAGTTTAGAGATACCGTTTCATTGGTATCGTCATACTCGGAAAATGTCCAGCGTTTTTGCTCGGTTTTGAAGTATTGCTCAATGTGCATGGTGTACTGGTCAATTAATAGATACTCCTGAAAACTTGGAATAGTTCTATAAGCAGCAAATTTTGCATCTTTGTCATAGCTTCTGGTGGACGCAGACAACACTTCAGCTATCATTAGCGGATTGGTAATGGTGTCTCCTCGTCCTTCTTGCAATTGCAACTCACCTTGAACTATCATCACATCAGGATAAGTATAGATGCGTTTTCTAGGAATCCAGAGTCGTTGATCGGTGATAAATACTCGATAAGGTTGACGTTTGAGCGCAAAATTCAACGCCGCGTAAAAGTTGCCAGTAATTTGATTATGATTCGGGGTTCCACCAGTCATTAGGAAAATTTCACCGTTGATATATTCATGCCGTTCTTCTGAGTTAACCTCAAACTCAAGGTACTCTTCAGGTGTGTAAACTTTTTTATCTTCAGCTTGCATAATCATTTAATTTCAACTCCCAATGCTTCAAGTTGTTGGTTCATCCATGTAGTTGCAGTGGCTTCATCGGTTTCAATTGCCTGTTCCACTCCTGTTTTAGCAATTTCTCGCAACAAAGCGATCGCTCTCACTGTTTATCCTTTACATCCAGAGCGTGCGATAGCGAAGCGCTGACTTGTCAGTTCGCTCCCACCGTTCATTACAAATAGGTAGGTGAACACGCCTCCGTTGTTTCCTTACCCCTGATAAACTATGGAACAGCTTACTCAGATGGACTTTGAATGATTCTCATCATCCGCGATCGCGCTACCAAGGCGCAAATTGATGAAATGCTGGAGGCGCATGGTTTCTACATTAAACTAGCAGTAGATATCGAGCATGGAATTCTTGCTGGTGGTGGGGAGCTTCATGCGGATTGCGAAGCGGTGTTGCTGGAAGATGGGAGTACGCAGGAAAATATATGGGGAGCGAGTTGGAACCCATTGACGCAGGAAGTGTTTTATGAATCCCTGATTAATATCCGCCCCCGTCAAAATAATCGCTCAATGGAGATTCTTGACCCAGCATAAGATGAGCAAGTTGCCCAAATAACTCAGGAATTATTAGGAGGCGTATGAAAGATTGGACGGCGAAGCGAGAGCGTTATTTGCGTGAATCTGTACCTACGCGCTTGGGGGAACTCGCTGCAAATTTAGCTCGAATTCGGTCATTTTCTAATAACGACCTGAATCACGATGCAGTTGCCCATTTAATAGAGGAAAGCAAGTTCTTCATCGAGTGGACAGCAATCGATGCTGGAATAGATATTGCAGCAGAGTTAGTTGAGTTACAAGTGCAATTAGCTCGTTGGCAATTAGGTTGGGCAAACATTTGGGCAGATGATGCACAACGAATGAAAGTTGCCCAACAAGCTAAAATTTGGTCAGACCGCGTGTTAGAGATGTCAGGATTGCTGTCTGAGGCAGTTACATCAGCGACTCAAAGCTGAAATTTCATGGAATGACTTATTAAAACTATAGCTGTCGCCAGGTGCATTAGGACATAGACTATGAGGGATGTCGTTGTCGTCTATTTTCAAACTTTTATGGCTAAACCCTACAGCTATGACCTGCGGCAAAAGGTGATTGAAGCGATCGAGCTG
>NZ_JBYCCT010000007.1:0-39335 GCF_057473865.1 Coleofasciculus sp. H7-1
GACTGTGAATATTTCAGGAGAGTGAAGCGCTGAGGCGCTACCGCACTCTTTTTCTCCCCATCATTCCATTATTTTATCTGTCGCAGGTTCACCTGGATAGAAGACTTCGCTTAAAGTTTCCTCCAACGTATAAGGACATTCTTGGGGAAAGGTTGAAAAGGGCAGGTTGGCTTCTCCCGATGCTAAATCCCTGCCGTTCTCATAAGCTTCCTGTAGAGCCTCATCACGATAAGGCTTCAGACTAGGGTTATCTCTGAGCAACTTTAAGCTCTCCCGCCGTTGTACTCGAATCGTTGCTAACCAACTACGACTGCGTCGTTCTTGTTGATATTCCCACTTCAACAAATGCCCAAATAATACACTCAGACGATTCCGTAGTTCTGCACGTTCTTGTTTTCCCAATGATTCAATTTCATCGATTAAATTGGGCAGATCAAGTTGGCTCCACTGCTGCTGTTGGAGGAGGAGTGCTTGTTCCTGAGTCCAAGCGTAGAAGTCAGTTTCATAAAGGTTTTGCATCAGATTTCCCGCTGTCTGTTCAGTTTCGGGTGTTTGCATCGTGCGATCGCAACCTAGAAATAGTTATCCTAATTTTAGAAAATCGAACGGTTCTTTTAGTCCCGACAAGCGATCGCGCTAAAGGCGAAATTAATTTAATTCTCGCTTGCTAATTTTTGTCGTAACTCCCGAATCGCAACGCTAGTATTGCGCTCGTAGGCAATTCGGAAACACTCCGCGATCAGTCCTGAAACATTAAGATTGGGGAAATAGCGGCTGCTGGTTACAACTGTGTAGCGATCGCTCTGCAATTGGTAAATCTTAAGTTGGTTCTTTTTATATAACCAAACTTCCGGTACTCGATAAGGCAGGTAGTCGTTTACATCCGTATAGCTGGTTACGTCTATCTCTATTACTAAATCGGGTGATGGCTCGACACCCCAATTAATGCGATCTTTCCTTGCAACTGCTGCCCAGTTATCGATATAAAAGCAGTAGTCTGGTTCAATGCCGCTAATCTCTGGCAGTTCCATCGTAATCGGGGTAAAAGCCTCATAGTCTCGCCCCAAGTGATCCAATAAAACTTTGACCACATCAGCAATCACATTTGCTTCTCGTCCGTGTCGGGGTAGCGGTGACATTAACAATATCTCTCCGGGTCGATACTTGATACGAGGAATCGAGCGATCGCCTAGTTGCTGAGTTAGTGCTTGATAGTCTTGCCAACTGGCAAGTAGGCGCACTATTGCTCCTGGGGGTAACTGGATTTTCTCTGGCGTGACAACTGCAAACATTGAACTTACACCTCCACCTCCACTGTAATCCTTGTATCGCATCTAACACCAAAAATGTTCTGCCTCAAAAAGCATAGAGCGTTCGATCAAAAGGCTGACTAAATCCTTTCATAAACTGATAAAAATTGATGTGGGAAAAATCAGGACTTACGCAAAGCTTATACATATAGCGTTTGTACGGGCAATCCCCTTGTGGGTGCCCTTACTATGTGGTGATGTTGCGTAAGTCCTGAAATTTTGGAAAACGCTCTGGAAGCAATGAATCGGTAATTTAGACAATGTGAATATTCGAGTTTAGAGTGGCAAGGCAAAAGGGCGATCGCGTCTTTTTTGATTCTTAATGCGATCTCGCCATTCCCAAGCATTGGCTTAAGCCTGTGCTGAATACCTTTTACGGCAGACTTATCCTCGCACAACAATCTACCTGTAGCCGTCGCTACGCCTATTTCGACCCTGGCACACTAAGCTAATATGAACATCTGTAACGAAAGCATCGCCAGTTGGTAAAGAAATGTTAGTTCAACGGTAGCCACGGGCAACATAAAACAAAGGATGTCAATTTTATGGTAGAAGCAGTGGAAAATCAGTCTCCTCACCATGTTGTGATTGTCGGTGGCGGCTTTGGCGGACTTTATGCTGCCAAGGCATTGAGCGGCGCACCTGTCCATGTGACACTGGTCGATAAACGTAACTTTCATTTGTTTCAGCCACTCCTTTATCAAGTCGCCACTGGAACTCTATCCCCAGCAGATATTTCATCTCCCCTGCGTGCGGTACTCAGCGACAGCAAAAATACTAAAGTGCTGATGGGAGAGGTGAAGGATATCGATCCACAACAGCGAAAAGTCATCCTTAGTGGCGAAGAACTAATATACGACACGTTAATTGTTGCCACAGGTGTGAGCCATTTTTACTTTGGCAATGAGCATTGGGCAACCGTAGCGCCAGGATTGAAAACAGTTGAAGATGCCCTGGAAATGCGGCGTCGGATTTTTATGGCGTTTGAAGCGGCAGAAAAGGAAACCAATCCCGAAAAACGGCGTGCCTGGTTGACGTTTGCGATCATCGGCGGAGGACCGACGGGGGTAGAATTAGCGGGAGCGATCGCCGAACTCGCTTACAGCACCCTCAAGCGAGATTTCCGCAACATTGACACCGCTGAAGCCAAAATTTTATTGCTGGAAGGAATGGATCGCATCCTACCTCCCTACGCACCAGAGTTATCCGCAAAAGCAGAAGCCTCTCTCCAGCGCTTAGGCGTCACCGTGCAGACAAAGACCCTCGTGACGAATATTGCAGATAATATTGTCACCACAAAACAAGGCGATAAAATCGAACAAATTCCAGCGAGAACTACCTTATGGGCGGCTGGAATCAAAGCTTCACCAATGGGAAAAGTTCTGGCAGAACGCACCGGCGCTGCAATCGACCGCGTGGGGCGGGTTATCGTCGAGTCTGACTTGAGTATATCAGGACATCCTAATATCTTTGTGGTGGGCGACTTGGCAAGTTTTTCTCATCAAAACGAGAAACCACTACCGGGTGTTGCACCCGTGGCGATGCAGGAAGGGGAATATGTTGCCAACCTGATCAAACAGCGGATTGCCGGTTACAGTATGGCACCCTTCCAGTATGTTGACCGAGGAAGTATGGCAGTCATCGGGCGGAATGCTGCGGTAGTAGATTTGGGTTATGTGAAGTTTTCCGGTTTGTTCGCTTGGCTCACTTGGGTGTTTGTTCACATTTACTTCTTAATTGAGTTTGATAATAAACTCATCGTGATGCTCCAGTGGGGTTGGAACTATTGGACTCGCAAACGTGGGGCAAGATTGATTACAGGCGACGAGGTAATTGGAAAGGTAGGAATTGACGCCAACGGCGATTATTACGTGCCACTGAAGAGTAAAGAAACTGTGGAAGTGTAGCTGAAAAAGTTTAAATGCTCTCGGTACGCGAAGGTTTACGCTCTCGGTTCGCAGAGGAAAGATAGTCTTTGCGAACCGAGAGCGTTTAAAAAGACCAAATTAACCTTAAACTCGTCGATTAACTAGCGTAGCAGTGGCTTGATCGGTGGGTACTAAAAGTACCTCGCTGATATTAACGTGAGCGGGTCTGGTGACGCAGAAAAATATTACATCGGCAATATCTTCTGGCGTTAAAGGTGTTAAACCTTGGTAAACTTTTTGAGCGCGATCGCTATCTCCATGAAATCGCACTTGACTAAATTCTGTTTCAACTAACCCAGGATCTACTGAAGTGACTCGCACGGGCGTTCCTAGAAGGTCTTGCTTTAAACCTTCGTTGAGAGATTTCACGGCGGCTTTAGAAGCACAGTAGACATTGCCACCTGGATAGGTTTGATGACCGGCAATGGAGCCAAGATTCACCACATGACCTTTACCCCGATTTACCATTCCTGGCACTAGATAGCGGGTGCAATAAAGTAAGCCTTTGATATTGGTATCGATCATTTCTTCCCAGTCTTGAATGTTGCCTTCGTGGAGTTTATTTAACCCCCGGCTAAGACCGGCATTGTTAATTAAAATATCCACATCAGACCAAGCATTTGAGAGAGAAGAAAAGGCAGATTCAACAGAAGCGCGATCGCGCACATCTAGCGATAACAGATGCAACTGACAAGAAAATTTGCTAAGTTCATCTGCTAGTTCCTGCAACCGCTCTTGGCGTCGAGCCACTAAGATCAGTTTGGCACCCGCTTGGGCAAACACCTTGGCACAGGCAGCGCCAATCCCACTGCTAGCGCCAGTAATTACAACGATTTTGTCTTTGATAGAAATCATTAGCTTTAATTAATTCTATAGCAAGCCTAAGTGATTCGTAAAATTCTCTTCTTTTTCTTTCTCCCTTGTGCTTTGCGATTTGTAAAAAATATTTCTGACAAATCAAACAAGATTGCTATAAATTCTGAAGTTTGAGTTTTTAATCTTAATTAAAAACTCAAACTTCAGACGCGATTAATCGCGTCTCTACAACTCCAGGACTTACGCAAAGCTTATACTATATAGCGTTCTTGTCGGTTCAATCCCCTTGTGGTTGCCCTTACTATGTCGCGCAAGTTGCGTAAGTCCTGAACTCAAAACTATTTGGAGGGGCGAGCGCCTTCTACAACCCGCAGGCGCTGAGTGACTGTTGTCATACCTTGTTCGCGGATTAAAACTGTTGATACCCAATAATTACCTTTTGTAAGGGGGGCGCGACCTACCTTAAAAATTCCACCCGATGACAGTAACTCCAGATCCACCGGCGCGGATTTGACAAAACGATCGCTCCGCACGGGTTCTTCCACAGCTGCTCCCAACATTAAATCGTCACCTAGGGGTTCTTGGACGATAGCATCAAGGCTATAGGATTGACCAATGCGAACCTGCTCCGGTAACTTCATGTCCACCGTGGGAGGCTTTACGCCTGCGGTCATCTGAGTACGCTCTCCCAGAATCTCCTGCTGGACAATTTTTTGACCTTGAAAACGCTGGCGCGATCGCAAGGCGGACTCAAACTTCATATTTTTGCCATCCATTTGCTGGGTGCCAGTAATCTGAGTCACTGTCTCCACAACCAGCGCATCGCCTTCCTTTTCCCAAGATTTGAGTTCTGTACGATAATTCAGGTTTGGGTAGCGCTTCCAGAGTTGAGTTAAAGTCTGTTGCAGACTCTGACGATTTAAGCCATCAGAATGGGTAAAATTCTGGCTATAGAACTGCATCACCGCATTGACATCCTGACGATTGGCAGCCGCATCAATTTGCGTGAGGGAATTTTTTAGCTCGGCGGGTGCTGTTTCTGGACTCGCTGCCCGAACAGTGTTTGGATAAAGCAGGGACGTAAAAATTATCAAGGCAAAAATTTTCGCCTTTTGCTTGATGAGAGACTGGAACAAGCTGGCAGAAGGAGTTATCTGGTTACGCATCACAGACGTGTTTGAATAATTGGATAAAGGAAACCGTGTCGAGCAACAGACGTGCTAAAGAGTAGAAATCCTGGATGCTCTATTGGCTAATTTATAACTGATTTTTAATCTTATCCGAGCCAGGACAGCCAGTAGGAGATAGAAACTTTGGCAAATGAACCGAAACGATTGTTAATTGCGGCGAGTGGGACTGGGGGACATTTATTTCCCGCGATCGCCCTAGCCGAGCAACTGCCAGACTATGAAATTGAGTGGCTAGGTGTCCCGAACCGCCTGGAAACCCAGTTGGTTCCAGCTCAATATCCCCTCAACACCATTGAGGTGGAAGGGTTTCAACAAGGGTTTGGACTGGGGACATTGGGCATTCTGCTGCGACTGACGGGTTCCATCCGACAGGTACGCCAGCTACTCAAAGACAAGAATTTTCAGGGTGTATTCAGCACTGGCGGTTACATTGCCGCACCGGCGATTATTGCAGCGCGATCGATTGGAGTCGCAGTGATTTTGCACGAATCCAACGCCCTCCCCGGCAAAGTGACTCGCTGGTTGAGTCCGTGGTGTAGTAGCGTGGCGCTGGGGTTTGAATATGGAGCGCATTACCTACCCCGCGCCGGAACCGCATACACTGGCACCCCGGTTCGCGCCCAGTTTCGCGCCCCCCAAAAGCTGGAGTTGCCGATTCCTGAAGACGTGCCCTTGATTGCGGTCGTCGGTGGCTCTCAGGGCGCTGTTGCCGTCAATCAAATAGTCCGCGAGTGCGCCCCAGCTTGGTTGAATGCCGGTGCCTGGATTGTCCATCTGACGGGCGATAATGACCCTGATGCCCAAAGTTTCCAGCATCCTCAGTATTTTTCCATGCCGTTTTATGACAACATGGCGGCACTCTTGCAACGGACGAACCTGGCAATTAGCCGCGCTGGCGCTGGGACATTAACCGAACTTGCCGTTACGCAAACCCCAGCCATTCTCATTCCCTACCCCTTCGCCGCCGAAGATCATCAAGTCTACAATGCGGCAATTTTTAACTCAGCGGGCGCTGGTTTGGTGTTCCGGCAGTCAGAACTGACGCCTCAGTTACTAGAAAGTAAGGTATTGAATTTATTGCAGTCGCCCGAACAGCTACAACAAATGGCTCAAAAAGCTGCTACCCTAGCAGTTCCTGACAGTGCCGAACGTTTAGCCGATCTCGTGCGCCGAACGCTGTAGCCAAAAAGTTTTTAGTCACAAAGTCAATGGAATAGGAAAATCAGGGTTTATCTACAAATTGGAACAGCCAATGCAACGCTAGTAATTGTTAGTTTTGAGGAGGGGCAACTTTAATAGAAAGCTGCCCGTACAGTTGTTCCTCGCAGACTATGAAACTCAAAATCGCAACAGTTATACTCCTTGCCACCATTGGCTTCGTGGCTCCAGCTAAAGCGCAGAATCCCGAACCGCACGAGTCCACAACGCCCTCATCTCCAGAGCAACCGACTTCAGATCCAGTTTTGGAAGCCTGTGCCCAAGACCAAGCCGATACTTTACCAAATCCTTTCTCAGATGTGCCGTCGAATCATTGGGCATTCAAAGCGGTTCTAAGTATGTATTATTGTGGCGCTTATCGAGGGTCAAGTCCACCCACTAAAGTTAAACCATTTCTGCAACAACAGATTCCTCAAACATTGCAGCAACCCGGCTGAAACCAGAGTAGAAGTTCCCCGAATTTAGTAGGATTTTGTGTATAAGTTAAGGATGCGATCGCTCTTTGCACTTTTCTCAAGAGCGATCGCTTCTCCTTACGATAGTAAATAGCCGGGTCTATACCCGCTTATCACACAATGCAAGCGCTATACAAGTGGGGTCAGTTGACAATGACTCAAGAACTCACGGACTTAAGAGCTTTCATTCTAGAAGGAAGATATGAAGATGCTTTGTCCCTAGTGGATGAGTTGGAAGGGATGAGCAAAAAAGCTATCTTGCAGAATATTGAGACTTTTCTCAGTAGAATGCTTGTTCACTTGATAAAAAATCAAATTGAGCAGCGTTTAACTAATTCTTGGGCAGCTTCTATTCGAGATTCGCTTCTGAAGATTCAAGCTTTGAATCTTAAAGAAAATAAAACTTCATACTATATCAACTGGGATGAATGGGCATTTCATCTAGAAAATGGTTTTGAAGATGCTATTTTTGCGGCAAGCGTGGAAGTTTTCAATGGAAATTATACTCCCTTTAAACTCCAAGAAATGGTAGATAGAATGCAGATTATTGTCGCAGCGAATAAACTTCTAAATTTGACATATTCCCATTCAGCGAAGGCATTGCGCGACGTTATCAGTGAGGAATTGAGTCAATTACCAGGCGGGGAAGATTGGAAGTTAGGAAGATAAAGTTGATTCGTTTCGGGTAGGATGCAGTAATTACACTGCTACTCTTAAGAAACAAGTCTTCTTACTCGCGCAAAAATGCGATCGCGCCGCCGTCACTAACCTTTCTTCCTCTTTCTCTTTCTCTACGTCCTGGAGCGTTAGTCAAGCGGTTCTCCAACTTAAACAGTGAATTCGTGAATTCCCCCCATTCAATCTCCCTCGAAGTTCAAGAAACAGGCAGTCGCATTGACCGCTATCTTTCCCAACAACTACCAGATTTATCCCGTTCTCGCATCCAGAAACTTATCGAAGAAGGCAACTTGGTTCTTAACGGCACCGTCTGTACGTCCAAGAAAGCAACCATGCAAATGGGCGATCGCCTATCTTTAACGATTCCAGAAGTGCAACCGCTAGACCTCCAACCAGAAGAAATCCCTTTAGATGTTCTTTATGAAGATGATTCCCTGATTATCATCAACAAACCGGCTGGTTTAGTCGTTCACCCAGCAGCAGGACACGAAGCAGGCACTCTCGTCAATGCTCTTTTAGCCCACTGTCCTCTCGCGGAAATTGGCGGAGTGCAACGTCCGGGAATTGTCCATCGTCTTGACAAGGATACAACGGGGGCGATGGTTGTTGCCAAAACCGACCAAGCCCATCAACACCTGCAAGCTCAACTAAAAGCCAAAACCGCACGTCGGGAATATCTCGGCGTCGTCTACGGTTCGCCCCGGACTGAGTGCGGCACGATTGACCAGCCTATCGGTCGTCATTCGGGCGATCGCAAAAAAATGGCTGTCGTACCTCCAGAGAAGGGAGGACGAGCGGCGATGACTCACTGGCGGGTGCAGGAACGCCTGGGACACCACACGCTGATGCTTTTCCAACTTGAAACGGGTCGCACCCACCAAATTCGCGTCCACAGCGCCCACATCGGTCATCCCATTGTGGGAGATCCCGTTTACAGTTCTGGTCACTCAGTCGGCGTCAATCTACCGGGTCAAGCACTGCACGCTTGGCGGCTCCGATTGCAGCATCCGGTAACTGGGGAGTTGCTAGAAGCGATCGCCCCTTTGCCTCAGACCTTCACCACCCTGCTGGAAGTTCTCCGACGACGATTTGGCTCTTTTGATGGAAAAAATTAATACATCATCTTTAATCTTGTTTACATACCCTTACAAATCTATTGCCCAAAAATACCCGAAAGCGGCGAGGAGGTGAAGCCAAAAGTTGTTGATATAACTGACTTTCCCAGAATCTTCACCCGCGTCATTGGTTGCAAAAATTTATGAAGACAAATCAATAAAATTTTCAGAATGTAACGCAATCGGTTGCCGAGTCATGTCAGAAGCTTTGTTTCACAATAAAACACGGCGATAATCTAAATTTGCTTAATTTATTTTCGTGTAAATTAATCATAAAATCGCTCGGTCGGAGATTGCCTACCACGTAGACCTTTACGCCTCTAAAGGCTACGATGCTGAGATCGATTCTTACATTGACAGCCCTGAATACAACAATGCCTTTGGTAGTGATACCGTTCCTTAATTACTGGGGATTTCAGTCAATACCAGGGATGAAAACGGTTGGATTCAACTGAGATATTACACCAGTTGCAATAACCCGCTAGGGGTTCAAACCCCACAGCTTATAGCTCAAGTCCACGTTTCGTGGACTGGGGAAGAATTTCAGTCCATGAAACGTGGACTTGATTCTGTTAGCCCGGAACTTGAGTTCCGGGCGGGATTGGCGGCTTGTTGAGAATGGTGCAAGATCAGGACTTACGCAACTTGCGCGACATCTCTTGGGCAACCACAGGGGGATTGAACCCGAAAAAATGCTATATGTATAAGCTTTGCGTAAGTCCTGAAGATGTCAGATTCAACCTAATGTTTGCGGTTTATCGAGGCAGTGGTAACAGTGATAACGCTCAGTTTGGCGGTAAAAATTCCCGCCTACAGACGAAAGTCGCTCTTGTATCTGACCAACTGGATTATGGCACCCTCATCTTGTTTGGCGCTAACTCAAGCCTGTCGTCGAGCGCTCTCAGTCGCTTTGGTCAGCTCTGGGTGTAGGCTCACATCTGTGGGTAGAGGCAACCTCAATTCAAGGGTTGCCTCTACCTAGTCTTTTGTACGCTCCTTGAGGTTTTATGCCCTCAAGGAGTAGACAATAGGGCGTGCAAGTCAGGAGCGATCGCCAACTCAAAACTCTTCTCTACCCTCAGATCCCTAATAAATCGCTCAACTTACTTTATATATCTATACAAAACTATATGGAGAGATTTTGCAATCTAGAACCCGAATTCCTTGTCATGTCTATATCTTAAGCAAATATTAAGAAAATATAAAAGCACTCCTACTTGAATTCATAAGTATAAATACTTGAATTAATGTAACAACTCATGTGGAAATAAAAAACTACAATCCTTGTTGGTAAAGGGTTTGGAATTTTTTTCTTCCTGTTTAAATAGCTTAATAAATCTTAAAAAACAAAGCTACAAAGGCGTTGTATAAAAATAACCGGAGGGATCAATAACAGACAAAAGTTAAACAAAACACGGATTTATCAAGGTTGCGAATCTCTCATAAAAGCACGGACTTTTCTCATATTTCTGTGAAAACTAGTTGATTGCACGGTAAAGTAACAGAAGGAATGGGAGAGCGACTTAAAAGCGTGTTTAGGCTAATGTCTGGAGTTGACCCATCCTAGAGCTGATTCAATAGATTGAAGTAGCTCTGCTTGACAAATATCGACGTTTTAAAAAACCACACTCGACCAAATCAGTAGGAGATTGAGTTCATGTTAGATGCATTCGCCAAGGTTGTTTCTCAGGCTGATGCCCGGGGTGAATTCCTGAGCATTGAACAGCTTGATGCCCTGACCAATGTTGTCAAAGATGGCAGCAAGCGGTTGGATACCGTCAACCGCATCACCAGCAATGCTTCCAGCATCGTTGCCAACGCCGCTCGTGCTTTGTTTGAAGAGCAGCCTCAACTGATTCAACCAGGTGGAAACGCATACACCAACCGTCGGATGGCAGCTTGCCTCCGCGACATGGAAATTATCCTGCGCTATGTCACCTATGCCACGATTGCTGGTGATTCAAGCGTTCTGGATGACCGCTGTTTGAACGGTCTGCGCGAAACCTACCAAGCTCTGGGTGTACCCGGTGGCTCCACCGCTGCTGGCGTGCAAAAGATGAAAGAAGCTGCGCTCAAAATCGCCAATGACCCCAATGGCATCACCAAGGGCGACTGTAGCCAGCTGATGTCTGAAGTAGCTAGCTACTTCGATCGTGCCTCATCTGCTATTGCTTAAGAACAACTAGCAAGCTTGCTGTTGGATAGACGCGAGCGATCGCGTAGTTTAGCCGAAAACTTTGCAAACACTTTTAGGGAGATACCTCAACAATGAAGACCCCGATTACCGAAGCCATCGGTGCAGCCGATACCCAAGGTCGTTTTTTAGGCAACACCGAACTGACAGCCGTTAACGGTCGCTTTGAGCGTGCCGCTGCCAGCATGGAAGCTGCCCGCGCTTTGACCCAAAAGGCTCAGCAACTGATCGATGGTGCCGCCCAAGCCGTGTACCAAAAGTTCCCTTACACCACCCAAATGCAAGGGCCTCAGTATGCTGCAGACTCTCGCGGCAAATCCAAGTGTGCCCGTGATATCGGTCACTACCTGCGGATGGTTAGCTACTGTCTGGTTGCCGGTGGCACCGGACCAATGGACGAGTACCTGATTGCCGGTTTGGATGAAATCAACCGCACGTTTGAGCTGTCTCCCAGCTGGTACGTGGAAGCCCTGAAGCACATCAAAGCCAATCACGGTCTGAGCGGTCAAGCTGCTAACGAAGCAAACACCTACATCGACTACGCCATTAACGCCCTGAGCTAGTATTCAGGTGCGGTGCCCGGAAGAATCAGCGAGTGTTGGCGTGCTTGCTAGCAGTTGCTAATTTTTCCGGGCATTGTTTTTCTCAATTTGAGTATAAAAATCTTAAAAAGTTGTTGCGTTGGGAGAGCAAGGATGACCGGTTTAGTGGCGTCAAACTTAGCAGCAGCGGGCCGTCTGGGTCTTTCTGCATTTGATGAGACAAGAGTGGAACTGCGACCTGATTGGACGGAGGGCGATCTGCAAGCAGTGTTTCGAGCTGCATACCGTCAGGTATTGGGCAACGACTACGTGATGAAATCCGAACGTCTGACCTATGCAGAGTCGCAACTTCGGCAGGGAAACATAACGGTCAGAGATTTTGTCCGGGCGATCGCCAAGTCGGATCTATACAAATCAAAGTTTTTCTATCCGAATTCAAATCAACGCTTTGTTGAACTCAATTTCAAGCATTTGTGGGGTCGGCCCCCTCATGATGAAGCCGAACTAGGCTACCACACCGGCCTTTGTGAAGAAAAAGGCTCCGATGCTGAAATTGATTCCTACCTCGACAGTAACGAGTACGAAGCAAACTTCGGTAACAACGTAGTCCCATATTATCGGGGATTTATGGTGGAATCGGGGTCGAGAACCATTGGCTTTAGCCGGATGTTCCGCCTGTATCGGGGTTATGCCAACAGCGATCGCTCTCAAGTAGGAGGGAAATCTCCCCGTCTCATGGGCGAAGTCGGTCGAAATCAAGCTTCCACAATTTTCCAACCCTCAGGCGGTTCGTCAACCTGGAGATCGGCTGCTATTCCTAGCGATGCAGCCCCTAGAAAAGCGTTAGGCGGTACCAAGGAACAAAGCGGACGGATCTATCGCTTGGAAGTAACTGGGATTCTTTCTCCAGGCTACCCCAGGGTTCGTCGCAGTAGCAACGCCTTCTTGGTGCCCTACGAGCAGCTGTCCCAAAAGATCCAGCAAGTCACCAAGCAAGGTGGCAAAATTGTCAGCGTTTCACCAGCTTAAGGTGGATTGTTAATCGTTCATAGTTAATAGTTTATTGCAATAAACTATTAACTATGAACGATGCACAAAACTCAACTGTTTTAAACCCAATTACAGGAGCTATTTCAACGATGTTTGGACAAACTGCACTTGGGAGCGGTACTCTGAATGACGCCGCAAATCGGATGTTTCGCTACGAAGTCGAAGGTCTGCGTCAGACTTACGAATCTGACAAACTCAGCTATCCCATTCGCCGTAGTGGCAGTTTCCAGATCACAGTGCCCTACAGCCGAATGAATGAAGAAATGCAGCGGATTAACCGTTTGGGGGGCAAAATTGTCAGCATTCAACCCTTGACTCTTGACGGGAGCAGCGAAGCCAAAAGCCAAGCTACAGCAGCCAATCAAGACCTGGATGCTAAAGGCAAGAGCAAAGCTACAGCCGCTGACAAAGCTGACAAATCAGAAAGTTAATTCGCGCCATCTTGTCTAACGCAAGCCATTGCACTCCTACAATGCGGTCGTCTGATCCCGATCGGTATTCTGAATCAAGCTCACTGCCCGGAAATCCGCCTCCTGGTAGCGAACCGCTAACGGTGGAGCAGGCGATTGCCAATCTCCGCCATGAAGACTTAAGTCTCCGCTACTATGCTGCCTGGTGGCTAGGTAAATTTCGCGTGCGCGAGTCGGCTGCTGTGGAAGCTCTAATTGCCGCTTTGGAAGATGAGGCTGACCGGACTGAGCTGGGTGGATACCCCCTCCGCCGCAATGCCGCACGGGCATTGGGGAAATTGGGCGATCGCCTAGCCGTGCCAGGGTTGATTCGTTGTTTGGACTGCTCTGACTTCTACGTTCAACAAGCAGCCGCTCAGTCACTGGAAATGCTAGGCGATCCAACCAGCATTCCAGCACTGATGAAGCTCCTAGAGGGGGGTGTGGCAGCCGCTGAACCAGTACCGGGGCGACCCCATCTGGCACAACCCTATGAAGCCGTGCTGGAAGCCTTAGGATCGCTCCAAGCAACAGAAGCAATTGCCCAGATTCAACCGTTCCTGGAGCATCCCGTAGTGCCGGTGCAGTATGCAGCAGTGCGAGCGATGTACCAGTTAACGCAAGATTCAGCTTATGGGGAACGTCTGGTTCAAGCGTTGGAGAACAGCGATCTGCAACTGCGCCGGATAGTCCTATCAGACTTGGGTGCAATTGGTTATCTAAAAGCAGCGGAAGCGATCGCTGCTGCTGCCACCGAAAATAGCTTCAAGCTCATCGCCCTCAAAGGGTTGTTGGAACACGTACAAACACAAAATTCTGCATCTGTACACCCAGATGAACCGAATTCCCTATCCGCTGACGCCATCCGGGTGATGACCCTGATGGACGCCCTTCTATAAGTTATGAGTGTTGAATTTTGAGTTTTGAATTAAATACACAACTCAAAACTCAACACTCATAACTCATAACTGTTGAGTTTTTCAATGACTGATTCGCCCCAAGAACTGATTCGTGCCATTGAACAGGCGGATTCGCCCGGACGCTTGGTGGCATCTGTCCGAGCCTTAGCTGCCGCTCGTCTAGAAGCCGGGATTCCTATCCTGATCGCCGCTTTGGGTTACAACAACCCAGGAGCGGCAGTAGCAGCAGTAGAAGGGCTGATTCAGATGGGGGAAGCAGCCGTGCAACCCTTGCTCGAAAAGCTGGACGGCTATGACTACGGTGCCAGGGCTTATGCAATTCGCGCTCTAGCTGCGATCGCTGACCCCCGCGCTTTAGACATCTTAGTAGAGGCAGCAGCCACCGATTTCGCACCCAGCGTCCGCCGCGCCGCCGCTAAAGGACTGGGAAACCTCCGCTGGCACCAGTTGAGTGTTGACCAGATTCAAAGCGCTCTAGCCAGAGCATCGGAAACGCTGCTCCTCATTTCTCAAGACCCTGACTGGGCAATTCGCTACGCTGCTGTTGTCGGTTTGCAAGCGCTCTCCAGCCAGTTAGAAGTCCTTCCGTCCATCCAAAAGCGCTTAGAGGAAATGGCTCAAGACAATGACTCAGCGGTTCGTGCCAGAGTTCAGCTGGCTCACCAGTCATTAGTCATTAGTCATTAGTCACAGGTCATTAGTCCTGAGTCAATCAACGCAGGATTAACGGCTAAAGACTAATAACTAACAACTCGCCAACTAACAACTAACAACTAAAAATATGCCAATTCCACTTCTTGAAATTACACCAACAACCCAGAATCAGCGGGTAGAAGGTTACGAAGTACCCGATGAGGACGACCCGCCAATTTATCGGTTCACAGATGCCACCTCCGATACTGCAATTGATAAATTGATCTGGGCTGCCTACCGGCAAATCATTAGCGAACACTTAATTTTAGAAAGCTACCGCCAACCCTTTCTAGAATCTCAACTGCGGAATCGAGCCATTTCCGTACAAGAGTTTATTCGGGGATTGGGCAAGTCCGATGTTTATCGACAGTTGGTAGGAGAAACTAACTCTAACTATCGCTTAGTTGACATCACCTTCAAGCGGTTTCTGGGACGCGCCACTTACGGCAAAGACGAGCAAATTGCTTGGTCAATTGTAATTGCTTCCAAGGGATTACATGGTTTTATCGATGCCGTTGTTGATAGCGAGGAATACCGTCAAAACTTCGGCAATGAGATCGTACCTTATCAGCGCCGCCGGTTTAACGAGCGCCCCTTTAACTTAGTTAACCCCCGATATAGCGATTACTGGCGCGGTCGCATGATCGGCATGGATACTCGCAGTTACTTTCAAGTCGGGCGTCCAAAAGAAACGGGTAAAACATCAGTTCGTGAAGCAATTCCCAGCAACTTCTTGGCAATGGCTCGGAGTATTGCTCCCAGCGAAGTTAACTACCAGCGCACAAGAGATCGGGCACTCTCTCAAATTAAAAACATCGAGATTCCCGACATGAGCAGCAATGTTGCCAACCCGCAACCTGCTGTAGGTCGCAACGAGGTAGCCCTCCCCTATCGCTACCTATATCCGACGCCCAAAGCCTAAAGGCTAATGGCTAATCGTTCATAGCAACTAACCAATTTACCTATGTCAATTCCTTTGCTTGCATACAAACCCAGTTCGCAGAACCAGCGAGTATCGGGTTACGAAGTGCCGAACGAAGACACTCCCCGGATTTATCGCATTGAAAACTGCATCGATAATGGCGACCTTGAGGAATTAATCTGGGCAGCCTACCGTCAGGTTTTCAGCGAACACGAAATCCTCAATTCTTTTCGTCAGGTTGACCTGGAATCTCAAGTGAAGAACCGCGCCATTACTGTGCGCGACTTCATCCGGGGTTTGGCGAAGACCGAGGGATTTTACCGCTTGGTTGTTGAGAAAAACTCCAACTATCGAGTCGTCGAAGTTTGCCTCAAACGGATCTTGGGCAGGGCATCCTACAACAAAGACGAAGAAATCGCCTGGTCGATTAAAATTGCCACTAAGGGACTGAGCGGCTTCATTGATGCCCTGGTCGAAAGTGAGGAGTATCAGTCTAACTTTGGCGAAAATACGGTGCCTTATCAGCGTCGTCGCTACAAAGATCGACCCTTTAACTTGGTGACGCCTAGCTACGCCGACTACTGGCGCGACAAGGAAGAAACTGAGCGCTACAAGTGGGGCAATGTGCGTAACTTCTTGGATATGGCACGGGCGCTCAACCCGAAAGCTGTCACCAATACTGTTACCGTTAATACGGCTAACATCAAAATTCCCGACATGACACGGGATAATACAGCGCAAGAGACACGAGTCTCGATTAACTCAATTGCGAGTTTTCCGCTCCGGTAGCACGGGCATCCGCTCGACCAGAGGACACCCTGATGCTGGAAAATAGAAAGTCTCAACCACTTTATAAGGGAGATTTTTAAATGGCACTGCCATTACTTGAATACAAACCAACCACCCAAAACCAACGAGTTAAGAGCTTTGGAAAGGCGGATCTCGACGAAGATACTCCATATATCTATCGCGTGGAAGATGCAAATTCACCGGCAGAAATGGAAGTGTTGATTTGGGCAGCTTATCGCCAAGTCTTCAGCGAGCATGAAATCCTCAGATTCAACCGTCAGATTACCCTGGAATCCCAGCTGAAAAATGCGGCGATTACAGTACGGGAGTTTATTGCTGGTCTGGCGAAGTCAGAGGCATTTTACCGTTTGGTTGTCTCGGTCAATAACAACTATCGCCTTGTAGACATTTGTCTCAAGCGTTTTTTAGGTCGGGAACCTTACAACAAAGCCGAAGAAATCGCTTGGTCAATTAAAATTGCCACTTTGGGCTTCAGCGGTTTTGTTGATGCCTTGGTGAACAGCCAAGAATATACCGACAACTTTGGGGACTTCACCGTACCCTACCAGCGCAAGCGGATGGAACAGCGTCCTTTCAACCTGGTGACGCCTCGCTATGGCGAAGACTTCCGCGAAACTGCTGGCACCGTCAAGACCGATTGGCGCTTCACTGTGGAGAAGTTTTACAGCCGCAAGAACCAGGAACGGCAACTTCCCGAAGGCGACCCCCGCAAGTTCCGCGAGGTAGCGGCGTCGCTCAGTACCAAGCGCAACTACGCCCAAAACGTCTCAGCGTTTAACATTGATTACCTGAACAAAGTGCCTAATCGGGGCAGACGCTAAGGGGTAAAGTGTTAGTTTTCTAGACTGCTTGCACTTCTTATAAAACCAAACTGTGGCTCTGGTTCCCGCTTTCAAGACAGCTAGATAATGTCCTATAAAGACATCTAGTTGTTAGAGTGAGCGGTAATCAGAGCCACAAACTTTTTGAGTGCATAGAGTACAGGCGGGTACAGGCGATCGCTTTCTATTAAACTAAAAGAATGTCCAAAGAGCTAGAGCCTACTCAAACCTCATCAGGATTAATCCCCATTGAGCGCAATCTTTCTGCTAATTGCTCTGCTCTAGCTTGAGCCAATTCTTTCTCTTGTCGCTCCGTTTCTGCTCTAGCTTGAGCCAATTCTTTCTCTTGTCGCTCCGTTTCTGCTCTAGCTTGAGCCAATTCTTTCTCTTGTCGCTCCGTTTCTGCTCTAGCTTGAGCTAATTCTCTTTGCGTTTCTAATTCCACATAGGACAAAAACTTCTGTCCATCGGGGCGATAGATTTCTAACTTATCTGACTCTATCTCAAAGCGTATCCCTAAACGAGGACTCACCCAACTCGCCATTGACTCAATCTCATTAAATCCTTCATCAGAAACCAGCCACCCAGTTAAATCACCGTCGTCAGGGTCGTATATATAGTATTCTTCAACTCCATATCGTTCGTAAAACCTGAACTTCCTCAACATTTCTGCTTTACGATTTCCGGGTGATAATATCTCAAAGACAACTTGAGGGGGAAGATTGTCTTCTACCCATTGTTTATAAGAACCGCGATCGCTCTTTGGTCTGCCAAACACTATCATCACATCAGGCGCTTGGCGAATTTTATTATCTCCCTCAACTGGATACCAGAGCAAATCGCCTGCTACAAAGACATTTTGATTATCTTTAAATAAGGCATCTATCCCCAGCTTAATTTTTACAATATAATCAAACTGTTTGGTATTATCAGCCATCAGTTGTCCATCACTGTCTGGGTAAATAATCTCTTGCTTAGTCAGCGGTTGAACTGGTGCAGTCATGTGGATGTCTCCATTTTTTCTAGTAGCATCGTGCAAATACTATTGCTGATTGCTATGGCGCAATATTTCTCGCACTTCCATTAAAATCTGCCCCAACATATTTTTGCCACTGCCATCAGCACCGCAACCCCAATAATAATCACCGGGTGCATTCTCAACAATTAACTCATCGCCTGTAGAAAGTAATTCTTCGCGAATGTCGGCATGAGTTTCAAATTTGCGTAGTACGGCTTTTCGCATAATGTCATCTTTTACCTGTTCCCAATCAGGACGCAGGGGACGCGATCGCTCTCGTCCCATTTTCGCCGCATCCTTCGGTGTCTTTACCTGGCGAATTTGGTCAGCGTGAGGCGTCCCAACAAACTTTTGTGCTTGGAAATAATGTTCGCTGGTAGGCCAATAAACATCATCTAACACAAAGCCGTGAGGCGAAAAATTGGAGAAACAACCATATCTTTCGCGGGTACTGTAAAAGTAAATTGTCATTTTAAAAGTAGTTAGTCTAGTGAATCCGGCGCGATAAAGTTAGAACAGGACTTACGCAACATCACCACATAGGAAGGGCAACCACAGGGGGATTGAACCGACAAGAACGCTATATGTATAAGCTTTGCGTAAGTCCTGTTAGAATTAACGACTGAATTATTGCTCATTTATTTTTAGCACCTGTTTTAACAAATTGCGTTCTTCGATGGGAAGCTCTAGCAAGACACGCGGATCGCCTTTTGTCTGGCGATAGGAAACAGCAGCATTGAGAAGACGCAGAGGGATTTGAAATTCTTTACAATCGCTCGTCAGTTCCCGCCATACCTCCAACCATGCCCATGCTGCTTTGTCGCTAATAAATATTGACTGACTGAAGCGATCGCTCTTGATAATGGACAGATGCGATCGCCGCCAAAGCATCTCGACCGAGTGCGCGGTAGGCAGCATTCAGCAGTTTGGCAGCAGCCGCTTCTCGTTCCGGATTACCACCGGAAAGCCAGTGCAAGTCACGACCTAACGCCAGCGCCTCAGCCGGTTGACCCTCAGCACAAGCTTCTAGCGCTGCCGCAATCCAGTCTTGGACAATTGGCGCATCCGCTAAGATAGCCGTTCTCATGGCTTCAAGATCCCGCTGAGGACAAGTTTCGGCACTTAAGCCGGGAATTGCCACACCCGCGCCATCATCAGTAGCAATTCTGGCACCCAGCGGCTGTTGCTTGTAGGCTTTCTCGTACAGACTTCCCATTTCAGGGCGTTCCGCCGTTTCAAACGCCATCACCGCATCGCGGAGTGCTGAGAGTCTGACTCGTCGATGCCGGGAATCGTTGTCGTAGCGGTCATATTCCAGCTGAGAGACCGCTTTTTCGATTTGGAAGCGAACCTGCTGGAGTAATGTTTGACAACCATCATCACAGACGGGAATGCCGTCGTTGTTCCAGTAATACATCACACTCGTGGGAAGTTCTCTGGGGTCATCGTACCAAAGACCAAAATGCAGACCATCGCCACCACCGTACAGCAAAGTGAGAAACTCCGGCGGATCGCGGTAATAGCGGTAATGTAAGCGATGGTCAAGTTCTGGTATGGGTTTTCGCTGCAAACTTTCCTCACTGAATAAATCAAACAAACCGCAAGGCGTTGCAATCCAGTGCATTTCTTGCCGCTCAATGGGAGTTAAGCTGAGCCAGAAAGCCCAGAATGCGAAAACATGGTCGGGTAAGGTCAAGCCGTGGGTTTGTTGTACCAGCGATCGCACTATTTCCACCAACGCCTGCGCTTTTTGTCGGGCATCCAGGCGCATCTGCTTGATCGTGGCGGCATCCGGCAGATTTTCCTGACGCCATGCCATATATTCCGCCTTCCAGGAACGTTCATTTGCCGCTTGCCACAGATGCCGCCAGATATCCGTCCAATGACCTGAGTCATCAGGGCATTCTTTAATTTGCTGACGCGCTGCTTTGTAGAATTCTTCGTGCCGATAGGAGTTTGGCGTCCAGCGTTCTGTTTCTGTTTCCCAGCGTTGTTTTGCCCATGAGACACCATGTTCTGCGATCGCTGTAAAAGATGCTTCAAAAGCATCTAGCAAAGTCTGTCGTTCTACGGCAGCTTTCGCCTCAAATTCTTGACGAAATGCCTCGAAAGCAGACCACTCGGCAACTAAATCATCCTCTGGTCGATCCAACTGCTTCAGCCACCAATTATCAAATTCCTCTTGAAGCATCTGTTCGATATCTTTTTCAATCTCGTCGCGGAAGCGGGGACGGGGGTCTTCACCCAGTAACTCGAATTGCTCTTGATTTAGCGTGACTTCTGCTTTGCGACCCAATATTTCGACTTCAACGACAATCTTTTCTCCAGGCTGCAACTTGACTACAACACCCTGAAAATCACTGAATGGTCCTGCGGTAATCGCTCCTACGCTTCCTGGTTTGAAATTTTTCATTTCCTCCTCACAGCATCGCCAAGCGGATGCGGGGTAAGCGCAGCGGTCTTGCAACTAGCACTCCTCGCTTTTCTGAAGTTCTTTTGTCAGGCTTCTAAACTATCTTAATTTTACTCTGATGACTGGCGGCAAATCTAAACTTTTGGGCATCCTTCCGGTAGGCTCGGAATCACTACAATTAAAAATTAAAAATTAAAAATTAAAAATTAAAGAAATAAATAAGTTTTGATTAATTTATTTAGGGTACACAAGGAATTTTAATTATGTAAAAAAAGCTGCGAAACATCATTATTCAATGCCCAACTTTTGATGATGGGGATTGTAATACGTGAATTTTAAATTGATAATTTTGAATTTGAGCGAAGCGAGTGACAAGTTATCGAGAATCAGAAATAAAATTTTAATTCACTATTTCATACTTTTTATAATTGTTATTTTCAGTTGTAATTACTAAGAATGTTGAGAATCAATTCAAATAAAATATAATATAATAAGTTATTGAGATAGGTTTCTTTTAAAAGAGTTGCTTTTGCTATAAACTAATTTAAGCGTGACCAAATTCAACAATATTTTCCCACGCTGAAAACATTCGCAGGCAATTTCTACCTTCATGCTTCGCTCTGTAAAGCGCTCGATCGGCTTGATGTAATAAATCTTGAGAATCAACTAAATTAACAGCGCTAGCGATCGCGCCACCGATACTAATAGTAATGGGTAGCAGCAGATCGTTAGAAATCTTGAAAGGACGCTCGGCGATGCAAGAGCGCAAACTTTCACCATACTCTAAACCATTGTGCAAATTCAGTCCCAGCGTGATGCAGACAAACTCTTCACCGCCATAGCGATACAACAGACTGCTAGGGCGTGCATTGGACTGTAATCGTCCGGCGATCGCTTGCAGCACACAATCTCCCACTGTGTGACCATAGGTATCGTTCACCTGCTTAAAATGATCCACATCAATCAGGAATACACACAAATAACGATAGCGAGTATTCGCATCGCGGGTGCCGACTTGCCGCAGCATATGAGGTAACGCCTGATCCATTGCCCGACGATTTAATAAACCCGTTAACTGATCGGTCAGCGACAAAGATTCTAGCAATTCATTACGGGCAGTCAATTGCTGATTCGCTTGTCGCAGTGCCTGATTCGCTTCGCTCAATTCTTGCGTTAACCGCTGCGATCGCAATCCAGCTCCCACCCGCGCCCGTAATTCACTCATATCAATCGGTTTCGGAAGATACTCATCAGCTCCAGTATCTAAACCCTCCACCCGGTCTTTTACATCCCCACGAATCGTCAGCAAAATAAAAAATGTCAAAGATAATTCTGGATCGGATTTAACCTGGCGACACACTTCCAGTCCATTGATGACTGGCATCATCCAATCGCAAATAATCAGATGAGGGCGTAGCTGTTTTGCTTTCATTAATCCCTCTTCACCATTAGCCGCTACTATGACTTCATGACCTAGAAGTTGGAGTGAGTTTTTGACGACTAACCGAACGCTAGGGTCGTCATCAATCATTAAAATTTTTGACATGGAACAAGCCTGCGTGCCTCCAGTCCGATCGGCGGCAAGAACGACTGGAGTTTCACCCTCCAACTTCTCCCAGTCAATTATCTCAAATAAAAAAGATTGAATCTTTTGGAAATGATTTTCTAGTTTTAGCACCAATTCAGTAACTTCTTTAAAGTTTTTTTGCTGACTTTGAAGTTCTAATCGATCGGCTAAAATTTTTAATTCCTTGACGCCTACATTTGCACTAGCGCCGCGAATTTGATGAGCTTTATGTTCGATTGCTTCAAAATTTTTAGAAAAAGTTGCAGACTTTATCGATAATAAGTTTACTTTTGTATCTTCTAAAAAGGCTTGTAAAATTTCTTTTCGCAATTTCATATCTCCCAGGGTTATATCGTCCAAGCGATTTAAATCCACCAAGTCATTGACATTTGATTCATCCAGGTTGGCACTGGAGTCAAGGGGAAGGGATTTACTTGGTAATTCTATAGATGTGAAGGCGATCGCCTGCTTATTTTTAACAATCGCACGACTCCAACTTTCTAACTTAGCTGCCAATTCTTCCTCACTAACAGGCTTAAGTAGATAATCATCCATGCCGACATTTAGGCAGCGCTCCCGATTTGCTTTCATGCCGTTGGCAGTCATCGCAATCACGATTGTCTGTCGCGCATCACCTTCTAATTGACGAATTTTTTGTGCAGTTTCATAACCGTCTAGTACCGGCATCTGACAATCAAGGAGGATTAGGTCATAATTCACTTGGGATCTCATCCATAACGCTTCTTGACCATTGGCAGCAACATTGGCTTCATAACCTAACTTCTTTAACTGTTTTAATACAATCTTCTGACTCACAAGGCTATCTTCAACTAATAGGATTTTTAGGTGTTCTTGCTTGGTCATAAAACTGATGAATGATTTTACTCTTGACTAAAGGCAATCTAGAACGTTCCAGCAGTTTCTGGCAATCGGCATTTTTGCGGATGTTAACAGAAAATTTGGGCGATCGCGCTTAAGGAAGCCATAACGGAGCAGAAGATATGGCGATCGCCCTCGATTTGAATAACTTTACAAATAGGGATTGCTTTGAGTACACCTGTAAAAATTAGGATGCCATCCTTCAACAACGTAGATGAAAGCACCTTTACCTGATAACGAACCAGAACGGATTCAAGCGCTGCGGAAGTATGAAATCCTTGACACCAGTGCTGAGGAGGCATTTGACGATTTGACGCTTTTGGCAGCACACATCTGCGGCACGCCAATTGCCGTAGTTAGCTTAGTGGATACGGATCGGCAGTGGTTTAAGTCAAAAGTTGGCATTACGGCGCAAGAAACTCCTCGTGACATCGCTTTTTGCGCCCATGCTCTCTTGCAAACCGACCTGTTGGTCATCCGCGATGCATCCGCTGACGAGCGGTTTGCCACTAATCCCCTAGTGACTTCCGATCCGAACATCCGGTTTTACGCGGGTGCTACCTTGATGACACCAGAAGGCTTGGCACTGGGTACATTGTGTGTAATTGACTCCGTACCGCGAGATTTGAGTCCCGAACAGAGGTTGGCGCTGCAAGCGCTCAGTCGGGAGGTGATGACGCAACTGGAGTTGCGGCGGAATAATCGTGAATTGGCACAGGCGATAGAACAGCGCGACAAGGCACAAGAAGAACAGTTTCAATTTTTCACCCTCTCTCTCGATATGCTGTGTATCGCCGGGATGGATGGCTATTTTAAACGCCTGAATCCGTCATGGTCAAAGACTCTCGGCTTCACAAATGAGGAACTGCAAAGCCAACCCTTTATCGAATTTGTCCACCCAGACGACCGGGAAGCAACCATTGCCCAAGCACAAAAAATTTCTATAGGTATAGATACAATTTCTTTTGAAAATCGCTACCGCTGCAAAGACGGCTCCTACCGATGGCTGTTGTGGAAAGCAACGCCCTTGACCGAACAGCAAGCGATTTACGCAGTCGCTCATGACATTACCGAGCGCAAGCGTCGTGAAGAAGAAATGCGGAATACCCAAACATTTCTGAACTCAATTGTCGAAAATATTCCCCACATGATTTTCGTCAAAGATGCTCAAGAACTTAATTTTGTCCGTTTCAATAAAGCGGGTCAAGAATTAATTGGTTGTAACACCGAAGAATTACTGGGAAAAAATGACTACGCCTTGTTTACCAAAGAAGAAGCAGATTTCTTCACAGCCACAGATCGAGAAGTGCTGGCAACCGGAAAAGTTTTAGATATCCCAGAAGAGCAGATACAGACAAAAGATAAAGGTTTAAGAATATTACATACTAAAAAGTTACCCATTTTGGATGCCCAAGGAAACCCGCAGTATTTATTAAGAATTTCCGAAGATATTACCAGTCGCAAGCAGGCGCAAGAGGAGCTGCGAAAAAGCGAAGAATGCTTCCGCTTAGTCGTAGAAGGGGTAAAAGATTATGCAATTTATATGCTCGACCCCAAGGGATATGTTGTGAGCTGGAATGCGGGAGCAGAAAGGATTAAAGGATATCGAGCGGAGGAAATCATCGGTCAGCATTTCTCTTGTTTTTATGAGCCAGGAGAAAATCAACAAGCGATCGCGCAAAGCGAACTAGAAATCGCGATCGCTCAAGGTAACAGCGAAGCCGAAGGCTGGCGCGTGCGGAAGGATGGCTCGCGGTTTTGGGCGCACGCTGTCGTGACCGCCTTATATGATGACGCTGGACAACTGCGCGGCTTCTCCAAAGTGACGCGGGATATTAGCGAGCGCAAACAAACAGAAGAAGCATTGGCTCTGCAAGTCCGTCTGGCTCACTTTCGCGCCGATGTGGATTCTGCCCTCACTCAGAGCGACACGTTGCAAAGCATTTTGCAGCGCTGCACCGAGGCAATGGTGCGGCATCTAGAAGCGGCATTCGGTCGCATCTGGACGCTCAACCGCGAGCAAAACGTGCTGGAGTTGCAAGCCAGCGCCGGGATGTACACGCACATTGAGGGCTTCTATAGCCGCGTGCCCGTAGGTCAATTTAAAATCGGCGCGATCGCCCAAAATCGCCAACCCCACCTGACCAATTCCGTCGTAGACGATCCTCAGATTATTAACAGAGAATGGGCGGTGCGGGAAGGAATGGTCGCCTTCGCTGGATATCCCCTAATTGTTGAAGGTTCTGTGATGGGAGTGATGGCAATATTTGCCCGTCAACCCCTGAATGAATCCGTTCTCCAGTCACTGGAATTTGCAGCGGACAGGATTGCCCTGTGGATTGAGCGCAAACAGGCACAAGAGGAATTAAAGCGGCAGAACTTGCGATCGCAATTATTTGCCGAAATCACCCTGAAAATTCGCCAGTCCTTACAACTAGAAGAAATTCTCCAAACCACAGTAGAGGAAGTGCGAAAATCCCTCGCTTGCGATCGCGTGGTGATTTATCGTCTGGGAGCAGATAAAACGGGTACAGTCGTCACCGAAAATGTCGTTTCTGGCCCACCCGCCATATTAGGGCAAACCTTCAGCGCGGAAGTCTTCCCCGAAGCGTACCATCAGCGCTACTGCCAAGGACAGATCGGGATCGTTGCTGACGTAGAAAATGCCGAGATTTCACCTTGCCATCGGGAATTTTTGCAGCAGTTGGCAGTCAAGGCAAAATTAGTCATCCCTATCTTGCAGAAAAACCAACTTTGGGGACTGCTGATTGCCCACCAATGCACCTCGCCCCGACAGTGGTCTAGCTTTGAAATCGAACTGTTGCAACAACTCGCAGACCAAGTCGGCATTGCCCTGGCTCAATCCCAACTCCTAGAAGAAGAAACCCGCCAGCGCCAGGAACTAGAAATCGCCCGTCACCAAGCTGAGTCAGCTTCTCAAGCCAAAAGCGCCTTCTTGGCAAACATGAGCCACGAAATCCGCACCCCCATGAATGCCGTTTTGGGGATGACCGGGCTGCTTTTAGACACCCCCCTGACCGTAGAGCAAAAGGATTTTGTTGAAACCATTCGCATTAGTGGCGATGCCCTCCTGTACCTGATTAATGAGATTTTGGACTTGTCCAAACTAGAGGCTGGAGAGATGGATATCGAAGTTTTAGACTTTGACCTATCCACCTGTGTAGAAGAAGTCTTAGATTTATTAGCTCCCCAAGCTCATGCGAAGGATCTGGAAATTGCTGCCTTGGTATATCGCAACGTTCCCACCCACCTCCAAGGCGATGTCGGTCGTCTGCGGCAAATTCTCACCAACCTGATTGGCAATGGCATTAAGTTCACTAACGCCGGTGAAATTGTGGTCAGGGCAGAACTGCAATCAGACACCTCCCCAAATTCTCTTGGGAAGAGCGAACAGGAGGAGGTCACTATCCGCTTTTCTGTCACCGATACTGGCATTGGCATCACCCCAGAACACATGAGTCAATTGTTTCAACCTTTTTCCCAGGTAGACTCCTCCGCCACGCGCAAGTATAGCGGCACTGGCTTGGGACTCGTCATCTGCAAACAGCTCGTCAGCTTAATGGGAGGAGAAATTGGCTTTGAGAGCCAACCAGGGAAGGGAAGCAAGTTTTGGTTTACGGTGCCATTCAAAAAGCCAGCGCAACGGATAACACCAGCCATCCACACTTCTAGCAATCTAGCGGGACGGCGTCTGCTGGTGGTCGATGACAATGCCACAAACCGCAAAGTGGTTCGCTCTCAGGCGGCGCACTGGGGGATGCAAGTGGATGAGGCGGATGGTGCTGCCGCCGCCATGAGAGTTTTGCAAGAAGCTCTGGAGTGGGGAATTCCCTATGATGTGGCGGTGATTGATATGCAAATGCCCAACGTTGATGGCATTACTTTGGGCGAGCAAATCAAAGGAAATCCCATGCTGGCTAATTTACCCTTGATTATGCTCACTTCTGCCGATCAGCGAGGGGAGGCACAACGGGCAACTAAGGCAGGATTTGCTGCCCATTTGATTAAGCCAGTCAAGCCATCTCGCTTACTGGATACCATTCTCTCCATCTTGGGGAAGCAAGAGGAACCGAGGGACAGAGGCAAAGAGGCAGAGGAGAAGAATTTTTCACCCCAGCATTCCCAAGTCCCGATTCCCAAGTCCCGATTCCCAAGTCCCCAAAGCAAGTTGCGAATTTTGCTGGCTGAGGACAATCTGATTAATCAAAAAGTTGCCCTCAAGCAGCTAAGCACTTTGGGTTATGAAGCCGATGTCGCTGCTAATGGGAAGGAAGTCGTACAGTTATTAGAAAAAATTCCTTATGACTTAGTTCTGATGGACTGTCAGATGCCGATTCTCGACGGTTATGAAGCAACGCGAGAGATTCGGCGGCGACAAACAGAAGGTTCGCGCCGTACCATCGTCATTGCCCTAACGGCTAACGCGATGAAAGAAGACCGCAAACGCTGTCTTGATGCTGGGATGGATGACTATTTGAGTAAGCCAGTATCAAGGGAACAGTTATCAGCGGTAATTGAGCATTGGGCGGAAGTGATTTTTCAGGGTGCAAATGTCAGCAGTGGGGGTGTTGCCACACCGGAAGATGTAGAGACGCCAAAGAAAGCGTCTTTACGAGATTTGGTGGATTGGGAACATCTGCATCGACTTTCTGAGGGCAGCACGGGGTTTGAGCTGGAACTGTTGCAAATGTTCTTCACGGAAGTTCAAGAGCATCTGGAATTGGTGAAAAGAGCGATCGCTATCAATGATTTTGATAGTCTTGCAAAAGAAGCCCATCACATCAAAGGTGCGAGTGCCAACGTCGGAGTAGAGGGGATGAGAAACAATGCAGAAAAGCTGGAGGAACTCGCCTCCCATCAACAACTTGAGGGAGTTATTGAAATAGTATCTGCGTTAGAAACAGCCCTCTGCCGCATTCAAGCTTGGGTTAAGGATAATGAATAATTAAAAGGGAATTGTTCATCTCACATCTTGCATTCGCACCAACCGCTAGCACCAACCGCTAGCACCAACCTCCAGGGATTTAAATCCCTGGCTAACAACAAAAGTCCTCTCAAGAGGACTAAATACAGATCAAACAATACAGATCAAACAAAGGTTTAAGTCCACGCTTCGTGGACTTGGGCTATCAGCCCGGAACTTTAATTTCGGGCGAGATGAAAGGTCATCATAAAAGTGATGCCAGATTTGAGTTTATTGTTCATTAGCCCCCTGCTTTTCTGCTTTGGTTGCGTTACCTGCCGTGTCTGTAGCGGAAGCCGCAGGAAGTGCTGATATGACGACTTCCTTGGCAAAGGGGTTGTGAAAAAACGATCCGGTTTGGGGTGGCAGCATGGGATTGAGGACAATTTCTGCAAGACTTTTTCCGACACCTGTTAGGGGAATTGCCAAAATCACCCCTAACAATCCTCCCAATTTCCCTCCGAGTAGGAGAGAGACGAAGATAATGACTGGGGATAAACCTGTCAAATTGCCCATAATGCGAGGTGCGACCAAATTATCTTTTATCTGCTGAAGTGCGATCGCTACGGCTAAGACTTGCAGCGCCTGAAACCAATTGATAAACGCTACCACAATGACAACCGTGGCAATTCCTAAAGTTGCTCCGATAAAGGGAATGATTTCCATCAACCCAATAAAAACCGCAAATACTAGGAAAAATGGCACGTGCAATGCCCAAAATGCTAGGGAAAGAGTAGTCGCCATAAACACACCCAATAACACCTGACCCGACACAAATCGCTGCAAATTTCGTTGCAGTGATTCTGTCAAACCGCCTTTAATTTTGGGTGAGAAAATACTCGTCAGTCCCTGCCAAACTCGCTCACCATCAATGAGCATATAAAATGAAATGACGAGAATTAGAATTAAGTCAAAAAACCAGTTAAAGGTGCCTAATACTAAGCCAAAGCCTCTGGTAGCGATCGCTTGGGCTTGCGCTTGTACTCGTGCCAACAACTCAGAAGCCAAAATTCGCACGTCAAATGGCAAATTGTGTTCTGCACTCCAAGCTTGGAAGGTAGCTAATTGCTGTTGTCCAGACTCCAGTAGCGAAGGTAAATTTGTCACCAATTGCCGCCCCTGATTAAACACTGGCGGCACTACAGTCAGGGCAATGAGTACCAGCGTTAAAGCTGCTATCAAATAAACTAAGATCGCTGCTACACTCCGGGGCAAGAAAGTTTGCAAAACGGCAACAGCATAGTTGAGAAAAAATGCAATCAGTCCGGCGGTGAGCAAAATGCTAATCAACTCACCCACATATCTCAGAGCCAAAATCGTCACCCAACCGCTTGTCAGAACGAGCAGCCAAGTGATTAGAAACTGTTGGAGTGGTGAAAAGGCACGATTCATCTTTGCTCTATCTCAATGGGGGAGAGTAATCCGCCGGGGGTTGAAACCCCTGCCTCATAGCTAAAGTCGTCTTTAGACGACTATACATTAGTATTTGAGTCGTGTTTAGACGACTTGGACTATTAGCTCGTGGACTTAAGTCCCTGGCGGGTTTTAGCAGAATGAAATAGCCTTGGTTCATGGCGATGAACCATCAAGAGCCTAAGTTTATTTACATTTACCTACTTAGTTGTGGGTTTTTATAGGCAACGCGATCGCAAACTCTGTTCCTTGTCCCGGCTCCGAAATAACCTCGATTTTCCCCTTGTGCTTTTCAACAATTTGGTAGCAAATGGATAGTCCTAAGCCAGTGCCTTTACCTACCGGCTTCGTAGTGAAGAAGGGATTAAACAGCTTGTCTCTAATTTCTAGAGGAATTCCAGAACCATTATCACGAATTCCCACTCGAATATAGTTAGAGTTGAACCGTTCCGTGCGAATTAGAATTTGCGGATTGTGGATTTTAGGATTGTGGATTTTAGATTTTAGATTGGGGATTGGGAACTCTCCTTTGTTTCTCTGCTCCCCCTCTTCCTGTCTCTCCTTTTTGTTCTTTGCCTCTTCCAAAGCATCAATTGCATTACTGATAATGTTCATAAATACCTGGTTTAGTTGAGCTGGGTAACACTCAACTAGAGGCAAATCTTCATAGTTTTTGACTACCTCAATCCCCAACTTAAGACGGTGATTGAGAATCAACAGCGTGTTTTCTATCCCTTCATGGATATCGACTGGTTTCATCTCAGATTCATCAAGGCGGGAGAAGTTTCGCAAAGACAAAACAATTTGCCGGATACGTTCAGTACCCATTTTCATAGAAGACAGTATTTTGGCAAAATCTTCTGTAAGAAAGTCCAGGTCAATTGCTTCAATCTCCTCTTGAATGACAGGGGTAGGGTGGGGGTACTGCTGCTGATAGAGATGTACTAAATTAAGCAGTTCTTGCGTATAAACGTTAGCGTGTTCCAAATTACCGTAGATGAAATTGATGGGGTTATTAATTTCATGAGCGATGCCAGCAACTAGCTCTCCCAAACTGGACATTTTTTCAGTTTGAATGAGTTGAGATTGGGTTTGTTGAAGTTCTTGGAGCGCTTGTGTCAATTCCTCAGTTCGTTGTTCTACTCGCTCCTCTAGTGTCTGACGAGCTAACTCTAGTTCGTGGGTATATTCTCCTACCCACTGCACCAGACAATTTAGAGAGGTTGCTAATGACCCCACTTCATCCTCAGTTGTGACCGGACTGCGGAGGTCAAAGTTAGATTCTTGGGTGATTGCTCTAGCAACTTGAGTGACGGCTTCTAGGGGACGAGCGATCGCACGAGTAGTAATAATCGCCAACGCTACCGCGATCGTAACTGACAGCAGCATACTCCCAACAACAATTTGCAGCCTGAGTATCTGTGCTTGCTCAAGCTGGTTTCTTGCTTGCATCTGTTGAGATTCTGCCGTTTCTTTCAACCCAGTTAAACTCTCTGCCAGTCGATCGAATTTAACAGTGATATTAGTTGCTGTTGTGCTTCTGATAGAATTCAACAACTGTTGCTGTGCTACCGAAATCTCCTCTGGTTTCAAGTTAGCTGGCTCGATTTGCTGCCAGAGTAACTTAATTAAGTAAGTGTAGGATTCGGTATTTGTTTCATAACCCTTCAATAAATCTTTTAACTCTGTAGCCTTTGTTGCTAAGTTATCGGGGTAGCTATCTATAAAAGAATTAAATTCAGTTAACAGTGCCTCGATCCGATTAACACTTCTAAAAAACTTAGCAGTTTCGTAGTCAAACCAAATTGATTCTCCTAGTACAGTAACCAGCCGCTGTGGGTGCGATCGCACTTCGCCAACAGCATTTTCTAAATTACTGAGGAGGTTTTGCTGCTTCTCGGCAATTATTAGCTGCTTTTGAGCCTGTTTTTCGTAGTAATCTCCACTAATTAGACCAATCGTTGTTCCTAGAACTGCTATGCCGATAGCCAAAGAATAGCCGTAACCAATTTTTTTGGCTATACTCAAGTGCGGAATAAAGCGTCCTATCCAGTTTGTAGGAAATTTCAAGGTATTCCCTTGGCTATCTAAAGTTAGGCTTATCTGCAACCCGTGTCCTTGGAGACTCTTTGAGGAAAGTCTAAAGGTTTTAAAAAGCATAAACCAAATATCCCCAAAAGAGTCGAATCAAGTGATTAAACCTATTGAACAAAACTGCCTTGTCCTATGGCTTTATAGACCTCCCGAATCATGTTGTAATCAGCATCATTCGCCGCAACTAACTGAGAGCCTTTGTACTTACCTTCCTCGACGGATAAAAGACTTTGAATCAGTTTATTCTGATTTTTAATTGCGCGCTCACTCATCTCTTTAACGAAGTCAGGATCGAGCTTACTACTGGCAACAAATAAATCGTTGGGAAGAAGCGGTCCTTTCACTATTAGTGGTAACTCACTCTCAGATAAGCCTTCATCTCGGAGGAATTTCTCATACTTAACAGCAGACCCTCCCCAAGCATCAACCTCACCTTTTTTCAAGGCGGGTAGTCCCTTACTTCCTAACATGAGGATTTTTATGTCAGATTTAGGATCTAATCCAGCGTCTATCAAAAACTTGGTGGGACCAAGATAACCGCTGGTCGATCCTACCTGCCACATGGCAATTTTTTTACCTTTTAACTGTGCTACTGACTTGATCTTGCTGTTAGCAGAGACACAGATAACTGCATGGTAGTTGGGTCGCGTGATACCGATGACAGGAACTGCGTTTGTCCTTGCACGCATCACCACGTATTCCGAGGGACCTGTGAGAACAAAATCTAGCTGATCGGACTGTAAGGCGGCGGCTGCTGCTGTGTAGCTTTCAACGGGGACAAACTCAATTTTCTTTTCCAGTACCTCCTCTAGTGCCATTCGCAATTCCCCATAATCGCGCTGCAACTGTTCAAGACTTTGAATATCTGTCACTGTAAATCGAAGCTTTTCAGGGGAATTTTGTGCAGATGAAGGCGAATCTCTATCATTAGGGTTACTTGCTACCGTACAGCTGGTGATTAATATTAGGGAATACCAGAGAAAGTGCCGTCGTTTCATAACTATTTGCCTACAAATAAATAAATATAATTTTAGCTAATTTAAATTATATCTTGGTTAACAATAGGTCGTAAATTATTTAAATCTAATTGTAGAATAAAAAAATAAATTTAAAAGTCTTATAAGAAGGTTTGTCCTTATCAAAGTTACAGGCATCTGCGGCTCTAAGTTCCCGTTCTGCAGGAACTTAGAGCCGCATATATTTCTATGAGATTAACCAAGGCGATCGCGCTTGTCTTACTGAAATTGCCGATCGATAAGACTTTAGGGCGATGTGAATGCGATCGCTTACACTAATTCCGTAGAGAGCGCATCCCACGTTGCATTCTTTTCTAATTTCTAAAAACCGATTACCACAGCGCCTGTACCGGCTCTTCTTCGGGTGGTATCTCTTCGGCTGGTATGGTATACGGACTGCTGCGAGTTGCAGGTTGCTGTTGCGTTACTGTAGGGATTGTTCCCGTAGGGGTTACGGTTGGCGCTGGGGTAACAGTAGCGGTCGGCGTAGGAGAGGGCGATGGTGTTGTAGTTTGAGTACCCGCAGGAAGCACTTGGCTCGCACTCCGACTACCGAGGGGGAAGCGCACGCCCACTATACCGCCTAAAAAAATAGCCAGAGCTACTACGAAAATCACGCCAGGGATTATTTGATCGCGCATCGATTAGGGGTGAAGGCTTACTTTAGTTCATCTTAGCCTAGTCAAAAACCCTAAGCTGTTAGCTCAAGGAAATAACTTTGTGTATTTTCACGAATTTTCTGTCAGTTCCACTCACCCCACCGACGGATTTCTCAGCGGCAGGACTTACACAACATCACTACATCTGAGGGCAACCACAGGGGGATTGAACCCGAAAAAACGCTATATGTATAAGCTTTGCGTAAGTCCTGAGCGGGTTGTCCTGAAAAAGTAGAGGCGGGGAAACCTACCCCTATTCGCCGGTTTCTTCAGCAGAAAAATTGTCATCCAACTAGAAAGATTAAATCTAAGTTAAATCTAAGGTAAATACTTTTGCACCACGCTCCAGCCGGTTAGCGAAACCCAGGCTAATCCCACCAATAGCACCAGATTGGTTGCAATATGAACCGAACGCGCCCAAGCTCGGTTGGGATTAATGAGAATTGCACTTCCCGCTGAGAGCAACACTAATACCACCACGACCCAACCGGCAATCCAGTGCGCCGAGTGAGCGAGGCTGCCATAATGACCTAACGTGCCGACAACCCCAATGGCTAGCAGCAGCAAGACGAGAGCCACCAGAATTGCGCCAGTAGCGTAGTGAAAAAGACGCAACCATCGCGGTTGCGAACTTCTTTGCTGACGAGCCGCAAACATCCAACTGCCAGTGACTCCCAGCAATAGGTAGGCTAACAGAGACAAGCCCATCGACCACGCAGCAATTTTCCAGAGCCAGAGAAAGGAAGGTAGATTCACTCGTTACTTATTTACATTCAGCTACAGCCGCATCTACTTTTCATCTTAAGCTGTTCGCTTGGCGCTATAGCAATCCTATTTTAGTGGTGAGATACCAGCCCTTGAGATCCCCGACTTCGTAAGAGTTGCCCTAGGATCTTGCTTTCACGAATCATTTAGGACTGCTATATCAGTGAGAAAAAAAAGAATTTGTCTACCTAAGTATACGAGAATTTACCAGTCAATTCCTCTAAAAGCTAATCGCTAATCGCTGAAAATCCCATAAAAAAGAGTTGTCGCTCATGACAACCCTAAAATTACTGAATTTTCCCAGCAAAACTAGCCAATATAAGCGGTTGTTAAAGATTCTACGGTTTCTAAATTTCTTTTTTTCTGGATTTCAAGCTTCCGGGTGTTATCGTTTATTGCCTTTTTTTCCTCATCGTGTAGGTCGATTGTATTATACTCGGAATCATTGCCTTCGTTGATACACAGGCGATCGCACGGAATTTTATCTGAAAGAATGGCACTCGCCATCATCCCTGTATGAATTTCCAGATGAGCCTCTGGTATTGCTTCAAACACTAAGCGTTGTCCTGGAAAGACAACCCGCTCAAAGTACCAGTTCGGAAGATTACTAATCCGAGCAATTTGAATGTGGCTTGTAGCATTAACGTAGCAGCAGAGAATGCGATCGCTGTTACCAGAAGGAAGGGGATCGAGTATTTGAGCCATAACTGCCGAGGAGCTTTGCGCCACTGTTGAAGATTACAATAACTAAGCTAACATTGGGCGATCCCGGCTTGTTGTAAACACGACTACCAACTGAGTATTTTGGTGAGATATCTCCCCAAAGTTAGAGGCAAAAATTCCACTTTTAGTAATCCTTGCTACTTGCGATTGTAAGGGCAATTCCCCGTGCCTTAGCCTCCGACTTGGGCCACTACTCCCTGTCAAAACACCTTCCCCACGCCTCATGCCAGCTTTGCTAGATGAAAATGCCAGCGAAGTAAAGATTTCTTCAGGATCGGCAATGAATTCGTGCTTAATTTCGGCTTGCTGCCGAGAATAGACTTCCGATCTTGGAGCGATTTTTGCAGCGTTGCGTTCCCTTTTTCGCCTCCAGAACCAAAATCAGGGCGAGACTGAGGATAGTAAATGTTATCGTAAAGTTATATAAAGACCTTTCAGAATCATTTCATTTATAGATACAGAGGTGCTGCTGTCGCCAGTAATTCCTGCGGGTCAATGGCGGATTCACATCTAGTCGCTAAAGATACCCAACATGGCTCAAATCCTGAGAGCAAGTCTTAGTCAGAAGAATTTTTGAGAAAGCGATCGCATTTGTCGCTTTCGATCTCAGTAGTAGTAAATTTAGATACAAAAAACCACGATGAATAATCGAATTCTCTACGTCCGCCTCCCCTGCAACCCGATTTTCCCCATCGGAGTGGTTTACTTATCCGATCACGTACACAAGCAATTCCCAGAAGTAGAACAGCGGATCTTTGACTTGGGAACCGTGCCGCCTCTGGATTTCACTGGGGCGTTGGATACTTGTGTCGATGAATTCAAACCCACACTACTGGTATTTTCCTGGCGCGATATTCAGATTTATGCGCCCGTGGGAGGCAGAGGTGGCAACCCACTCCAGCACGCCTTTGAGTTTTACTACGCCAAAAATCCGCTGCTGAAATTGCGCGGGGCACTGGGAGGGCTGCGCGTCACCACGGCATACTACACCGAACTCTGGCGCAACCTGGGATTAATCAAACGGGGACTCAAACGCGCTCAAAAATATCATCCAGAAGCCAAAGCCGTTGTCGGTGGCGGTGCTGTGAGCGTATTTTACGAACAGCTGGGTAAGAGTCTGCCATCCGGGACAGTTGTTTCGGTGGGTGAAGGCGAAGCGCTGCTGGAAAAAATGCTGCGAGGGCAAGATTTTCGGGATGAACGATGCTATGTGGTGGGAGAGACAACGCCACGCGATCGCATGATCCACGAACGTCCCACTAATATCGAAAAAACCGCCTGCAATTACGACTACATCGAAACCATTTGGCCTGAGTTTCAATATTATCTGCAAGACGAAGATTTCTATGTCGGCGTGCAGACAAAGCGGGGTTGTCCCCACAACTGTTGTTACTGCATTTATACAGTTATTGAGGGCAAGCAGGTACGGATTAACCCAGCCGATGAAGTTGTCGCCGAGATGCAACAACTTTATGACCGAGGAATTCGTAACTTCTGGTTTACCGATGCTCAGTTTATCCCAGCTCGGAAATTTATCGATGACGCCATTGAGCTATTGCAGAAAATCCTCGACGCTGGGATGAAAGACATCCATTGGGCAGCTTATATTCGGGCAGACAATTTAACGCCTGAGTTATGCGACTTGATGGCGAAAACCGGCATGAACTACTTTGAAATCGGCATCACCAGCGGTTCCCAAGAACTTGTGCGGAAAATGCGGATGGGCTATAACCTGCGGACAGTCTTAGAAAATTGCCGCGACTTAAAAGCAGCAGGCTTCAACGACTTAGTTTCCGTCAATTACTCATTTAATGTAATAGACGAAACTCATGAAACAATTCGCCAAACCATTGCCTATCACCGGGAGCTAGAGCGAATCTTTGGTGCGGATAAAGTTGAACCGGCAATCTTCTTTATTGGCTTACAACCCCATACTCATTTAGAAGAATATGCCTTCGATAAGAATATCCTTAAACCAGGATACAACCCGATGAGTATAATGCCGTGGACAGCTAAAAAATTACTTTGGAATCCAGAACCCCTCGGCTCATTCTTCGGTGAAGTTTGCCTGCAAGCATGGCAACAAAATCCTAACGATTTCGGTCGAGAAGTGATGAAAATTCTAGAGGAGAAACTTGGTTGCGCCGACTTAGAAGAAGCCCTCGCGGCACCTATTCAGTCAAAAGAAAAACACCTAGTTACTGTATCTTAGTTTCATGAATTGCTAAGTAGACATTGCCCACCCTAGCCTGCATTTCTCTTCTTTCCTTGTTCTTTGCGTCTTTGCGGTTCATTTAATAAAACCAAAATTATGTTAGAAGGCTCCATTCTGCAACAGCTAGAAGTTGCCCACAGATCGAGTAAAAGACCGATTCGATTTGGGGTGTACTACAAAAACACCCTCGTTGCCCTGTGTCATGCCCTGGAAGACCACATCTTAACTGAGGACAGTTCCCCCTTGACCATCGCCGCCTTCCAAAGAGGCAAATGGTATCTGCAAGAAGCAGATCGCTATAGGGACATTGCACAGAAATCGCGTCAGATTGCCATCATGGCGTCACCGGATACGGGGTTTACCGAACACCCCACCAGCCAACTGCCCAATGTAGATATAGTGGCATTAGACACATCCGACCCGGTGGCTGAAGAATGGCACTTAATCATCTTTTCGCCAACATACACGGCAATGGTGCTTTGTCAAGAGATTTCAGAAGAAGATTATGGTGCAGCAGGGCTACCCGCGTCAGATTTGGAGCGTAAGTTCTATGGTTTGTGGACGTTTGAGCCAGAGTTGGTGAAAGAGACGGTGGATTTAGCGATCGCCCATATTGGTCGCTACAACCCGGAACTAGAGAAAAAACTCATCGCCTGTAAAGAGTCAATCCAGCCATCCTTAGCAACCCCAGAGAATCTAAGTTCAGTGGTGTCTTCCGTGGTGGAGTATCTCCAGCATGGGCAAGAAGATATATCGACTGGCACAAATCTAGACATCCCCGTTGGATCTCGCCAACAAGCGCTGGATCGGAATTTAGTTTCCAATGAAATTCAGGCATTCTTGCGGATGGCGCAGCTGATGGATATGGCAGATATTACCAATCCAATGGCAGCAGCGGAAGTGGTGGCACTTTCCGAAATGATAGGGCAACTACTAGATTTACCCGCTTGGCAGATGAAACGCCTGCGCCTTGCCGGGTTGCTGCACCGCATCGATCCGATGCAGGGAGCGGAAAGTGTTCTGGCTGCTGCTAAGTCGAGTCGCTACGACGAGGATGCACCCAGTTATGCGCTGACTTGTCCATTGGTGCCGGGAGCGCAAGTATTGAGAAGAATGTCACAACTGCGGGCAGTTGCCCAAATCGTCACTCACCAAACCGAGTGGTGGAACGGCACGGGTGAGCCAGCCGGGTTAGCTGGTGATGAAATTCCCTTGGAATCGAGAATTTTGGGATTAGTCGCAGACTTTCAGTGGCGACTCGTGCAAGCGAGAAATGCCAATCCCGACAGCGAAGAGAATTTATCAAAAGCTATAGAAGAGTGTCGGCAACAACAAGGCGATCGCTTCGATCCCAAATTGGTTGAAACTCTATCACTCCTCGTCATGGGTATGCAACAGGGTTTGAGTCTACCTGTCACGCCAACCAAAGTGACGGCGGGAATGTGGCTCTTGGATGCAAATCTCTATGGCGGTACAGCCGTGCAACCTTCATTAATGGGGAATGGGTAATGGAAGTTATGAGTTTTGATTGAAAAGATAGTTCTTTCATGCAAAACTCAGACGCGATAACCACAAATCTTACAACTTAAAACTTTTTCCCCATTCGCAATCCTTCAATCCTTAAAATGGACATTCAAGCAATTCGTTCCGGCAAACTCAAGCAACTGCAAGGTACAGATTTAGAAGACGAAGATTTTTCAGGAGTAGATTTGCGAGGCATCAATCTCGCCGGTGCTAACCTCGTTGGCACAAATTTTAGTGGCTCCAACTTAGAACGCGCCCGTCTCGATGGTGCAAATTTAATCGAAGCGCAACTAACAGGCGCTGACTTGCGGGCGAACCTGCTGGGCGCTAACTTGATGCAAGCTGACTTATCCGGTGCTGACTTGCGCGGTGCAAATTTGCGAGGCGCTAACTTGATGGGAACGAAACTCACGCAAGCGTCTTTTGCCGGTGCCTTCTTGAGCGGTGCTAACTTGATGAGCGTCAACTTGCAAGGCGTGGATTTGCGGAGTGCTGACTTGCGGGGTGCTAACTTGAGCGGTGCCAATTTGCAAGGTGCAGACTTAAGCCAAGCGGATTTACGGGGCGCTTTGCTTAGTGAAGCGAATCTAGAAGAAGCAGACTTGCGGGGTGCAAATCTTGCCGGGGCAAATTTGACTGGAGCAAATTTGCTCTGCGCTGAGTTAGATAGTGTTAACTTGACTGGCGTGACTTTGGATCGAGCTTGTTTGACTGGAACCTGTGCGGACAAAATGGCTTCAAAAGCCTGAACAAACAGCCGCTATTAGCGGTTCTCAGTTGGCTCAAAAAACCTAACAAGAACAGCCCCTTCCCTACCTGGTAAGGGGCAGGGCTATTTCATTCTAGACAGAGAGGGTGAAATCCAGTAAGCTAAAGCTCAACGAATTTTTCTTATCGAGCTATGAGAACGCTTGCCATTGTGGAAGCCTTTTCCAGTTTGCCTGACGCACGACG